>NZ_JANLNX010000108.1:0-257045 GCF_025466015.1 Pseudomonas sp. 5P_5.1_Bac1 | reverse complement strand
GTCTTCAAGGCCCTGGTTTTGCAGGTGGGTAGCCTTCAGCCCCCTGCTCTACACGCTCAATACCCCGACGGGCTACCAGTTTCGCCACATTTTCTTGGCGCCCTGGAATAGCTTTCTAGCCCAATTGCACGCCGATGCTTGCAGCAGTCAAAAGCAGCGGGACTGAAACTGGTGCCTCAGCGATCAGCCCGCCGATATCCGCCATGCCAACCAATCCGTCGATAACACCTGAACCTTTCTCTGCACTTCGATCTGACGCCTCAGCACCCGTACACTCGCCCTTGCAGTACTTGTAGCTGTCCTGGCCGATGATCAGTCCGCTCTGCACTACTAGGCCCGCCAATTTCCCCCCGTGCCATGAACCGCTGCAATGTTCCCAAATGCGCGATTACGTCTCGTTAATGCAGCTAATATATGTCGGCCACTGCCCACCCTGCTGCATCTGCGCCCGAGAATGCTTCTCTCCCATCTCGTCAATCTGTCGCTGTGCAGTCGCCTGAAAATCGAAACCCAGCTCATCTCGGTAAGGCATGCGCGGGCGCCAATAGCCCATTCCTTGATCCAGCAGAATCTGACTGACTCGCCCTGAACACCATGTCACCTTTAAGGACCTGCCGTGCAGTACATCGCGGCTACTATGCAGCAGCGAAACTTTCGGCTCGATGCCGACCTGCTGGGTCAACCATTCGGCCATGATAGCTCTCTGGTCCTCAGCACGTAGCCAGTCATGACTCATCAATGAGCTAGGCTGGCCACCGCCTACGGCCAAGGTATCCACGGAGATAGACTTGAGCTCGGACCCTTCAAATAATTTGACGAATTCTGTGAACAGCATCAGCGACCAAGGCGACTTCAAATACCGATCGGAATAGCTAATGGTTACGGCTTCATCTGTCGCCAGCAGTTGGGAAAGCTCAGGCATCTTGCTATCGATCAAGGCAGCCAATCGCTTGCTCAACGTATTCACCGGCCCATCCAGCTCGGAGGTAACTTCAACTATACGGGCTGCTTGGGTGTCGCTCTGCCACGAATTGGTATTGAGCGGCTGGCCTCGCAGCGTTGGCACTGCGCAAGTGGCAACCCAGGTGATGTTCCCTTGGCTGCTCAGCCAACCGGCACCTGGTAGTGCCGCTGATACCTCGCTCGCGTAAACGCCGTGGCAAAGGTTGCCGGTGTCGAGCTGTGCGAGCAGTAGCGCGCTGGGCGAGGCGCCGCTTTGAGAAAGCTCAGCGAGCTCTATGCCCATCCGAGCCAGTTGTAGCAGCACGTTTTTTTGATCGGCGCTCAGTGCACAGTCCCTAGAAATGCCAAGGGTAACCTTAAGGCCATCCGCTATTGCCCAGGTGAGCACCTGCTGCCTGAAGTTTGGGTGGTCCAGATCCCAGTCTTGTGGGTCGCCCTGCAAGCACAAGAGCAGCCGAGCTGGGTTAGCACTCTGCTCATGACTGTTCAATGCACTGGCCAGATAACGCAGCGGCCCGACTGGGCAGTAGCGCGCTCCAGGGATTCCATCGAATACTGTCGGCAAACCCAAATGGTCGACGAAGGCCGCGTCGATTAACCACTGCAAGGCAAGGCGGCGATCGAGCTCCTCGCGCTCGACTCGGCTATCTTGCCCAGCGAGGCAGTGCGAACACACGGTTTCGCAATCGGCCGGACAACTCAGGCGCACCATGGCTTTTGCTAACAGGCTAGTGATGTCGTTAAGCCCTTCGAGGACGAAGCCTGCCCCGCCGCTGACCTCGTCGTATAGCTGAATCACCGCCCTGCCCTGACGGCTTTCGCGGTCGCGGTCGACTCTATGACTAAAACCCATTTCAGTACTGACGATTCCGAGCTGGTCGGCGATTACGTCTCTGAGCGCAGCGCCTAAGGTCGCAGCGACGACTCGGCCATCGGCTGAGTCGGGCAACCATTGACCGGTCAGTGGATTACGCAGGTATAGCTCCAGCACGTCGGTGTGGATCTGGTAGCCCAGGTGCACTTGATGGGTCACCGCCTCCCCGGAGCAGTCTTTGTCCTTTCGGCTGCCAGCCAGCCCGCCGACCGGCCGATGTTGCTGGTCGGCGCGTAGGCCTCGAGGTACTTCCGCTCCCGGGAGCATCGATTCTGCCCGCCCGCAACTCAAGCATACGGCGTAACCTTGCTCGTGTTCACCGGACGAGTGATGGAAAACCGTGCCGTCGTGGCCGAAGTGGAAGAATCCGCAGCGAGGATCGGGCAAGGCGCTGATTTCCCCGTTCAGCTGAATGCGCGGTTCCTCGACGCGGATAAATTTCTGCGAAGTGACGTCGTTGGTAGTCTCTTCGTAAAAGTCAGTGACAAAACCGGCGGGGCGAAGCACGCGGCGACGTAACTCGGCGGGGATCAAGGTACTGCAATGGGTGCAGCGCACATTGTCGCTGTTGGCATAGGCGTTCTCGATCATGCCGCTGTTGCCGCACTCCGGGCAACGCCAGGCCAGGTCGAATTTCTGTGCTTCGTTGATCTCGCCATTGGCGTGCCATTGCAGGCTGACGCCGGCCGAGCGAAACACACGACCGTCGATGACGATTTGCGCACCCGGTGCATATTCGCGAATGGCTATGTTCAGGCCGCGCGAGGGCATTTCGCGGCTACTGGCTAAGCTATCTTCGCGACTGCCTCCTTTCTCTTTGCGCTCTTGCACGAAGTCTTCAATGTTATACGTCTTTAGGGCGACCACATCGGTCGGGAAGCCATAGCCCGGCAAAAACGCGCGCGAAGCAAGATCGCGTAGTAAGTACTCGCCCTCATGCCGCTGCTTCTCCAAGGTCAACGCGCGCTTATAGGCATCGTCCTTGGCACCCTGGATTTTTTCGTTGAGGTTGCGGTACTCGTCCAGCCAGCGCTGCTCCAAAGCGTTGAGCGCGACGAGGGTGCTCTCGACCACATAGTTCATGGCCCGCCCTGCGAGGCTGGTGCCTGCCACAAGCTGACGCACAGCTGGCGCGTATTCATCCGGGCAAGCCTGCAGCCACCCTGCCATGTTCTGGCAGGGCGAGCTGTCCGAGCCGAAGAACCAGTGCAAGGTCAGCTTGGTGCGGTCACCGTCGGAGCTGCTGCGCGCCCGCAAAAATATGCCTAGCAACAGCGAGTTAACATGCCGCTGCACGATACGCGTCGAGCTCAACGTGATAGCGGGCGCCGGAATAGCTGTAACGAACGGCCACTTGGGGTTGGCAAACGCACGCTGGTTATGCGGGTCGGCCTTGCATAGCGTATAGGCAATGGCGCGTGCCTCGTTACGCCGCCCGGCGCGGCCAGCTCGCTGCAAATAGTTGGCTGGATGCGGTGGCAGGTTGTTCATCACCACTGCGGAAATACCGCCTATATCCACACCCATTTCCATGGTGGTCGAACAGTTCAGCACGTTGATATCGCCACGCTTAAACTGCTCTACATACTTGTCGAGCAACTCTGCAGACTGTTGGGCAGAGTGCTCGGCGACACGGTAGTAGAAGCCACCCTCCAAGGTGCGGTCGCAGATGTCGCTCCACAGCCCTTTCTGGCGGAGGTCTGCAACAGTGGCGTCGGCATTGACGAGCTTGCGAACTTGCTGTTGCTTAGGCTCCGAGCTGGCATCCGGGCTCAGCGTAACGAAGTCAGGAAGATTGACGCGGGCGCAGTGATAATTCTGCGTGCCTACAGTTCGCGGCAGATAAGGGGTGAGCCCGCGAAACGTTGTTTCCAACAGCCGATGGGTAATCGGGCAAACCCACGCTTTGGTTGGCAATGAAAAATTCAGGGTTTCAAGCTTCAGGCGGTAGCCGGTGTCTGAAGATTCGAGAATATGAGCACCGACCAAAGCACCCCAAGCGGCCTCTAGCCAGCTGCCCATTGTTGCGGCGTCGCCGGGGGCGCGCCGGTCCATTCCGGTTGCCACTTCCAGCAACTTGACCAATCGGTGCGCGCTGTGAGGCTTTATTTGTGGCCACTTTTTGACGGTGCTGCTCTCCTGCACATCGCTGGTCGGCGCATACAGTGCTTTGGGGCTGAAACGGCTGCCCATCCAGCGGCGCATCTTGCTTTCCATCGAGATAAAGGTGTTCTCCCGCACGAAAAAGTCCAGAGCCACATGCAGAAAGTCGCGCCAGTCCTGCAGCGTCAATGCGGTACGGGGTGCCTGTGCCGGGCCACTGGCGACATAAGCTGGAGTAGCGGTCCAAAGTGGTGGGGTGATTGCGACCTTGTCCAGTCCGGTGTAACCGATTTGGATCAGCCCAAGGGTTTCGGAACTGTTCTGAAATTTCGGTCGTCTAGAGAACTCACGACTCATCAGGAGACGCGCCATGGTGACGCCGCCTTCATGGCCATCGAACAATGCACGGTTAGCTTGGCGGTTGTATCTGAGGATGAAGGGGTCGATATCCTTGGCTGCCGCCAACACCTGCAGGATCTCGGACCAGGTCAACGAAACAACGGTCGATGTAGCGGATACTCCAGCTTGCATCTCTGCTGCGGTTTGACGGAGTTTGGCCGCCTCTACCACCATGCCGATCGCATCCAGCGCAGCGGCGTTGGCGAGGAACTGCTCCGGGCTGCCAGTTGGCACATTCTGCGGTTGCGAATCAGCCTTGGCTTGAGCGTTTCTCAGGGTCTCGAACACCAGGCCGCGCAGTCGCGAACGTTCGGCCTCCTGTTGCATGCGCACCGCCATGCGCGCGGTGCCCTGGCGGCTATCGGTAAAAGTAATCAGTTTACGGCCACGGCCCGGCAGCTCTTCCGGGGAGCGCCCCTCTGTGTCGCTCTTTTCGGGATCCGGGCAAAACTCGAGCAAGGTTGGCACAGCGTTGGCCACATAGAAAGGCGCCCCTAGATAGGCGCGGCGCAGAAAACGGCTAGAACCGAACACTGCATGCTCGCAGGCGCTGCAGCAGGCGAAGATTTCAGGGCCATTGACGCTTTCATCCCGGCCTTCGGTGGCGATCGCAATATCCAAGGACCGTTGCGCGTTTACAGAGCCTAGTTTCTGCGTAACGAGGTCGAGTGGCTGGCGTTGGAATGGACCCGCAAGACTGGCTCCGCCTGCAATCACCAAACGCTGGGCAGGCGTTCGCACTCTTTTCAACGGGCCAGTATTCCCGCCCTCGCCTTCATCGGCGTCGTCATGATTCAGCGCAAACTCATCCCCGGCAAAGGCGCGCGGCTGCAGCAACTGACCATCCCGGTCTTCGGCCAAGAGGTGAGGCGCCTTGCATTCTTCGCAGAAGCCGATCTCGTATACCGGCGCTTCGCACTCACAGCGTACCTTTTGCAATACATAAACATTGCCGAACGGCCAATCCTGCAAATGTTCGGACTTGCTGGTGCATTGCGGATCGATACATGACCACAATCCGTGCAGCATCCGCTGAAACATGTGAATACGTAACTTAAGAAACGGCGGCTGGTTTGCCGCCGGGCGAGTGCCGGTCAAAACATCAAGCCACTGCAGCGCTTCACGTTGCTGCGCGGCGAGCGTAGTGCTATCAAACTGCGCGCACACTTCACCGACAAGGTCGTTCAACCCGAGCGGCTTCCCTGAGCTCACGACGGCGTGACGTAGTTGTCTTGCAATCGGATGATCACACAGCGCCTGATAGCGCTCATTGGACACTTCTTCCGCCGGCTGTATGGCCTGCAGCCTGGCGAGGCTCAATGCTTGATGGCTGCTCGCGTCAGGCAAATCTGGCCATTTACGCGAGCCATCGATCACATCCACCTGCTCTTCCGCAACTCCAGCCAAGCGCGCCAAATAGCGGCGCAGGCGGTCGGTGGCCTCAGGCCCGGCAATGGTTGCAGAAGTGGCGACAAACCTCAGTTGCTCTGGGCTGCGCCCAAAAGCATGTACTACCCTGCGCAATAGCATGGACAGTTCCGCAGCCTGCGAACCGACGTAGGTGTGTGCTTCATCGAGGACAATCCAGCGTAGCGACTGACTCTGGCGGGAAATCTCCAGTATCGGGCTGTCAACTTGGCGGACCAGCATGTACTCGAGCATTGTCGCGTTGGTCATCAGGATCGGAGCGGGCTCGCGGCGTAGCAACTCCCTGGACAGAATCTGGTTCTGCTTCAGCTTTTGCTCATTGCGAACATACGAAGCCTTGTCCGGTGTTTTGCCGTTGTACAAGCAAAAGCGGATGTTGTTCCCGTAGCGCTGAGTCCAAGCGTTCAGGCGCTCCTGTTGCGAATTGATTAGGGCGTTCAGAGGGTATAGAAATAAAGCGCGCACACCGACCAAAGCCTGTTTGGTGAGCTGATGCTCGCGAATCAAGTTCTCCAGAATCGGCACCATGAAGCACTCGGTTTTACCAGAGCCGGTGCCCGTGGTGACGATAGCCGAACGCGGCTTTTCGTTGAGCAAGGAGCGCCAGGCCTGCACCTGATGGATATAGGGCCGCGCAGTCTTGGGGAAGACGTAGGCCGGTGCTGTCGCCAGCGTTTCAAGGAGTTCAGCGCTGAGCAGTTTCTCCGCCTGAAGATCCTGCAGTTGCAAGCCAGCTTCATGCCAGCCGAAGGTATGTTCGAACACCGGAGGAGCGAGCAGGCAGCCCTCCGCCCCCAGCTCGGAACTCAGACTTTGGTGTAAATGACGCCGTAGCCCCCCATCATTGATACCGAGTACACCCAAGGTCGCCTCACGCGTACGGTCAAGGGTTTGCTCGACAAGATCAGTGAAGTTACGCATGGCAGTTCCCTAGCTATCAGTAATGGGTTGCAAGTAAATAAGAGACGGTGAGCGCATGTACCGGGTTGAACCATCCGTGTCGATCAAAATCGGCCAGCCACCGCGCGGCAAACTTGAAGTGAGCGGGTGGAATACCGAGATCGTTCACCGAAGCTTTGCCTGCGGTCACGTAGGCCATGAAGATTGGCAAGTAGGTGACCGCATCCGTGTATTCGGTCAAAGACAATGACTTGACGCGTTGCGGCAACTGTCGAGCCTCGACCCAATTCGCCAACGCTTCTCCGAGCACATTTGGCCAGTCGGAGTTAGCCGCATGAAAACGACGCAAGTCCTGGTACCACATCGGCAAAATGTCTTCGGCTGGCAGGCGCCTGAGTTCGGTACAGTCTCCAGTACCGAGATAATTGCCGACATAGTCGAAACCGGAAACGATGTAGCGCAACACGATGGCGCGGTCCTTCACCAGCCGGTCGACCAGTTCCGTCGGCAGCCCCGTCAACCTGATACCTTCGGCAAATACTTGATAGGCATGGGCCCACGTGGGCAAGGGTACGGTTTCCCACATGAGCGCCAGTTCATCGGCGATGCGAGCGCAAAATCCTTCGTCCATTTCCAGCCTGAAAACCGCCAACCCCAGTGCTTGAGGGTTTCTGGCCAGGGCTTTCCAAGCTTCGAATGAGGACAATGGCAGATGGGCATACTGACGCTTCAAATCGGCCAGGTATTGCCAGCCGTTGTGGCCAAAGTCTGTCGCCATCGCCTTTATCTGCTCTTCTATTGCCTCAGGGCAGTGGATCGGATGAAATATCTGGGCGGCATGGTGCAGGGAGCGAACCTGCTTATCAGCGGGCACGCTCATACAGGCAGGCAAATAGAGCTGAGGCCGGAATTGAATGGGCGATTCCTTACCAGGGTAAATTAACCAAGGGCCGTCAGTCATCATCGGCTGAGGGATAGAAAAGCACCCAGTTCCCACCCCTTCACTGGTCTTTTCAATCAGCTGCAAAGGCGACTTCCTAGGGTCGGATAGCAGCATTGCTTCGGCCCGAGCGCCATCAATGATGTTGGTACTTTCTACGCCACAAACGTAGAAGGCAGTGGCTTCTTCCATCAGCACCCTGCCGCCGTACCTTCTGATATCCAGCTGCATCAATGGCTGTTCGGTTTCGACGGTCAAGTGAACATAGGCGTCCTGCTCATCGACTGCAGCCAGCATGGTGTGAAGATCGGCGACATAACTGAAGAGGTTGAGGACGGTAGGCATCTGCCCGACGCGAAGGGCGAACACTCTTTTTGGTCGGGACTGCTCCCGGCACATCAGTTCAAGTTGTAGATAAAACATCTGCCCCTGTGGCAAGCCGGAACTAAGCTGAAGGCGATACCCGACCAGCTCGGCTAGGTTCAAAGCCTTGGCAGCGATAGATTGGCCTTTGGCATCGAGCAGGCGGGCACCTTGATACGGAAACGGCAAGCTCAATTCCACGGGATTCGTTGCGGGGCCGACTTGCAAAGTAAAAACTTGCGGGCATTGCTGAGCGCTCAGTTCCATCTGGTAGCCACCCTCGCTACGCATGCAGAGTAGCCCTTCACCCAATACCTGCAGCGCCAACTCTCCGGCATTCTTCACTAGCAACCGGGCAGGGCGCCGACCGTACGCAGGAATAAGTCCGAGCGCGAGTCCTCGGGGCAACACGCCGAACCGACGCCGCAGCAGTGTTTCTCCTTTGCGGCTTCGCACGGTGTAATTAATCGCGCCAAAAACTGGAGCATCACGCCGATCAAGCAACCGGCCGTTAGCGTATTCCGACAGCTCATCCCTACGGTAGGGACTACCCTCAGGTAACTCCAATACCGGCCAGCCCAAATAAACGGTAGATGGCGAACACTCGAATAGAGCGTAAACACCGGTCAGCACCAAAGGCGCGACATCGCCCCCTGGCTGCGCCGGACGTATCTCGTAGCGCTCGCTATCATCCCTGAGGATCAGATCCCCAGTCGCCTCAATCCACTTTCCACCCTCGGAGTCTGTGACCACTGGGGCAGTTGCCGGTACCGAATGACTGACGCTGAAGCGCTCAGGGACCCGTATCCGAACTTTGCTGCTGGCTAGTTTGCAGCTTGATGTCGCCACCAAGTGCCAGCGGTCAGCTCTGCATTCGAACACCAGAGGTACGTCTTGATAATCGAGCGCACTATTTTCAAAAACGAAAGTGTGGACGGTGCCGCCGTTCTCCATTACCCGCAAGCTCACAGGCTTATCCAAGAGTCGACGCCGCAGCGATACCTGCACGTTGGCAAAACGGATTTTCACCCCTTGCTCCGCCAGCTGTGCATACACTGCCGGACCTCGCTCGAGTAACGTTTCACCTTCAAAATAAGCCAGTTCAAGGCGTGTGTTGCGAAGAGAGGAGACGTCGATCGGCAATACCGTTTCTGGAGGCAGGTTGAGCTCGGTTAAGACTGTCCAATACGGCAACTGCCCTTGCTGAATATGCTCACAGGTGAAGGCTTTGGCTTTGGCCAACGCCTCTTTGCGCTCCTGTCTTTTGATGCCAGCGTCACGCAGCCATTCGTTGAGCAGATGACGCGCGTTGGTTTCGTCCAGCGGTATAGGAAACGCTTCGTGCCAATGCGGATCGACTCTGTCCAGATAGGCAGCCGGGTCTGCTTCATCTTTGATCGGGTAACGGTCGACCAGCGCCATCAATTGATCGACGATGCCAGCGAGGAGCGTTCGAGTTTCAAGATTCCGGAATGACAGCGGCAGTTCGTCTTCAAAGTCGGCAAGCAAATCGGAAGTAGTACGCCGGTGGCCCTCGGTCCGATAGAAGTGCTTGATTCCTCGGCGTACTGCCCGCCCAAATCCATGGGATTCGCTACTAAGCAGCGGCCAAGGCAGTCCACCTTCTGTAAACAATGTTCCGAGCCAGTCCCGACCTTGCTCTCGAGTGCGTACTTCACGCTTCCAGTAACCGAGGCCCTTGCTAGTGAGGCTAGCGTGCTGCTGTGGGGAAAGGGTCACACCTATCCGGGACTCAGGCCCCTGCCATGACCAGTTACCGTCGTAATGTCGGCGGTAGTTCTCACTGACGAACAAGCAAAAACAAGCCGCTACATAAAGCTCATGAGTAGGGCTATCAGCTGCCAAAGCCTTCTTGAGCATTGCCGCCAGCCCAGAATACTCGTCCTCAGTAACATGGTAGCTGTAAAGTGGTAGGCCACTGGGCCCTTTGAACAGGGCTCGGGTGAGCAGAAATTCAGTCAGCCAAGCTTTGGCTGGGAGGTGGTTAACTGCCAACTGAGTCATCGAAAATCCCTTTTAGATCTTGGCCGCTGAGAGCAGTGCCCCTTCATCCAGAATTAAGCTGCTGATGCATTAGGCTTTGAAACTCAAGGCGCGACTCTTGAGGTTATCTGTGCGTGTGAAATTCTCAAGCAGATCAAAAGTTAGGTTTCACCTCTCTCCCTGCAATTCGAGCTCCCCTCTCAAGCAGCTGTCAGAAAAACGTCAACGCTGAAACTCAGGATGCATCCAGCAAGCAGTCGAATCTAGCGTTTTCCAATCTGCCGCGCCAGCCCGCACATCATGCTCTACGACTCGTTTAAACCTCTGATTCACACGCTCGCACTCAAATGCCGCTGGGTCGAGAGCACCTCCATGCTATTCAACCATGGCGAATGCGGAACGCTCATTTTGGCAAAATTCCCCCTCCCGCCCGCGAAATAATCGTTCAAGCTCAGACGCTCGACCAGTTGCCAGAGGGATCCAATACGGCCTAACATCGTGCATTCATACCCAGCTCAATCCGATAAGGGACACTCGTGATGCAAGCCAAAAAAACTGAAATGCAGTTCTCAGCGCTGGATCAAGCGACCGAAGTCAAACGCCAGACGCTTAAATTGAGTGACCTGGATCAGAGTACGCTTTCCGACTTCGAAGCGATGTTTGGCTTGTGGAAAGAAGCAGATCACTGCGACAAAGACCTGCGTGACTAACGCGGAAGTCCACCGCGTCGATGGTAGAGCGGGCGATCTGCAGATTGTTTCAGGCTTGCCATCGACTTCACCGCTTCTGAACCAATTTAGCAACGCCCTCGCATCTCGTGGGTATCGCATCCCGCCCTGTATTCAGTTGCTCGATACCAACACTCATGAGGGTACGAGCTATCCGACGCTTGGGGCGCAAACTACGATCTTGCTAGTGCTACCTATTCTGGGTGATAACGACCTGCCATCTGAACAGTTTCGGATGATTCAACACTGGCGAGATACGCAATCCTTAGCAGGACAGCGGATCTTCATTCTGCTTAAAGGTGATCGTCATATTTCGGATGAGTTTGTTTCTCCGCACTATCCCATCCACATAAAACTGAGAAAGCTGTTCTATTTCCTCTCGGGCCTGAACATTCTGCCCATGAAGCTGGACCTGGATACCGCCGAACGGATTGCGGCGCAGATTGCCGATGCGCTGGAAACAAACATCTTCTCTCCCTGCAAAAATTGGGATCACCTAGTCGAATTGATGGGGAGACCGCCTTTGTGGGACTCCAGCTGCAAGTTGCTTGATTTTGATGACAGAGAGACAGGATCTAGCCTGCTCCACGAGATTCCCTTCGCGCAAATGGACCGCATATTTCGAGCGGCTCTTTCGCTTGCTCCTCATGTCCTCAAACTCAATCATGCACGCCTCACAGACAACAAGATAATGCGCATGCCTGCTTCACCCAGCGTGCTGGCAGCGGAGTTGAACAGCAACTGCCTGAGCCTGCGAGGCGTGGCTGCTGCATTCCCTAACTGCGCCTGGATCAGCTTGGGAGCGAATGGGCTTACAACGCTAGACCTGACAGCTGCGAGCCCATCGCTGCATACCTTATTGGTTCACAAGAACTGCCTAGAGGAATGGCAGTGGCCAACAGTGGCACGCTACCGCCTGAAACACGTGAGCCTCTACCGCAACAGATTCCGTGACATCGAATGGCATGCTCAGCAGACGGAGATCGAACGGCTCAACCTGGGAGCTAACCCTATTAAGGCATTGCCCGAACAGTTGGCAAATGCCCGACACCTGCGCTATCTGGGCATTGCCAGAACTCACATACGGCATCTGCCGGACTGGCTATTCGAGCTCCCAGCATTGGCGGAAATCGACATCAGTCACATTGAAGACAGATTGCCGTCGACCCAACTGCAAAAATTGACCGATTCGGGTATCACGCTCATAAAAAAGCCTGCTTAGAGCCCTACACCATGACAATCTTCAGCTTCGTGTTTGAACTCATCAGCAAACAACAGTTTTTGAACGACTATTTCGACCGCGCTCCCCTGCACATCAAAGGGAGCCGAGAGAAGTTCTCCGATTTATTCGACATGCAGGCCTTCAATCAGATTCTCAATAGCAACACACTGCTGTACCCGAAAGTGCGTATCACAAACCATAACAACACCATCCACAAATACAACCTTATCGACGATGTAGACCGCTATTCGAACAACCAGAACAACATTCTGAACAAACAGAAGATGTTGCACGCGATTGCCCGAGGTGGCACCCTGGTGTTCGATAATATCCAGCAGCACAGCCCACGACTGGAAGACTTCAGCGACAAACTCGCTGAAGAACTGAACACCCGCGTCAGCATAAATGGCTACTACACGGCTGCACATCAAACAGGCGTCAATCCTCACTTTGACAGGCATGATGTGCTGGTGCTCCAGACTCACGGCAGCAAACGCTGGTACTACCGTAGCGATCAGCATGTGTTGTCAAAAGCCATCCGCCATCAGGCAGTTCCGCTGATCGACACCGATGCCACAGGATGGTCTTCGGTACTGCTCGAACAGGGTGATGTTTTTTATTGCCCTCGCGGCGTTTGGCACTTCACTCGCACAGAGGCTCAACACTCGGGTCATTTGGCCGTGGGGCTATACCCGCTCACGCTGAAGGATTGGCTGCTGCGCCAAGAACAGGACGAAAAATTCGCCTCACTGCTGGAAAGCTATGTCCGCCAGCCTTTCCAGAACCCAGTATCGCTCATCGAAACAGCTCCACTGCATTCGCTCGTGAATCATTTGGTGAACGCCGCGCAGAAGGATTTCGACGTTGACCTGCAGCCACGCCCCTATCTCGAGCTCGAATAATGGAACAGTTCTACTTCGTCCTGACTGAACGCTGCAATCTTGCATGCAGCCACTGCATCCGGGACTCTTCACCCTATCGCGATGAGACTGCCGAAAGGACGATGATCCTCGACACTCTCTCGCAGATCCACCGCCACTTTGCAGGTAGCCTGATCCTGCTGACTGGCGGAGAACCTACCTTACATCGCCATTTCGACAGTATTCTGGAAACCAGTCTTTCACTCGGAGAGCAGACCAAGATCAACAGCAACGGGGTGACATCGTTCTACAAAAGACACGCCCTTAAGCGATGGGCCAATCATCCAGCACTGTCAGTACAGATTTCTCTGGATGGTACAGAAGCTGAGCATGACCGAGTCCGCGGTAGGGGCACCTACAAACGGGCACTCCGGACACTCTCCACCCTGCGAGCAGAAGGTATTTCGTGCAGTGTGTCAGCCACCGTCATCGACCTCGATTTCTTCGAGCGAATAGAAGACTTCATCCGACCTCTGGATGCCTTGGGACTGACTCATATTGCGATCAAGCGGGCGACTTATGCAGGACGCGCGTCATCAGGCATGGAAGTCTGTAGCCAGGTATGGAACCAGCATGTTTACGCTTTGAGGGAAAAAACCTACAGGACACGCATATTGGCATTTCCAATGTACGACTTCAGTCGGCTGGATGCATTGGGCGACGATGCCATTGCCGAACTCGGCAGAACGATCACGACAAAAAACTGCGGTGCCGCAACCGCAAAAGTCTATATCTACCCTAACGGGGACGTGTGCTCCTGCACCTGCTTCAAATCTCATCCAATGGGTAATCTCTACGAACAACCGCTGTCGGCCATTCTCGAACAGCCATTCGACATCAAGGTGGAACATCCCATCTGCCAAAGCTGCCGCTATTTTTCCGTTTGCAACGGTGGTTGCCTGGGTAGTGGTTATCAACATAGTGGTGAACTGGGGCAACCGGACCCCCGATGCCCGCAGATTCAGGCCGGGCGCAGTGAGATTCCAGTTTTCAATCTCTGATGCGCGTTAAGGCCTAACCAGCTTGACACACTCCGGCCAGCCATTGACTACCACGCTAACTGTTACGCGCCATTCCTGAGTCCACAGTCGAGCGCAGAGGTCTCAATCTGCTCGTCATAACGCTCACTCAGGTAGTGGAAGTACTGATTGCGCGACCCGACCCAGTTACGCAGAGTTTCAGATCGAGTGGCGTCATACGTCTCACCCACTAGGACATCAGTGGACGCCAGCAAGTCCTCGGCTCCTGCCGGCGCGATCTCGTGATCTTCGGCCAGTGAGTATCCGCTGATACCATCACGGGCAATCCCAGCACCTGTACGCCTTGGCCACAAGCGCCAGCCCCATAATTGGGTGATCACGTGGTCTTCAAAGGCAGACGCAGTTTTCTGGCAAGGGGACTTCGGCATGAGAGCCGCGTGCTGGAAATGCCGGCGCACGACGAGCTAGTGGTCAAAAACCGATTTCAGTGATTTCGTCTTTTGTGCCATACCTGATGGATCTTATTCGCTGTAAATGACCACAATGCGATAAGAGCTGGGTGGACTGCAGACCTTTACTTACGGCGCTTAGCAGCATTTGAGCGCACTCAGCGACGATCAAAATTCCTGTACCGCATTGGCCTCGCCGGCTATCTCGGCACCGACGGCTCGGCCCAGGCGGCCAGCAGCAACGAACACACCCAAGGCGCGCTGTTCGGCCTGACCCAACGCTTCTCCGAACAGCTCAGCGGCCATGCCGGTTTCGGCTACAGCCGTGGCAGCGTCGGCAGCAGCAGCGGTGATGTCGACACCGACCTGACCTTCCTCAAAGCCGGCGCCCGCTATGCACCGGGCAGCCTGGAACAGGGCCTGTTCATCGACGCCGGGATCAACGCCGGCTGGCTCGACTACAACGGCAAACGGGAACTGGGCACCGGGCTCGGCAGCGCCAAGGGCGATACCCACGGGACATTGAGCGGCGCCAGCCTTGCGCTGGGCTATCGCATTCCATTGAGCGGCATGACCCTGGAGCCGAGCCTGGGCCTGCGGGTCAGCCATCTCGACCTCTCCGGTTTCCAGGAAAAAGGCAGCGAACTGGCGCTGGACGTCGATGGCCTCCAGGCCACCCGGCGCAGCGCCACGGCAGGCGTGAAAGCCACCTTCGCTGCGCTCGGCCTGAGCGGCGGCTGGCAACTGGTGCCGGGCATCGAACTGAGTTACGACCATGCCCTCGGCGATCATCAGGTGCAAAGCGATGGCCGCCTACTCGGGCTGGATATCCAGCAACGCGCAGCCTTCGACAACCGCGACCAATTCAACGGTGCCTTCAGCCTGACCGCAAGCCTGGATGCCCTGAGCATCGGAGCAGAGGTCGGTGCCGTCGCCGGCGGTGAAAGCCACGGTGTCAGTGGCGGCCTCAAGGCCAGCTATCAGTTCTGACCGAAAGCTAGCCCGGCCTTACGACCGGGCGAGCTAGCGGCCCCGCCTGAGTTCTGCCGGACTCACGCCGTATGCATTCTGGAAGTACTGACAGAAGCGTCCCACGTTGCTGAAGCCCAGGCTTAGCGACAGCTCGCTGATGGACTGACCGCAATCCGCCCGCAGCGCCGCATGCGCCCGTTCCAGACGCACCTGTCGCTGATAGCCGACGATCGAATTGCCCACGAAACGCCGGAACCCGTCTTGCAACGCCCGCAGACTGACGTTGCTCAGTGCCGCCAGCTCGGTGCCGCTCACCAGCGCATCCGGATGCTCACGGATGTACTCGACGGCCAGCTTCACATGACGCGGCGCAATCTGCGGGGCCGGTGCGCGCAACGCGTCACTGTGGTTGTGCGGCCAGGCCTCCAGCACCGCGTCCACCAGCATCTCCTGCAGACGCAGCGGCATCAGCGCGCTGGAATTGATCAGCCCGTCGAACGCACTGCCGGTGGCCATCGAGATAATCGCGCGGATGCCCTGGAAGCTGTCGGCAGTCAGGTCCACCAACGGCTGGAAGTGCACCTTGTCCATCACCGGCCTGCCGAGCAGCGTCGCCAGCCGCCGGGCGAACAACTCGCGCCGCACGGAAATGCCGTACTGCTGATGGCCATCGACAAAACTCACCGAGCGCACCTCGGCCTTCTCCACCGCCAGGCCATAGCGCGGAGTACCCACCTGATCGTCGCCCAGCGCGAAAACGATCCGCCCCGCCGTAGGAAAGACAAAGGTGATCTCGTCGTCCATATCGGGCAATTGCGTCGTGAAATCGCCGAGGTAACTCATCCGCCGGAAGCTGACGCCCTCGTAGCGGCCATAGACCCCGGCGATGACTACCTTGCGGTCGAGGCGCGGCAGATGGGCATAAAGGCTGCCGAACATCCGGGTGAAGAGCGCGCCGAACTCGTCGGCACTGAGGTCCGTCGAGCGGATCAGGAACTGCTTGCGGGGTGGGGCGGAAATCACCTGGGTCATCAACCTTTTGGCGGCGGGCGCCGAGATGCTGGCAGGTGGCGATGACCGTTATGTTTCAGGGCGTTACCAGTGACAGCCAATGCGTTGCGAAACGGGCTGGATGAAGCACCCAGCCCACGCAACCACCGTCAGTGCTGGAACACCTGCTCCCGATGATAATCCAGGTAGTCCCCCACCCCCTCTGGCACAAACCGCAACCCGCGCGGCAGCCCCAACGCCGCGCAACTCGCCTCGCCCAGGCGCTTCGAAACGAACATCTGCCCGCGTGAATCGAAACTGATCAACCCGCGATAGAACAGCGCATCCAGATTCGCCGCCAACAGCAGGCCATTGCTGCTATCCAGCCGTTCCTTCGCCGTCGATTCCGCCCAGGGTTTGATATGTGAAGCGCGCAACACTTCGGTACAGGCCAACCCCGTCACAGCACACGCGCTGCCCCAGACCTCAAGCAAGTCCTGGCGGAATTTCCCGCGCCCGCGTCGGGCCTGGATCTGGGCCATGACCTCGGTAACGTGCTCGGTGCCCTCCAGCAACTCATCCCGCTCCGAAGCCGCCACGGGTTCAGTGGGCGCACATTGAATGGCGTCCATCAGGCGGACCCATTTGTCGCCGCGTTGCTCCTGCGGGATCGCATCCATGATCCGGCCAACCAGCGCCAGGTCCAGCTCGGTGTAGCTCTTCTGCTTGCCACCGACGACGCTCGGGTCGAGGGTCACGGGCTCATCGAACCACCAGAAGTAATCGTCCGGGCACACCCAGTTGGGGATCCAGTGCAGGTGCTGTTTCCAGTTCTTGAGGAAGTGGTGGCGGTCATCCTCGTGGATCCTGCGTACTTTGGTGACGGCCCAGGCTTCTTCCCAGAGGTCGTTCAGGGCCAGCTTCTGGACGATTTCTTCGCGCTGGGCCTGGAGGCGCTCATCGAACAGGCCGACGGCGTTGCCGGCGATGCCGACCAGTTGCAGGATGCCGTTGTGCGCGGCGGTCATGAAGACGAAGGTCTGGCCGGCGTTGTCGATCAGCGGCGCAGTACCAAAACCTTCGGTGTGGAAGACGCGGAAGCGCTCAGCGCCACGCCGCAGCAACAAGCGCGGGGAGTTGTTCCACTCTTCGTGGCCGTAGCCGTTTTCCTTGGGATAGCCGCTGGTGGCAAAGGCGCCAGAGGGGGCCACGTAGTTGTTGGTGTTCCAGAAAACCGGCTTTTGTACGAATAACGCCATTACCTTCGATCCTTGTGTCAGCAGCCTTCATATCCGCAGGCTCTCGTTGTAGAGCGATGATAGCAAAAAGACAGCAGTCATTCCCGCTGCTGGACGGCCTCTGGCGATGGCCGGCACAAAATAACCAAATGTAATTTTAAGAAGTCAATAAATACCAAACTCACATAATTAGCTTAGAACCAAAAAGCCTTTCCCTCGCGCCGAACGCAGGCATATCGTTCTACCAGACCCGACCCCACTCCTGGCGGAGGCCGTCCCCCAACGACCTCTGCAGGAGCCTGCGCATCCATGATTCCCCTGTTTCACAACGCCCCCGCCCCGCTCCACCTGCGCGCCGATGTGCTGGTGATCGGCGGCGGCCTGGCCGGCACCTGGGCGGCGGTTGCCGCGGCGCGCAAGGGCGCGAAGGTGGTTCTTGCCGACAAGGGTTACTGCGGCACCAGCGGCGTGACCGCCACCGCCGGCCCCGGCCATTGGTGGGTGCCGCCTGAACAACGCGAAGCGGCGATCGAGAAACGCACCCTCAGTGCCGAAGCGCTGGGCGATCCGCGCTGGATGGCGCGGATTCTCGACACCACTTGGCAATCGCTGCCGCAACTGGACCGCCTTTACGGTTTTCCTCGCGACGAGCGCGGCAACAAGCAGTACCGCGCCTTGCGCGGCCCGGAATATATGCGGGCCATGCGCCAACTGACGCTGGAGCACGGCGTCACCGTGCTGGACCAGAGTCCGGCGCTGGAGCTGTTGAAGAATGATGCCGGCGAACTGGCCGGCGCGCGTGGCTGGCAGCGCCAGGCCAAGCGCGAGTGGCAGGTCAGCGCGCCGGCGGTGGTGCTGGCCACCGGCGGCTGCGGTTTTCTTTCGCGGCTGCTGGGCAGCCACACCAACACCGGCGACGGTTACCTGATGGGCGTCGAGGCCGGCGCCGAGCTGTCGGGGATGGAGTTTTCCAACTACTACTGCATCGCCCCGGCCGGCAGCACCATGACCCGCTCGATGGTCTACAGCTTCGGCCGCTATTTCGACGCGGCC
Organism: Pseudomonas sp. 5P_5.1_Bac1; assembly: GCF_025466015.1. NCBI lineage: Bacteria > Pseudomonadati > Pseudomonadota > Gammaproteobacteria > Pseudomonadales > Pseudomonadaceae > Pseudomonas > Pseudomonas sp. 5P_5.1_Bac1. Next base: position 238,519 of record NZ_JANLNX010000108.1, on the reverse strand, counting down.
GGTCGTGAGCTGGAAATTACCCAGGGCCCGGGCTTCAACGACGCCCTCGCCCGCGCGCTGTTGCAAGGCCCGGTGTTCTGCCGGCTGGACCGTATTCCCGAAGACATCCGCGCGCGCCTGCCGTATGTGCAGCCGAACCTGATGCTGCCGTTCGATCGTCAGGGCATCGATCCGTACCGCGACAAATTCCAGGTGACGCTGCACGGCGAAGGCACCATCCGCGGTGTCGGCGGCCTGCGAATTGTCGATGAGGACTGCCAGACCGGCGTGCGCGGCCTGTTCACCGCGGGCGACGCGGCCAGTCGCGAAGCGGTGACCGGGGCGATCTCAGGCGGCGGCGCGGTGAATTCGTCCTGGGCCTTGTCCAGCGGCCAGTGGGCCGGCGCCGGCGCGGCACGGCATGCCTTGGCGCAGCCGGCGAAAGATACCGTGGTACGTAGCGTGGCACAGGCCGGACTCCTGAAATCTGGCAATGCCGGGGACGATCACCGCAAGACCGTCCGCGCCATCCAGGACGAACTGCACCCCTACGACAAAAACCTGTTCCGCAGCGGCGCGCAGTTGCAACGCTCCCTCGGCGTGCTGGAAAACCACTGGGACCGCCTGCGCGAGCAGCGCAGCGTCGACGATCCCGCCGCGTTGTTGCACTGGCGGGAAACCGCGGCGCTGCTGGCCAGCGCCCGCTGGTGCTACCAGAGCGCCCTGGCGCGCAAGGAAAGCCGCGGCATGCACCAGCGCAGCGACGCGCCAACCCGCCTCGCCAGTTTCGATGTCCATCTGCGCAGCGCCGGGCTGGACACGCCCTGGGTGCGCCGCGATGCGCTGGCCACCCTTCACGCGAACGAGGTGCCGGCATGATCGAGTTGATCTTCAGCGACCGCTGCAACGGCTGCAGCCAGTGCGTGACGGCGTGCCCCAGCAACGTCCTCGCCGTGGGCAGCGACGGCAAGCCGCGCATTGCCGATCAGTCGGCCTGCCAGACCTGTTTCATGTGCGAGCTGTACTGCCACAGCGACGCGCTCTACGTGCACCCCGATTGCGAGCAGCCGGTCAGCCTTGATCCGGCGCAGGTGCTCGCCAGCGGCCTGGTCGGCCAATACCGCCGGGATTCCGGCTGGGACGAATTCGCCACCAACCCGCGCTACGAAAACCAGCACTGGCGCATGGAGGGCATCTTCGTCCTGGCCCGTGAACTGGCCACCCACTGAACCCGTTTCCCCCTGAGCAGGAGTCATTCATGAGTCTTTTCAGCAACGCACCGCTGGGCAACCTGACCCTGGCCAACCGCGTGGTCATGGCCCCGCTGGGCCGGGCCCGCTCCGACCAACAGACCCGCCAGCCGCTGCCGCGGGTCGCGACCTACTACCGCCAGCGCGCCAGCGCCGGGCTGATTATTTCCGAGGCCACCCATGTGTCCGCCGAAAGCGTCAGCCGCCCCGGCGGCTCGGCGATCCACGATGACGCCCAGGTCGAGGCCTGGAAGCCGGTGACCGCCGCCGTGCACGCCGAAGGCGGGCGGATCTTCCAGCAACTGTTCCACCTCGGGCGCAAGGCGCATCCGCACCGCCTGCCGGGTAACCTGCTGCCGGTGGCGCCGTCGGCCATCGCCGCGCTCGGTGAAATCGCGACGCCCAGCGGACAGCAGCCCTTCCCGGTGCCCCGCGCCCTTGAAACCGGCGAAATCGCCCAGCGCGTCGAAGACTTCCGCCTCGCCGCGCGCAATGCCGGACGCGCCGGGTTCGACGGCGTGGAAATCCATGCCGCCAACGGTTACTTGATCGACCAGTTCCTGCGTGACGGCGCCAACCAGCGCGACGACCGCTACGGCGGCAGCGTGGAAAACCGCACGCGCTTCCTCCTGGAAATCGTCGATGCCGCCATCGCCGAGCTGGGCGCCGAGCGGGTGGGCGTGCGCATCTCGCCGAACGTCGAATACGACGGCATCCGCGACAGCGACCCGCTGGCGCTGTACAGCCATGTCGGCCGCGAACTGCACCAGCGCGGCATCGCCTACCTGCACCTGATCGAGCCGGATGCCACCCCGCCCGCGCGCCGCCTGGCGCCGACCCTGCGCGAGCTGTTCACCGGCCCGCTGATCCTCGCCGGCGACTTCGACCGCGACAGCGCGCGCCAGGCCGTCGAGCAGGGCCGCGCCGATTTCGTCGCCTTTGGCCGGCTGTTCATCGCCAACCCCGACCTGGTCGAGCGCTTCCGCCAAGAAGCGCCGCTCAATACACCGGACGAAGCCAGCTTCTATGTCGGCGGCGACCAGGGCTACATCGACTACCCCTTTCTCGAACCACGCCGCGAAGCCGTTGCCGGCTGACCAACACAGGAGCCTTTCATGAGCGAATCCGTCAATCACTTGCTGGCAGAACTGCACGCTGAACGCCTGCGCACCTGGACCCCGGAAGCCCTCAAGGTCAACGTCGACCAGCGCCAACGCCTGGTGGATGAGGCCGACCCCGAGCGTTTCATCAGCGCCGGCGATATCGTCGATCCGTTCACCCTGCTCAAGGTCGAAGGCGGCAGCCTCAGCCTCGAACAACTGGTGAGCAAGGGGCCCGCAGTGCTGGTGTTCTTCCGCTACGCCGGTTGCCCGGCGTGCAACATCGCCATCCCTTATTACGAACGCAACCTGCTACCGGCGCTGAAACGGCGCGGCGTGCCGCTGGTGGCGATCAGTCCGCAGGTGCCGGAGCGCCTGAAGGAAATCAAGGACAAGCACGCCTTGACCCTGCACGTCGCCAGCGACAAGGACAACGCCCTCGGCCAGCGCTTCGGCATTCTCTACAGCTTCGACGAGCCCTCGCGCCAGGCGTCGCTGGCGAAAGGCCCGGGCATTGGCGCCCTCACCGGCACCGGCACCTGGGAGTTGCCGCAACCCACCGTGGTGGTGATCGGCCGCGACCGCCGCGTGCACTTCGCCCAGGTCAGCCCGGACTGGCTGGTGCGCAGCGAAGCACAACCGATCATCGACGCGGTCGACGCCGCGCTGGATGCCGACAGCCTGCTGATACGGCACGCCTGGGCCTGAGCCCTTCTTTCTTCAACCCGACAGGACCTGAACCATGAGCACACGGCAGTTGCACCTCGGCGCCATCCTTACCGGCGTCGGCACCGACCCGCAGGAATGGCTGGACCCACAGATCCCCGGCACCGCCAGCATCGACATCGACTGGTACAAACAGCAGGCCCGCGCCGCCGAAGCGGCAAAGTTCGACTTCGTGTTCATCGTCGACAGCCCGTACATCACGCCGGACTCGGCGCCGCACTTCCTCAACCGCCTGGAGCCGCTGACCCTGCTCTCGGCGCTGGCCGGCGCCACCGACAAGATCGGCCTGGTGGCGACCCTGACCACCTCCTACACCGAGCCTTTCAACGTCGCCCGCCAGTTCGCCTCGCTGGACCAGATCAGCCATGGCCGCGCCGGCTGGAACGTGGTCACCACCGGACTTGAAGGCGCCGCCGGCAACTTCGGTCGCGAGCAGCATATCGACCACGGCGAGCGCTACCGCCGCGCCCACGAACATGTGGCGGTGGTCCAGGGCCTGTGGGACTCCTACGAGGACGACGCCTTCCCCCGCGACCGCGCCAACAAACGCTTCCTCGACCCGGCCAAGCAACACCGCCTCGACCACCGCGGCGAGTTCTTCTCGGTCACCGGGCCGTTGAACATCTCCCGCTCGGAGCAGGGCCAGCCAGTGATCTTCCAGGCCGGGGTGTCCGAGTCCGGGCGCGGGCTGGCGGCACGGATCGCCGAAGGGATTTTCGCCGGCGTCGACAACTTCGAAGATGCCCGCGAGTACTACGCCGACATCAAGCGCCGCGCCGCCGAAGCCGGACGCGACCCGAACCAGGTGCTGGTCTTCCCCGGCATCTCGCCGATCATTGCCGACACCGACGAAGAGGCCCAGGCGCTGTTGCTACAGCGCACCGGCGAACTGGACCTGAAGAAAGCGCTGGTGCAACTGGGCCGGCCGTTCAACTACCACGATTTCAGCCAGTACGACCTTGATGCGCCCTTCCCTGACCTCGGCGAACTGGGCAGCAACGGCTATCGCGGGCATGCCGAGAAGATCAAGCGCGTGGCTCTCGAACAGGGGTTGACCCTGCGCCAGACGGCGCTGCGCTTTGCCCGGCCGTTCACCGGTTTCGCCGGCTCGGCGCAGACCGTGGCGAACGAAATCGAGCGCTGGTTCAAGGATGGCGCGGTGGACGGCTTCAACATCCACGTCGGCGCGCCGGCGGCGTTTGCCCGGTTTACCGATGAAGTGGTGCCGCTCCTGCGCGAGCGCGGGTTGTTCCGGGACGAGTACCAAGGCCGGACGTTGCGCGATCATCTTGAGTTGGAAGTGCCGGTGAATCGGCACAGTGTGAAGGCGGCCGAGGTGGCTTGATTTCAGGCCTTGCTGGGTGCTTTTGGGCCTCATCGCTGCGGTTCGGCGCCCCGACAAGCCACACAGTGTGTGAGCTGGCTTGCCAGCGATGAGCATGGGTATCTACACATCTTTCGGTCATGTGGTGGCTGGAAGACCGAGCGCCGCCCGCGCGGCGCATCGCGACGGTTCGGCGCCCCGACAAGCTCGCTCCTACATTGGTTGCAACGTGCCATGGTCTGACAGAGAGGTGTTGCCCGCCCTTGGCGCCTGGCGATGAATCGCGGGGAGGCTGTTGAAGTTAACCTGATACCGCTTCGTACAAACAAGGCGTTCAACTATGGCCTGACAGGCATAGGTACGTTGCAACCAATGTAGGAGCGAGCTTGCTCGCGATGCGCCGCGCGGGCGGCGCTCGGTCTTGAGAGCGCTAGAAAATTTCCGGCATGCGCCTGGTGGCCATCACTCGGTCTTTTGACAAACGCCCTCCAGCCTCCACATGACCGAAAGATGTGTAGATACCCATGCAGCGATGAGGCCCGAAGCACCCCAAAAAACGCCCCTAAGAAAATGCAATTCTTAAATATCCATCCAATTTTTTATTCTGAAAAATAATAATAAAAATAGATCAAAACAGTATTTATTCCCCGCCCCGCCCCCTTGTTACAGTCCCTCTCAGACCCGACCCCTCGCACGGTGGAGGCTCCCGATTCCATCACCTGCGAGTACGCCCGATGAGCCACAGCATCACCACCCTGCCCAACCACAACCACCGCCTGCAACTCAGCGCCCCGCCCGTCCATGCCGACCCGCTCGCCGAACGCCTGCACCGCAAGCAGCGTCTGGCCGCGTCGTACCGGCTGTTCGCCGAGCTGGGTTTCGAAGTGGGCCTGGCCGGGCATTTCACCGCCCGCGACCCGATCGAAACCGACCATTACTGGATCAATCCGCTGGGTGTGCCCTTCTCGCAGATCCGCACGAGCGACCTGCTGCGGGTCAACGGCGCAGGCCAGGTGGTGGAAGGCGACGGCCTGCTCAACACCAGCGCCCTGGAACTGCACTACGAGCTGCAACGGGCGCGGCCGGAGGTGGTGGGCATCGCCCATTTGCACGGTTTCCATGGCCGGGTCTGGTCGTCGCTGGGGCAGCTGTTCCAGCCGATCACCGCCGAGTCCTCGGCCTTTATCGGCGAGCAGGTGCTGTTCGACCGCCACGCTCTGCGCAATGCCGAAGGCGGCTTGCTGCAAGACCGCGACCTGGTTGCCCAGGCCTTCGTCGAGACCTTCGCCGACAACAATCTGCTGGTCTGGCAGAACCACGGGCTGTGGGCCGCCGGCCAGACCGTGGAAAGCGCCGCATGGCGTTTCATCCTCGCCGACGACACCGCTCGCGCCCATCTGCTGGCGTATTCGGCCGGTCAACCGCGCATTCCCGAAGTGAGCGAGGACAGCTTCAACCCGGCGCAGCGCGAGCTGTTCGGCTGGCTGAATTTCCTGCCGCTGTGGGACCGCATCGTCCAGCAACAACCTGATCTGCTGGACTGAGGAGCCCGTCATGGCAATCAGCATCAGCCGCCGCGCGTTCCTCCAGCACAGTGCTGTCGCCGGCCTGGCCGCCGGGCTCGCGCCTGTTCTGGCCAATGCCAGCGAAGCGCTGCGGGTCTGGCGCTACAAAGGCCAGGCCGCGAGTTTTCTCGCCGACGCCGGCCAGGCCGCGACGCCCTACCCGCTGGAATGGATCGACGTGCCCGGCGGCAGCATGGTGCTGGAAGCCTTTGCCAGCGGCAGCCTGGACTACGCCTTCATGAGCCCGGTGCTGCCGCTATTTGCCAGCGCCGCCGGCAATCCGCTGGTGTTGATCGCCAGTTACCAGGGCGAGCAGAACCGCAGCAGCCTGATCGTCAAGCGCGACAGCGGCATCGCCTCGATTGCCGACCTGAAGGGCAAGCGCGTGAGTTTCGTCCGCGCCACCGACACCCATTACCTGATCCTCAACCTGCTGCGCGATAACCACCTGACCCTCGCCGATATCCAGGCCCGGCCCATGCCGGCGCGGGATGCGCTGGTGGCGTTCCAGAACGGCCATGTCGACGCCATCGTCGCCGGCGGTATCGGCGCGCTGCAGGCGCAGACCGGCATGGACGGTGTGATTCTCGCCCAGGCCAGCCAATACCACTGCGGCAACTACCTGATCGCCACCACCGAGCGGGTCTTGCAACAACCGGGCAAGCAGGCCGCCATCAGCGACTTCCTGCGCCGGGAACAAGCCACCTGGGACTGGGTCGAGCACAACCCCCAGGCCTGGGCCGAACGCAACGAAAAACTCACCGGGATTTCCCGCGAGCTGTACCTGCAACAGTTCAACCAGCGCCAGCGCCCCAGCCGGCTGCTGCCGGTGAGCGAGGCCGACATCCTCGCCCAGCAGCGCATCGCCGACCTGTTCCACGACAGCGGGCTGATTCGTCAGTCGCTGGACGTCCGCGGTTTCTGGGACGAGCGCTTCAACCTCCTGCTCAGCGGCTAGGGACCTGCCGGAGCACAACGCACCGGCGCGCGCCGGACGACCAACAGGCACGCCAGCCACGCAAGCAACGGACCTTGCGCGAGCCCGGCCGCGCCCGTGATGCGTGAAAAACCCTATGAGAGCCCGTTCGATCGCACATCCAGGGCCTGATCTGCCAATCGAACCCAAGGAACAATCATGAAGTCTGTGTTCACCCATTTGTCCATGGCGCCGGCGTTGCTCGCCGGCTACCTGCTCACCCCGCTGGCGGTCGCCGCCGACAAAGACACCGCCCTCGACACGGTGATCGTCACCGGCTCGCGGGGCAGCGAAGTGCGCACCGTCACCAGCAGCCCGGCACCGATCGACGTGATCGACAGCACGCAACTGGAAAAAACCGGCGAGTCCAGCCTGCGCGGCGCCCTGCAGAAAACCCTGCCGTCGTTCTCGCAGCGGCCCTCCGGCACCTCCAACGACAGCATCGCCCGGCCTTATAGCTTGCGCGGCCTGAACGGTTCCAACGTGTTGGTGCTGGTCAACGGCAAGCGCCGCCACAACAGCGCGGTGATCAACCTCGACTCCACCGCCGCCTACGGCACCAACCCGGTGGACCTGGACCTGATCCCGATCAGCGCCATCGATCACGTCGAGGTGCTGCGCGACGGCGCCTCGGCGCAGTACGGCTCCGACGCCATCGCCGGGGTGATCAACATCATCCTCAAGCAGAAGGACAACGGCGGCTCGGTCACCACCCAATATGGCGAGTACTACGAGAACGGCGACGGCGGCAACCTGCGCCAGTCCCTCAACCAGGGCCTGGCCCTGGGCAGCGACGGCGGCTTCTTCAACTACGCGCTGGACGCCAAGTCAGTGCAGACCGCGACCCGCTCCCGCGAAGCCACCGGCAACCTGTACTTCGCCGGCGACCCGCGCAACGCCACCGCCGACCGCGAAGTGCAGAAGAACGGCCTGCCGAAGATCAAAGCCATCAACCTGTCGTACAACGCCGAACTGCCGGTCAGCGACGACCTGACCCTGTACTCGTTCTCGACCTTCAGCAAGCGTGATGCCCGCGGCGGCCAGAACTACCGCCGGCCCAACTCCACCAACATCATTCCCGAGATCTACCCGGACGGCACCGCGCCCTTCTACACCCTGGAAGAAACCGACTACCAGGCCGCCGCCGGCGGCAAGGGCGAGATCGCCGACTGGCACTGGGACCTGAGCTCCACCTTCGGCCGCGACAAGGGCCAGGCCGGCGCCGACGAAACCCTCAACGCCTCCCTCGGCCCGTCGAGCCCGACCCGCTTCGACACCTACACCAACTACTTCGACCAGTGGACCAACAACCTCGACCTGACCCGCGCCTTCGACGTCGGCCTGAGCAAGCCACTGCAAGTGTCCTGGGGCCTGGAACACCGGCACGAGCGCTACAAGACCGAGTCCGACGACCCGCTCTCGTACATCAACGGCGGCTACATCTACCCCAGCGGTCCGCTGGCCGGGCAGCCCGGCTCGGTGGGCGCCCAGGGCGCGATCACCCTCACCCCCGAAGATGCCGGCCAGCTCAGCCGCAACAGCTACGCCAGCTATGTCGACTTCGGCGTGAACCCCACGGAAAAACTCTGGCTGGGGGTCGCCGCGCGCTTCGAAAAATACGACGACAGCAGCGGCAACACCCGCAGCGGCAAGTTCTCCGCGCGCTATGACTTCACCCCGACCTTCGCCCTGCGCGGCACCATCAGCAACGGCTTCCGCGCACCGTCGCTGTCGCAGTCGGTGTACGCCCAGACCGCCAACCAGTACACCACCGTCAACGGCATCGCGCAGTTCGTCGAAGCCAAGACCGTGCGGGTCGACTCACCGCTGGCCAAGGCCCTCGGCGCCGAAGACCTGAGCCCGGAGAAATCGCGCAACTTCAGCCTCGGCCTGACCTGGCAACCGCTGCCCCAGACCAGCGTGACCCTCGACGCCTACCAGATCGAGATCCGCGACCGCATCGCCCTCACCGGCTTCCTCTACGGCAACGGCGTCGACCAGCAACTGATCGCCAACGGCTTCAAGCCTGGCTACCGCATCAAGTACTTCACCAACGCCGCCGACACCACCACCCGCGGCATCGATCTGGTGGCCGACTACCGCGTCGATTACGGCCAGTTCGGCAAGGTCAAGTACGGGGTCGGGCTCAACTACAACAAGACCGAGATCGACGACATCAAGGAAACCCCGGCGTCGCTCAGGGCCGCGGGCAACAATCTGGAACTGTTCGACCGCGTCGCCCAGGGCTACCTCACCGTGGCCAACCCCAAGACCAAGGTCATCCTCAGCGCCAACTGGCAGATCGACCGCTTCACCGTCAACGCGGGCCTGACCCGCTACGACAAGGTCGTCGCCCTCGACGCCAACCCGACCTACGACGTGACCTACGGCGCCAAGTGGCTGACCGACCTGGAAGTGGCCTACGCCCTGACCGACAACTTCGATATCGCCGTGGGCGCCAACAACCTGTTCGACGTGCGCGCCGACAACAACGGCTTCCCGGCCGGCGACGTCAATGGTTTCGCGAAATTCGGCTCGATCTCGCCGTTCGATCCCTACGGCGGCTTCTGGTACACGCGCATCGCCTACAACTTCTGAGCCCACGCAAGCGGCGCTCGCGCAGTGGCGCGGGCGCCCGGAGGAACACCCCATGAGTCACGCACCCTTCGTCCTCGGCGCCTTTATCCCCGGCACCCTCAGCGGCAGCGCCTGGCGCCTGCCGGAAGCGCCGCTGGACACGTTCAAGAGCCTGGAACATTACCAGTACATCGCCCGCAAGCTGGAAGCCGGGCGCTTCCACTCGCTGTTCTTCAACGACACCCTTGACGTCAAACTCGACCTGGCCTTGCAGCGCGGCCCCAACAGCGTGCGCTGGGACCCGCTGATCCTGGCCCCGGCGCTGGCCGCCAGCACCCGCCATATCGGCCTGATCGCCACCGCCAGCACCACCTACAACGAGCCCTACAACGTGGCGCGCAAATACGCCGCGCTGGACCACCTCAGCGGCGGTCGCGCCGGCTGGAACCTGGTCACCTCGCTGGGCGGCGGCGAGAACTTCAACCGCCAGGACCACGTCGATCACGAAGACCGCTACGCCCGCGCCGAAGAGTTCTACGACGTGGTCAGCGGGCTGTGGGATAGCTGGGCCGACGACGCCTTCGTCCAGGACAAAGCCAGCGGCACCTGGCTGGACATCGACAAGCTGCATGTTCTCGACTATCAGGGCGAGCACTTCCAGGTGCGCGGCCCGCTCAACGTCTCGCGCTCGCCGCAAGGTCATCCGGTGGTGGCCCAGGCCGGCGCCTCGACCTCCGGCAAGCGCCTCGCCGCGCGTGTTGGCGAACTGATCTTCACCGCCCAGCACACCATCGAGCAGGGCCAGGCCTTCTACCAGGAAACCAAGCTCGCCGCCGCCGGCTTCGGGCGCGGCGCCAACGAGCTGAAAATCCTCCCCGGCGTCTCGCCGGTGGTGGGCAAGACCCTCGCCGAAGCCCAGGCCAAATACGACCGCCAGCAAGAGCTGCTGGAGCCCAAGGCGTTTCTCAGTTCCATCTCGAAATTCGTCAGCCTCGGCTACGACCTCTCCGAGCTGCCGTTCGACGAAGTGGTGCCGCTGCCGCCGGAATCCTTCACCACCAACACCCACCAGAGCCGGCAGAAACTGGTGTTCGACCTGATCCGCCGCGAACGGCCGACCGTGCGCCAACTGTTCAACCAGCTCACCTCCGGCGGGCATCGCATCCTGATCGGCACCCCGCAAAGCATCGCCGACGACCTTCAGGCCTGGTACGAAGCCGGCGCCGCCGATGGCTTCAACATCATGTTCAGCGGCCTGCACTCGGCGATCGACGACTTCGTCGACGGCGTGGTCCCGGAGCTGCAACGCCGCGGCCTGTTCCAGCGCGAATACGCCGGCACCACGCTGCGGGAAAACCTCGGTTTGCCGTATCGCACCAACCGGTTCTTTTAAGGAGCGCCCATGTCTCGACCCTTGGCTTCACTAAGCCTGGCAATCGCCCTGGCCCTCGCCGGCTGCGATAACCCATCCGGGCAGCAGGCCAACTCCGACGCCCCCACGCAGCCCCAGGCGGGCGGCGTGTTGCGGGTGGCCTTCGACGGCGATCCGAACTGCATCGACCCGCAACAGGCAGGCAACAACACCGCGCTCAATGTCGGCCGGCAACTGGTGGACTCGCTGACCGACCAGGACCCGCAAACCGCCGAGATCGTGCCCTGGCTGGCGGAGCGCTGGGAGGTCAGCGACGACTCGCGGCAGTTCACCTTCCACCTGCGCGAGGGCGCGACCTTCGCCGATGGCAGCGTGCTCGACGCGGCGGCGGTCAAGGCCAACGTCGAGGCCATCATCGCCCTCGGCGCCCAGGCGCAACTGGCCGGGACCTACCTGGCCGGGCTGGAATCGGTCGAGGTGACCGGGCCGCTGAGCGTGCGGATCAGCTTCAAGCAGGCCAACGCGCAGTTCCTTCAGGCCAGCTCGACCATGAGCCTGGGGCTGCTGTCGCCCGCCACCCTCAAGCGCAGCGCCGAGGAACGTTGCCAGGGCGCGCTGGTCGGTTCCGGGCCGTTCACGGTGAAAAGCTTCGAGCACAACAAGCTGGTGCGTATCGAGGCCCGCGCCGACTACGCCTGGCCGTCGTCCCTGGCGCAACACAAGGGGCGTGCCTGGCTGGACGCCATCGAGTTCCACATCCTGCCGGAATCCGGCGTGCGCCTCGGCAGCCTGGTTTCCGCGCAGATCGACGTGAACACCAGCGTGCCGGTGCAGGACGAAGCGGTGCTGGACAGCCAGGGCATTCCCTCCATCGCCCGGCCCAATCCCGGCATCGTCTTCAGCCTGACGCCCAACGAATCCCGCCCGCCGCTGGATGACGTGAACGTGCGCCGGGCACTGAACAAAGCCATCGACCGCAGCCAGTTCAAGGGCGTGATTTCCCGCTACCAGAAACCGGCCAGTTCGGTGCTGGCCAGCAGCACGCCGTATTACCAGGACCTCAGCGCCCAGCTCGCCTACGACCCGCAAGGCGCCGGCAAACTGCTCGATGCCGCCGGCTGGAACAAGGGCGCCGATGGCTGGCGCCAGCGTGACGGCAAGCGCCTGAGCTTCGCCCTCGACTACTGGCAGGCGACTACCCCCGTGCTGGAACTGGTGCAGCAGCAACTGCGCCAGGTCGGCGTCGAGCTGCGCCTGAACAAGTCCACCATCGGCCAGGTCAGCCTGTTGCAGACCTCGCTCAACTACGAGCTGTGGTTCTTCAACCTGACCCGCGCCGACCCGGACGTGCTGCGCACCGTGTTCCTCTCCAGCGGGCGCAACGTCAACGTCCGCGGCCCGGCTTCGTTGGACCAGACGCTGCAGGACTCGGCGGCCAGCCTCGATCCGCAGAAACGCGGCGCGCTGATCCAGCAGGCCAGCGCCGAACTGCTCGACCAGGGCCACGTGATTCCGCTGGTGGAAGCGGCCACGGTGACAGCGTTCCGCGACGTCGTGCGCGGCCTGCATTACGAGGCCTCGACCCGCCTGCAGTTCTACGACACCTGGCTGGCACAACCGGGGAGCCACTGACCGATGAGCATCCTGACCAACCACCGCGCACTGCGCTGGCGCGTGGCCCAGGCCGCGCTGGTGCTATGGGCGGCGTTCACCCTGTCGTTCGCCATTCTCTATGCGCTGCCGGGTGACCCGGTGGCGATCCTCCTGGCCCAGAGCGGCGAGCCGGGCGCGGTGGACCCGGCCAAGGTCGCCGAACTGCGCGCCCGTTATCACCTCGACGGCAGTCTCTGGCAGCAATACGGCGGCGCGCTGTGGCGGTTGCTGCACCTGGACCTCGGCACCTCGCTGCAAACCGGCAAGCCGGTGACGCTGACACTCGCCGCAGCGCTGCCGGCGACCCTGTCGCTGGCGTTCGCCGCACTGCTGCTGGCGGTGCCGCTGGGCATCGGCCTGGCGCTGGCGGCGCATCAGGTACGGCGGCGGCCGTTGCAGAGCGCGCTGCGCAATGCGCCGGCGGTGGTCGTCTCGCTGCCGACCTTCTGGGTCGGGCTGGTGCTGCTGCAACTGTTCTCCTTCAAGCTGCACTGGCTGCCGGCGATGGGCGACCACGGCCTCGCCAGCCTGGTGCTGCCGGCAGTGACCCTGGCCCTGCCCTGCGCGGCGATGATCGCCCAGGTGCTCGGCCGCTCGATCGCCAGCGTCAGCCAGCAACCGTTCGTTCAGGCGCTGCGCAGCAAAGGCGTCGGTCCCTGGCGCCTGCTTTGCGGGCACATCCTGCACAACGCGTCGATTCCCCTGCTGAGCCTGGCCGGCACCTTGCTCGGCAACCTGCTGGCCGGCGCGGTGGTCACCGAAACCGTGTTCTCCCGCGACGGCGTCGGGCGCCTGGCCCAGGCCGCCGTCGCCAGCCAGGACATCGCCGTGGTCCAGGGCGTGGTGCTGCTGGCCGCGACCCTGTATGTGCTGACCAACCTGGCCACCGATCTGCTGTACCCGCTGCTCGATCCCCGCATCCGCCAAGGGAGCCGTCCATGATCCTGCAACCCGCCTATGCCGCCCGCCGTCCGCTGCGCTGGCCCGGCCTGTCCGTGGCGCTGAGTCTGGCGCTGTTCGCGGTGGTCCTTGGCTGGGCCTTCTGGCCCGGCCTGTTTACCAGCGCCGACCCGCTGCTGGCCGACCCGACCCAGACCCTGCAAGCACCCTCCGCCCGCCACTGGTTCGGCACCGATCACCTCGGCCGCGACCTCTACGCCCGCTGCGTGCACGGTGCGGCGCTGTCGTTGCAGGCCACCAGCATTGCCGTGCTGATCGCGCTGGTCGCCGGCAGCCTGCTGGGCGGTATCGCCGGCTGGTTCGGCGGCGTCGCCGACCGCGTGCTGGCGGTCATTGTCGAAGTGCTGATGGCAATCCCGGCGCTGCTGCTGGCGATGGCCATCGTCACCGCGCTGGGCTTCGGCACCCTGGAAATCGCCCTGGCGGTGGGCCTGTCGTCGGTGGCGATCTTCGCCCGCCTGGCCCGTGGCGAAGTGCTGCGCTGGCGCAGCCGGACCTTTGTCGAAGCGGCGCGGGTGGCCGGTGTCGGTTCCTGGACCAACCTCTGGCGGCATGTCCTGCCCCACGCCGCCGGACCGCTGCTGGCCTTGGCCGCGCTGGAATTCGCCAGCGCCGTACTGGCGGTGTCGGCGCTGAGCTTCCTCGGTTTCGGCGCACCGCCGCCGCAACCGGAATGGGGCCTGCTGATCGCCGAAGGGCGCAACTACATGGTGGTGGCCTGGTGGTACACCACCCTGCCAGGGCTGGTGGTGGCCACCGTGGTGCTCGCCACCCAGCAACTGGCCCGCGGCCTGCAACGTCTTCAGGGAGAAGCTTCATGAGCGCACCACTGGTTCGTATTCACCAGTTCGGCGTGGAATACCCCGGCAGCCAGCAGGCCGCCGTGGCAGGACTGGACCTGGAAATCGCCGCCGGCGAAATCGTCTGCCTGGTGGGCGAGTCTGGCTCGGGCAAATCCACCACTGCCGCCGCGCTGGCCGGCTTGCTGCCGCCCGGTGTGCAACAGACCGGCCAGTTATGGCTGCAAGGCCAGGCCCTCGACCAGCTCGACGAACACGACTGGCGCAAGCGGCGCGGCCGTCTGGTCGGCTTCGTCCCGCAAGACCCGGGCACCTCGCTGGACCCGGTGAAAACCATCGGCACCCAGCTTGTCGAAGCCATGACCGTACACGGTGTGGCCAAGGCCGAAGCGCGCCTGCGCGGCGTGGCGTTGCTGCATCAGGTCGGCCTGAAAGACCCGGAGCAACTGCTCAAGCGCTACCCCCATCAACTGTCCGGCGGCATGTGCCAGCGCGTGCTGATCGCCATCGCCCTGGCCAACGACCCGCCACTGCTGATCGCCGACGAACCCACCAGCGCCCTCGACGTCAGCGTGCAACGACAGATTCTCGACCGCCTGCAACACCTGGTGCGCGAGCGCGGCAGCAGCCTGCTGCTGATCACCCATGACCTGGCGGTGGCGCTCGACCGTGCCGACCGCATCCTGGTGATGCGCCATGGCCGCCTGCTGGAAAGCGGCACGCCGAGCCAGTTGTGGCATGCGCCGGAACACCCCTACACCCGCCAGTTGCTCCAGGCCTCGCCCCTGGCGCGACTGCAACAACGACGCTCGGCGCCCGCCGTGGCAGCGGGCGAGCCGCTGTTGCAGGTCAGCAGCCTGCAACGGCGCTTCAACCGCCATGGACCGGCGGCGGTGGAGGACGTCAGCTTCAGCCTGCAACGGGGCACCACCACCAGCCTGGTGGGCGAGTCCGGCTCGGGCAAATCGACCACGGCGCGGATCATCCTCGCCCTGGAACAGGCCAGCGCCGGCAGCGTGTGCTTCGACGGCGAGGAAATCCTCGGCGCCGGGCGCAGGCAACTGCACGGCTATCGGCGACGGGTGCAACTGGTCTATCAGAACCCGTGGGCCGCCCTCGACCCACGGCACGACCTGCTGGACATCATCAGCGAACCGTTGCGCGCCTTCGCCATCGGCCAGCGCCGCGATGACCGCGAGCGCGTGCTGGAACTGCTGGAGCGGGTCGGCCTGCCGGGTAACCTGCTGCACCGTCGTCCTGGCCAGCTTTCCGGTGGCCAGCGCCAGCGCGTCGCCATCGCCCGCGCGCTGGCCGCGGAGCCGGAATTGCTGGTGCTGGATGAACCGCTGTCGGCGCTGGATGCGCCGGTCCAGGCGCAAGTGCTGGACCTGCTGCAACACCTGCAAAGGGACCTGGGCTTGACCTACCTGTTCATCTCCCACGACCTCGCCACCGTGCGCGGCATCAGCGATCAGGTGCTGGTGATGAGCCAGGGTCGGCTGGTGGATCACGGGCCGACCGAGCAGGTGTTCGAAAGGCCGGCGAGCGACTACACGCGGCGGTTGCTGGAGGATATGCCGGGGCAGTTATTGCCGTTGCGGGGGCGGGAGTTGCAGGTGGCGGGGTTGTGAGGTTCGGGCTCTCCGTCAAAAGACCGAGTAATGGCTACCAGGCGCATGCCTGAAGTTTTTCAGCGCTCTCAAGATCGAGCGCCGCCCGCGCGGCGCATCGCGACGGTTCGGCGCCCCGACAAGCTCGCTCCTACATTGGTTGTAACGTGCCTATGTCTGCCAGGCCATGGTTGACTGCCTTGTTTGTACGACAGCCTCCCAGCGATTCATCGCCAAAAGGCAAAGGCGGACAACACCTCTCTGACAGGCCATGGCACGTTGCAAAAAATGTAGGAGCGGATTCATCCGCGATGCGCCGCGCGGGCGGCGCTCGATCTTGAGAACGCTGAAAACCTGTCGGCTAGCACCTGGTCGCCATTACCCAATTCCCTGACTGGCACTTCATGGTCTCAAGACAGTCCCGAGATGCGTAGCTACCTAAGCTTAGGCCCGAAAAGTCTTTCACAACCCCAACCCCCGCCGCCTATCGTCCCCACCTGCCCTTCGTCGCAAAGGATTGTCTGATGTCCTCCGCCGTACCCTCGCCCAATCCGTGGCTGGCCCTCACCGGGGTGGCCATTGCCAGTTTCCTCGGCTGTATCGACTTCACCATCGTCAACACCGCCCTGCCCGCCCTGAGCCAGGAACTGGGCATCGGCCTGCAACAATCCCAATGGTTGATCACCGCCTTCGTCATGGCCCTGTCCACGTTCATGGTCAGCGCCGGGCGGCTGGCCGATCTGTTCGGCCGGCGTCGGTTGATGCTCGTCGCAATGCTGTTGTTCGGTCTGGCCTCGCTGGCCGCCGGGCTCAGTCACAGCCTCGCGGCGCTGGTGTTCTGGCGGGTGGTGCAAGGGCTGTCTTGCGCGGTGCTGTACACCGCGTCGAGCGCGATTGTCAGTAATGCCTTCGACGAGGCGCGCCGCGGCCGTGCCATCGGCCTGTTGTTCAGCGCCAACGGTCTCGGTCTGGCGATCGGGCCGGTGGCCGGCGGGTTGCTGGTGGCAAGCCTCGGCTGGCGCTGGGTGTTCCTGCTCAATGTGCCGCTGATCGCTATCGGCCTGTTGCTGTGCTGGCGCCATGTGCGTGAATCCGCCGCCGAAGGCGACGGCCAGCGCCTCGACCTGCCCGGCCTGGCGCTGCTCAGCCTGAGCCTGCCGCTGTGGGTCTTGCTGCTGGTGCATGGCGGCAATTGGGGCTGGTCATCGCCGTCGGTGCTGGGGCTGTTCGGCCTGGCGCTGGTGCTCTCGGGGCTGCTGGTGTGGACCGAGCGCCGTGTGCCGGCGCCGCTGCTGCGTTTCGATTTCCTGGCCAGACCGGCCTTCACCGGTGCCTGCCTGGCAACAGGCGGGCTGGCCTTTTTCTACTGCCCGGCGTTTTTGCTGATGCCGTTGTACCTGGCGGATGTGCGCGGCCTCGATGCCGCCAGCGTCGGCCTGTTGCTGCTGCCCACCACCGCGGTACTGGCGCTGCTGTCGCCCTGGGCCGGACGCTGGGCGGATCGCCATGGCACGCGGCCGGTGTTGCTGGCCGGGTTTGTGTTGCTGGCAGCCTCGGCGCTGCTGCAAACGCGCTTCGCCAGCGACAGTGCCTGGCCGCTGGTGATCGCCGCCTTCGCCCTGATGGGCGCGGGCTGGGCGTGCATTCTCGGACCGTCCACCGTGGCGGCGATGGCCTCGGTGCCGGCGCAGGATGCCGGGGTGGCGATGGGGATGTCGTGGACGTTCCACAACCTCGCCGGCGCCTTGGGCCTGGCGATTACGGCGGCGTTGTTCCAGCACAGCGGCAGCGCTTTCGTTTCCGGCTACCAGGACACCATGGTGCTGCTGGCCGCAGCCAGCGGCCTGGTGTTGCTGGGGTTGGTCGTGCTGGTGAACCGGGCACGGCCGCTTGCCAGCGTTGATTCGGTTTAAGCGATCCGGGCCGCTGTAGCGGCCCTCAGACTCCCCTCGGCAAAGGCCATTTCAATGAGCAGACTCAAAGACAAATACACCCTGATCACCGGCGGCACGGGCGGCATCGGCCTGGAAACCGCGCGGCAGTTTCTCGCCCAGGGCGCCAGGGTGGCGATCACCGGACGCAGTGCCGAGGCCCTGCGCCTGGCCGGCGACGCCCTCGGCGACGAGGTGTTGCTGATCGAAAGCGACGCCGGCGATATCGCCGGGCAACGCCGCGTCGCCGATACCCTCGCACAACACTGGCCGCGTCTGGACGTGCTGTTCATCAACGCCGGCGACGTTACTCACCGCCCGCTGCAAGATTGGGACGAAGCCACCTGGGACCGCCAGCAGGACACCAACCTCAAAGGCCCGTTCTTCCTGATCCAGGCCCTGCTGCCGCTGCTGCATGATCCGTCTTCGGTGATCCTCTGCGGCTCGGTCAGCGCCCGTATCGGCCTGGCGCAAAGCAGCGCCTACGCCGCCAGCAAGGCCGGGCTGTTGTCGCTGGCACGAACCCTGTCGGGTGAATTGATCGGCCGCGGCATCCGGGTCAACGGCCTGAGCCCCGGCCCCACGGATACCGCCGCCCTCGGCAAACTCGGCCTGCCGCCGGAAGAAGAACAGGCCCTGCGCGATAGCATCCGCCAACTGGTGCCGCTCGGGCGACTGGGCAAGCCATGGGAGCTGGCCCAGGCGGCGGTGTTCCTGGCGTCGGATGAGTCGTCGTTCGTGGTCGGGACGGAACTGCTGGTGGACGGCGGCGTGGGCAATATCTGAGCGCACGCCGCGAGCGGCTATCAGCTCAACGCCTGCAACTGCTCCAGTTCTTCCTGCGTCAGGCTCACGCCTTCACGCGCTGATTTCTCCCGCTCGTGGAAGCGGCGCTCGCCCGGCAGGCGAGTGACGCCCACCGCTTCCATCTGCCGCACCAGTTCGCGGCTGCGCTCGGCGAAGCGTTCGCCCTGGGCCAGGCGCGGGTCGATGACGATCAGCAGTTGCCCGGTCCAGGGGGTCTTGGCGCCGGGGTGCTGCGACCAGTCGAATTCGAAGGAGAAATTGCCGCCGGTCAGCGCCGCCGCCAGCAACTCCACCATCATCGACAGCGCCGAGCCCTTGTGTCCGCCGAACGGTAGCAGCGCGCCGCCGTCGAGGATCGCCGCGGGGTCGCGGGTCGGCTGGCCGAGACGATCGACGCCCATGCCTTCGGGCAGCAATTCGCCTTTGCGCGCGGCAATCTGCACATCGCCGTGGGCGATGGCGCTGGTGGCCATGTCGAAGACGATCGGCGCCCCGCCCGCGCACGGCGCGGCAAAGGCGATCGGGTTGGTCCCGAACAACGGCCGCTCGGCGCCCTGCGGCACCACGCAGGTCATGCTGTTGACCACGCTCAGCGCCACCAGGCCTTCGTCGGCGAACGGCTCGACATCCGGCCACAAGGCGGCGAAGTGGTGCGAGTTATGGATCGCCAGCACGGCGATGCCGGCACTGCGCGCCTTGCTCACCAGCAACTCGCGGGCCGCAGCCAGCGCCGGCTGGGCGAAGCCGCCGCCGGCATCGACGCTGATGTAACCACTGGCCACATCCTCGACCTTCGGCACGGCCTGACCATTGACCCAGCCGCTGGCGAGGGTCGAGACATACCCGGGAATACGGAACACACCATGACTGTGGGCGCCGTCGCGCTGGGCGCTGGCGCAGTTGAATGCCAGCGCGCGGGCCACCGCCTCGCTGGTGCCGTGACGCACGAAAATGCGCTGCAGCAGGGTTTCCAGTTCGTTGAAGGGAATCTGTGTGGCAGGTGCGGACATTCTGTAGCTCCGATGATTGGAATTGGACTGGGCAACAGGGATGACGGTGTTCGGACTTTCCTCTTTTTGACAGTTAGCTGTCAAATATTGACTTGATGACAGAAAACATTCATTTTCTCTTCCACCGCAGCCGTCATTGAGCATCGCCCGTGAGCCAACCCATCAAGCAACGCCTGGAAAGCAGCCTGCCCAATGCGTCGGCCTCGGGGCGCAAGATCGCCACCTATATGCTCGCCCACCTCACCGACCTGCCGTTCGAAACCTCCGCCAGCCTTGCGGAGAAGATCGGCGTCAGCGAATCCAGTGTCGGGCGCTTCTGCCGTTCGCTGGGCTACGAGCACCTCAAGGCACTCAAGCAGGACTTGAAGGACGACCTCGGTGACGGCCCCTGGCTGGTGGGCGATCGGCTGCAAGAATTCCGCCAACACTCCAGCGATGACCGCGAAGACCACAGCCGCAGCCTGGAGCTGGAAGTCGCCGCGCTGGTGCGGGTTTACGAATACAGCCGCACCGCCGAGTGGGACCGTGTCGCCACGCGCCTGGCGCAGCGTCCGCGGGTGTTCGTCGCGGGCTTTCAGACCGAGCGCGGCATCGCCCACTGCATGGCCCACCTGCTGCAATACTTGCGCGACGGCGTGCAGGTGGTGGACGGCAGCGCCGGGCATTTCGGCGAAGTCCTGCTGGGCGATCCAGCGCACTGCGCGCTGGTGGTGTTCGAGGCGCGGCGTTATTCCCGCCATGCCCTGCTGCTGTGTCACAAGGCACGCGAGGCGGGCATCCCGGTAACACTGGTTACCGACACCTTCTGTGATTGGGCCGATGCGAATGCCGACGAGGTGTTCCGCATTCCCACTCAGTTCAACCTGTTCTGGGAGTCCACCGCGACGATGCTGTCGTGGGCTCACCTGATGGTCAACGAGGTCTGCAAGAAGCTCGGGCCTGATGTTGAAAAACGCTTGGACGCAACTGCCGCTCTACACAACGAGTTCGTTGGCTACACGTCAACGGCAAAACAATAGCAAGAGAGTGCAACTACAGATCGAGGTGTCACATGAAACCTGTTCTTCGCTTCGCAGGGGCCTGCGCATTGCTGCTGGCCGGCATCACGTCGGCCCAGGCCGAAACCCTGAAGATCGCCACGGAAGGTGCCTACCCGCCCTTCAACTACGTTGATTCGGACAACAACCTGCACGGCTTCGACGTCGATATCGCCAAGGCCCTGTGCGAGCAGATGAAAGTCGAGTGCACCGTGGTCGCCCAGGACTGGGAAGGCATCATCCCGGCCCTGATCGCGCGCAAGTACGACGCCGTGGTGGCGTCGATGATCAACACCGAGGAACGGCGCAAGAAGATCGCCTTCACCAACCACTACTACCGCACCCCGCTGGCGGTAGCCGTGCCGAAAGACAGCGAAATCACCGACGCCCAGACCAAATTCAAGGGCTACACCGTCGGCGCCCAGGCCTCTTCGACCCAGGCCATCTATGCCGAAGACGTGTACGGCAAGGCCGGTGCCGATGTGAAGCTGTACCCGACCCTGGACGAAGCCAACGCCGACCTCGCCGCCGGCCGCCTCGACGGCGTGATCGCCGATAAATTCCCGCTGCTGGAATGGCTGGGCAAGGCCGGCAAGGACTGCTGCAAAACCCTCGGCGATGTCGACGGCACCCGCGCCGACGCATCGATTGCCGTGCGCAAGGAAGACGAAGCCCTGCGCGAGCGGCTGAACAAGGCGCTGGATGCCATCGTGGCGGACGGGACGTATCAGAAGATCGCGGGCAAGTACTTCGACTTCGATATCTACCAGTGACCGTTTAGGGCTGCTTACGGCCTTATCGCGAGCAAGCTCGCTCCTACACCTTTCTCCCCCTCCCTGTAGGAGCGAGCTTGCTCGCGATAGCGGCCCTCAAGACTGCCCCTTCCCGAGGCTTCGCCCATGCTCGAACATTTGTCACTCCTCTCCTTCGCCAGCGGCGGCTGGGGTCAGGCGTTGCTCGCCGGTGCGCTGGTGACCCTGGCGCTGGCCCTCGCCTGCCTGCCCATCGGCCTGCCGCTGGGCCTCGGCATCGCCCTCGCCGCGCGTTCGAAAAAACGCCTGCCACGGGCTTTCGCCACGGTGTTTTCCACGGTGTTCCGCGGTCTGCCGGAATTGCTCACGCTGCTGATCATCTACTACGGCTGCCAGATCGCCGCGCAAAAAATACTGGCCGCCATGGGCTATGAAGGCGAGGTGATGATCAACACCTTCCTCGCCGCCATGGTCGCCTTCAGCCTGGTGTTCGCCGCCTTCTCCAGCGAAATCTGGCTGGCCGCGTTCAAGACCGTGCCCAAGGGCCAGTACGAAGCCTGCGCCGCCCTCGGCCTGGGCAAACGCACCGCGTTCGGCAAGGTGGTGTTCCCGCAACTGCTGCGCATCGCCCTGCCCGGCCTGTCGAACAACTGGCTGTCGCTGCTCAAGGACACCTCGCTGGTCTCGACCATTTCCCTGGTCGACCTGATGCGCCAGACCAATCTGGCCGTCAGCGTGACCAAGGAGCCGATGCTGTTCTACGGCGTCGCCTGCCTCTGCTACCTGCTGTTCTCGGCGCTGTCGGGCCGAGTCTTCCACTTCATCGAGAACCACTTCAGCCGCCACCTGCGGAGCGCCCGTCCATGAGCTTCGACGAACTGCTGGCAATGTTCCTCAATCCCGACCTGCTGGAGCGCTATGGCCCGCGCTTTATCGACGGCCTGCTGGTGACCGCCAAGCTGGTGGCGATCTCCTTCACCCTCGGCGCCCTGCTGGGCATGCTCCTGGCCCTGGCGCGGATGTCGAAAAGCCTCACGCTGCAACGCCTGAGCGCCGGCTACGTGTACTTCTTCCGCGGCTCGCCGCTGCTGGCGCAACTGTTCCTGCTGTATTACGGCCTGGGTTCGTTCAAGGGCTTCTGGCAGGACGTCGGCCTCTGGTGGTTCTTCCGCGACGCCTGGTTCTGCACCCTGCTGGCCTTCACCCTGAACACCGCTGCCTACCAGGCGGAAATCTTCCGCGGCAGCCTGCTGGCCGTCGCGCCCGGGCAATACGAAGCGGCCAGCGCGCTGAGCCTGAAACGCTCGACCACCTTCTTCAAAGTGATCCTGCCGCAGTCACTGGTAGTGGCGATCGGTCCGCTGGGCAACGAACTGATCCTGATGATCAAGGCCAGCGCCATTGCCTCGCTGGTGACCATCTACGACCTGATGGGCGTGACCAAGCTGGCCTTCTCGCGCAGCTTCGACTTCCAGATCTACCTTTGGGCCGCCGTGCTCTACCTGCTGATCGTCGAAATCGTACGACGCAGCCTCAAACACATCGAAGCCCGCCTGGGCCGCCACCTGCGCTGAACCCTTGCCGTAGAGGATCCTTGTCATGCACTGCCAAACCATCGTCCTGGGCGCCGGAATCGTCGGCGTCAGCACCGCCCTGCACCTGCAAGCGCGCGGCCGCAAGGTCGTCCTGATCGACCGCGACGAACCGGGTAGCGGCACCAGCCACGGCAACGCCGGGCTGATCGAGCGCTCCAGCGTGATCCCCTATTCCTTCCCGCGCGCGCTGCCGAAACTGGTGCGCTATGGCCTCAATCAGCAATCCGACGTGCGCTTCAGTTGGCGCTACCTGCCCAAGGCCGCGCCGTGGCTGCTGAGCTACTGGCGCAACTCCGCGCCCGCGCCGCTGGCCGTGGCGACCCAGGCGATGCTGCCGCTGGTGGAGCGTTGCGTCGAGGAACACGACGCGTTGATTGAGGCGGCCGGCGTGCAGTCGCTGGTCAAGGCCAACGGCTGGATCGAGGTCTACCGCAACGACGCCGCCTTCGAAGCGGCCAAGGTCGAAGCCGAAGCGCTGAAGTCCTATGGACTGGTCTTCGAGATTCTCGACCGCAGGCAACTGCACGAACGCGAAGCCGACCTGACCCAGGGCGCGGTGGGCGGCATTCATTGGCGCGACCCGAAGACCGTGAGCAACCCGAGCGCCCTGGTGCGTGGCTACGCGGCGCTGTTCGTGCAGCGTGGCGGCCACTTCATCCACGGCGATGCGCGCAGCCTGCGCCAGATCGCCGGCGAGTGGCAGGTGGACAGCCGCCGCGGCCCGATCACTGCCCCTGAAGTGGTGATCGCCCTCGGCCCGCAGGCCGCCGAGCTGTTCAAGCCGCTGGGCTACCGGATTCCGCTGGAAATCAAGCGCGGCTACCACGCCCACTACAAAGCTCGCGGCGGCGCACAACTGACCCATTCGATCTGCGATGCCCAGGCCGGCTACGTCCTGGCGCCGATGGAACAAGGCATCCGCCTGACCACCGGCATCGAGTTCGCCTCCAGTAGCGACGCCGCCAACGAGATCCAGTTGCAGCGCTGCGAAGCCGTGGCCCGCGAGCTGTTCCCCCTCGGTGAACGCATCGAAGAAACCCCGTGGCTAGGCCGCCGCCCGTGCCTGCCGGACATGCGTCCGGTGATCGGTCCGGCCAGCCGCCACCCCGGCCTCTGGTTCAACTTCGGCCATGCCCACCACGGTCTGACGCTGGGTCCGGTGAGCGGTCGCCTGCTGGCCGAGATGATGACCGGCGAACAGCCTTTCACCGACCCCGCGCCCTACAGCGCCGAGCGTTTCAACTGAGTTCCGCCCACCCGCCGGAGAACAACAATAATGAGCGCCTCACTCAGCCTTGCCGCAACCCCGCAAGCGACCACCGACTCGCGCAACGTCGCGGTGCATATCAGCGGCCTGGAGAAATACTACGGTCCCTACCACGTGCTGCGCGGTATCGACCTGACGGTGCACGAGGGCGAACGCATCGTCCTTTGTGGCCCCTCGGGCTCGGGAAAATCGACCCTGATCCGCTGCATCAACCGCCTGGAAGTCGCCGAGCACGGCACGATCCTGGTCAACGACACCGACCTCGCCGGCAACAGTCGCGAGGCGGCGAAAGTGCGCAGTGAAATCGGCATGGTGTTCCAGCACTTCAACCTGTTCCCGCACATGAGCGTGCTCGACAACTGCACCCTGGCGCCGATGAGCGTGCGCGGCCTCAGTCGCGCCCAGGCCGAGGAGCTGGCGCAGTTCTACCTGGACAAGGTGGGCATCTCCAGCCAGGCGGCGAAGTACCCCGGCCAGCTTTCCGGAGGTCAGCAGCAGCGCGTGGCGATTGCCCGGGCGCTGTGCATGAAACCGAAGATCATGCTGTTCGACGAGCCGACCTCGGCGCTCGACCCGGAGATGGTTGCCGAAGTGCTGGACGTGCTGGTGAAGCTGGCCGACAGCGGCATGACCATGCTCTGCGTGACCCACGAGATGGGCTTTGCCCGGCAGGTGGCGCAGCGGGTGCTGTTCCTCGACGGTGGTCAGATCATCGAGGACGCCCCGCCGGAAACCTTCTTCAATGCTCCGCGCAGCCCGCGGGCGCGGGATTTCCTCGCGCAGATCCTGCACTGAAACCAACACGGGCCGACGTCAGGATGACGCCGGCCCGTGTTTTCCAGCGGCCTGGAACTCAGTCGTCCAGCGGCTTGGGCGGTGGCAGGGGTTTGGCCGGCTTGGCCGGTTTTGCAGGCTCACCGGCCTTCGCGGGCTTGCCGGCCTTGGTCTCGGCGACCGGCACCGGTTCCGGCGCGGTAATGGCTTTTTCCTCGGCCGGCAAGGCATCCACTGCGGCGAAGATTTCCTGGGGATCGAGCGTGCCGTCATGCTTGATTTCGTGCTTCTGGCCGTCCTTGCCCACCAGAATCACCTGGGTGCCATTGCGCGCGCCCAGGGACAGCTCGCGGATCAGCGCCATGGTGGTCTGCTGCTCAAGGAATTTGTCGTCACGCTTGCCGACCATGCCGGCGACACTGTAGAGCACCAGATTGCGCTCCTTGAATCCGGCCTGGGCGGCGGGGTCCTTGAGCGCTTCGTTGATACCGCGCAACACCGGGTCGGCGGTACTCGGGGCTATCACCACCAGGGGACGAGCCTTGCCCAGATCCTGGGCCAGAGGGGCGTCATCGGCGACAACCAGGGGAGCGGCGATGGCGAGCAGAGTGGCGAGGGTCAGTGACCGGGCAAGCATGTGTTTCTCCTTCTTTTTTCCTCGTAACAAATGACTACAGACCTGTAGGAAAGATCCGAAGGCCGCAGCCTAAACGAACGCAATCACCTGGTGGACGGGACAAAAGTAACTTCCGGTGTCAGAAGGATAGCTGATGGATTTGGGATGGCGGCGGATGGGCGTGTGTATCGCGAGCAAGCTCGCTCCTACAGCACGATGAGCCTTCAAAACCTCTCAGTCCTGAAACAACCCCATCTGCCGATCAATCAACCCACTGAAATCATCCCCCACGAACGGCAATATCGCGTCCGCCACCGGCTGCAACTGGCGGCTCAGGTAATGCTCGTAGTCGATCGGACTGCGCCGCGCCTCCAGCGGTTCCGGGCCACTGGTGGTGATGACGTAGCTGATCCAGCCACCATTCTGGTACTGCCGCGGCCGGCCCAGGCTGTCGTTGAAGTCATCGGCCAGCCGCGCCGCGCGGACATGCGGCGGGACGTTGCGCTGGTAGTCATCCAGCGGCCGGCGCAGACGCTTGCGGTACACCAGCAAGTCATCCAGTTCGCCGGCCAGGGTGCGTTGCACGTATTCACGCACGAATTCCCGGTACGGCTCGCGACGGAAGATGCGCAAATACAACGCCTGCTGGAACTGCTGGGCCAGCGGCGACCAGTCGGTACGCACGGTTTCCAGGCCCTTGTAGATCACCTCTTCGCTGCCATCGGCACGCTGCACCACGCCGGCATAGCGCTTTTTGCTGCCCTCCTCGGCGCCGCGGATGGTGGGCATCAGAAAGCGGGTGTAGTGGGTTTCGTACTGCAATTCCAGGGCGCTTTCCAGGCCGTATTGCTCGCGCAGGTGGTCGCGCCACCAGGCATTGACCTCACGCACCAGGGTCTGGCCGATCTGGCTGGCTTGGTCCTGGTCGTGGGCACGCTTGAGCCAGACGAAGGTGGAATCGGTGTCGCCGTAGATCACCTGGTAGCCACGCGCCTCGATCAGCTTGCGGGTGCGCTGCATGATCTCGTGCCCGCGCAGGGTGATGGACGACGCCAGGCGCGGGTCGAAGAAGCGGCAGCCGCTGGAACCGAGCACGCCGTAGAAGGCGTTCATGATGATCTTCAGCGCCTGCGACAACGGCGCGTTGCCGTCGCGCTTGGCCGCCTCGCGGCCCTGCCAGACGCGCTCGACGATGGCCGGCAGGCAATGCTGCGTGCGCGAGAAACGCGCCTCGCGAAAACCCGCCACCGAGTGTTCGTCGTCCGGCTCGCGCAGGCCCTCCACCAATCCCACCGGGTCGATCAGGAAGGTGCGGATGATCGATGGGTAAAGGCTTTTGTAGTCCAGCACCAGCACCGATTCGTAGAGGCCGGGCCGCGAGTCCATGACGAAGCCGCCAGGACTGGCCTCGCCTTCGCGCCCGCCAAGGTTCGGTGCGACAAAGCCCAGGCGGTGCATCAGCGGAATGTACAGGTGACAGAACGCCGCCACCGAACCGCCGCTGCGGTCCACCGGCAAACCCGTGACCGTGGACCGCTCCAGCAAGAAGTCCATCAGCCGGGTCTTGTCGAAGATCCGCGTCACCAGCTCGCAGTCCTTGAGGTTGTAGCGGGCCAGCGCCGGGCGGTCCTCGGCGAACATGCGGTTGATCTCGTCCATGCGTTGGTACGGCGTGTCGATGGCCTTGCCCTCGCCGAGCAGGGTCTGGGCGACGTTTTCCAGGCTGAACGAGGGGAAACTCCAGGTCGCCGAGCGCAGCGACTCGATGCCATCGATGATCAGCCGCCCGGCGGCGCTGGCGAAGTAGTGAGTGCGGCTGCCGTGTTCGCGCCATTCCATGGGCTGGCTGTCGCGGCCCAACAGCAGCGGCACGTTAAGGCGCTTGCTGTGTTCGTGCAAAACACGCAGGTCGAACTGCACCAGGTTCCAGCCGATGATCGCGTCCGGGTCGTGCTCGGCCAGCCAGCCGTTCAGGCGCTGCAGGAGGTCGGCGCGGCTGTCGCACCATTCGAGCTGGAAGTCGATGCCGCTGGCGTCGCCATTGGCCGGGCCGAGCATGTACACCTGGCGCTGCCCGCAACCTTCCAGGGCAATCGAATACAGCTCGCCGCGTTCGCTGGTCTCGATGTCCAGCGACACCAGTTTCAGCCGTGGCCGGTAGTCGTTGGCCGGTTTCAGTTGGACGTCGAGCCAGACGCCGTCGCTGTCGGGCTGGCCGCTGAAATCCACCGGCGCGGTGATAAAGCGCTCCATCAGGTAGCGCTCGGGCGGGCGGATGTCGCCCTCCAGCAACTCGATGCCGGCGCCGCGCAAGCGTTTCTCCAGTTGCATCAGTTGCCGGTGCTGCCGGCAATACAGGCCGAGGACCGGGCGCTGGGCGAAATCTCTCAGCGCCAGCGGGCGCAGTTCCACGTCCTTTTCGCCGCGCAGCAGCTCGCCGAGCCGCTCGCGCTGATCCGCCGCAACGAAGGCCACTGACGTCTGCGCCGGCAGGCGCACACGCCGCGGCCCTGCCTCGGTCGCCAGCCAGAACTCCACCAGGGTGCCTTGCGGCGTATCCCGCCAATGACGGGTCAGGACAAAGCCCTGTTCTACCTGCACCGCTGTTTCCTCGACAACATTCACTCAAAGGGCACGGAGTCTACCCGAGCCACCGGCCCGGAGCGCCCCTTATCGGCGCGACAGTGCGACGGGTTTCGGCGCGCTGCCTCTCCCGCTAGAATGCGCCCTCAAAGGAAATGCTTCATCCACTACGGACAGTGCCTATCGCCATGAATCACGCCCCAGCCTTTTCCCGCCCTCACCCTACGGGGCACAAGGATCTACCACGTGCGTTGTGATCGCTCCCTGCTCTCCCTGTTGTGCCTGCTGCCCGTCATGGCCGTGGCCGGTGATCCCGTCATCGATCCCCACGCCGACCTGCTGTATCGCCAGGCCCTGCCCCTGCTGGAGAAAGCCGACGCGCAGAGCAACACCCTGCCCACCGACACCGCGCCCAACGATCAGGAACTGATCCGCAAGGTGCAGTCGCTGGACCAGGCCCTGCAACCGGCGGTGGCGCTGTTGCAACGCGCCGCCCTGCTGCATCACCCGGTGGCCGAGTACCGCCTGGCCCTGCATTACATCACCCACCTGCCGGTCAATCAGATTTCGGCCGAGGCCTGTCCGCTGCTGCGTTCGAGTCTGTCCCAGGGCTTTACCCCGGCGGCGCTGGAAGTGGGCAACTGGTGCCCGGAGCTGCGCAACAGCGCCGAATACCGCCAGGCCCTGGAACAGGTGCCGACTCGCGACTCGCTGTACGCCGGCTATTTCCCGCAACCGGCGGTGCGCCTGCAGTGCCTGAGCGAACGACCGCAAGGGCTGGCGCTGCAATGGGGGCGCCAGCGCGACTTCCAGGCCGAGGTCTATCGCCTGCTTGCCGGCCTGGACCCGAACGAGCGCGCCCGCTATCAAAAGAAAGCCGTGGAGATCAACGGTTGCCGGGCGGTGCGCCCGCAGGTGGTCAATCGCCACCCGTGAGCTGAGCAAGATTGTTCAATCCAGCCGGGCGGCACTCTGGCATCCTGTCTGGCCATCAATCATCACGCTGTCGCTCATGCCCGGATCCCGCCTCGCCCGCACTGCTTACCTGCATGGCGCCATCGCCAGCATGCCCCTGTCACTGGCCGTCGCGCCCTGGGGTTTGCTGGCCGGCTCCATGGCCATCGAAGCCAACCTCACCCCGCTCGAAGGCCAGGGCCTGTCGGCGATCGTCTTCGCCGGCGCCGCGCAACTGGTGGCGATCGGCATGCTCAAGGGCGGCGCCAACCTGCTGTCGATCCTGCTGACCACCTTGCTGCTGACCTCCCAGCACCTGCTTTACGGCCTGTCGATGCGGCCGGTGATCTCCGGGCTGCCAGGCCGCTGGCGGGTCGCCCTGGGCTTTCTGCTGACTGACGAGTTCTTCGCCTTGGTCAGCCAGTACGACCGCGAACAGTTCAACCGCTGGTACGCGCTGGGCGTCGGCTTCACGTTCTACCTGGCGTGGAACCTGTTTACCCTGGCCGGGATCATCCTCGGCCAGAACATCCCGCACCTGGACAAACTGGGCCTGGACTTCTCCATCGCCGCCACCTTCGTCGCGCTGATCGCCCCCTGCGTGCGCAACGTGCCAACGGTGGTGTGCGTGGCGGTGTCGCTGTTCTGTTCGGTGCTGTTCAGCTACTGGCACTGGGAAACCGCCCTGGTGATCGCCGGCCTGCTGGGCATGGGCGCCGGGTTCATCTGTCAAAAACTCTGGGGTGCACGCTGATGGTTTTCCTGCTGATCCTCGCCATGGGCCTGATCGTCTTCCTCAACCGCTACGCTTTTCTCGAACCGCGCCTGCCGCTGCGCCTGAGCTCCAACGCGCGGCAGTTCCTCGGCTTTGCCGTACCCGGCATGCTCACCGCGATCTGCGGGCCGATCGTGTTCCTGCCCGACCACCAGCTCAACCTGGACCCGCTCAACCCTTACCTGCTGGGTTCGCTGGTGGCCATCGGGCTGGTACTCTGGACGCGCAACACCCTGCTCAGCATGCTGTTGAGCATGGGCTTCTTCTTCGTCTATCGCTGGTGGCTGGGCGGTTCGCCATGACCCTTGCATCCCGGGAACAAACACACTTCTGGCAAGCCGCGGCGCTGGACAACCTCGAGCTGCTGCAAGCCCGCTACTTCCAGCAGCGCTTCGCCCCGCACGTGCACGAAGGCTATTCCATCGTCGCCCTCGAGGCTGGCGCGCAGTGCTTCTGGCACCGCGGCGCCGACCATGTGGCGCCGGTGGGCAGCGTGGTGGTGATCAACCCGGACGAAATGCACACCGGCGCCCGCGCCCATGAGGCCGGCTGGAGCTACCGCGGCTCCTACCCGGACGTCATGCACCTGACCAAGGTGCTGGACGAACTGGACATTCGCCACGGCGGCACGCCCGCCTTCACCGGCAGCGTGCTGCACGACCCGCAACTGCATGCCGCACTGATCGGCCTGCACCGCTCGGCCCAGGGCGGCGCCAGCGCGCTGGAGCAGCAATCGGCCTGGCGCGAGGCGGCGCTGCTGCTGATGCAGCGCCACGCCCGGGTTGGCGATGCCCGCGCGCCGGGCAACGAGCCGCTGGCGGTGATCCGCGCCCGGGAACTGATGGATGCCCGCCTCGACTGCCCGCCGTCGCTGGAAGAACTGGCCGCCGCGGTGAACCTGTCGCCGTTCTATTTCGCCCGGGTATTCCGCCAGGCCACCGGCCTGCCGCCCCACGCCTGGCTCAAGCAGCGCCGCCTGGGCCGGGCGCGGACCTTGCTGCGTCACGGCGGCCTGCCGTTCAACGTGGCCTTCGACCTCGGTTTCTCCGACCAGAGCCACCTCAATCGCCAGTTCAAGCAAGCCTATGGCGTCACTCCCGGAGAATACCGCCGCGCCTGCGCCGAGCGGCAGCCGGTAATCTCTGTTCGATAATCGAACCAAACCCCGCTTGCACCCCTCAAGTCGTCACCCTGCGCCTCCGATAGCCATTGAACCGTCCGGTACAAAAAGTGACGGACCTTGAAACTGCCTACAGGAGCCTTGCCCGCATGTTCGTCGACCTGAAAATCCGCACCGGAATGTTCTGGGTGCTGTCGCTGTTCAGCCTGACCCTGCTGTTTTCCTCCGTCAGCGCCTGGCGCGGCGCGGTGGGCAGCGACGCACAGATCAACGAACTGGACGACACCGCGCACCAGTCCGACCGGCTCAACAACGCGCTGCTGATGGCCATCCGCGCCAGCGCCAACGTGTCCTCGGGCTTCATCGAACAACAAGGCGGCCATGCCGACAGCGCCAAGGCCCGCCTGGTGCGCTCCGAAGAACTGATCGGCGAGAGCCTGAAACTGGTGGCGTCCTTCGTCGACAACGTCCAGGACCCGGCGCTCAAACCGGTGGCCGACGACCTGCAACGCACCTTCGCCGCCTACGCCAAGGCCGTCGCCGGCCAGCGCGAGGCGACCCTGGCGAATTCGCTGGACCATTACTTCGCGGTCAACGTCGATGCCGGCAACGCCATGGGCCGTTTGCAGAACCTGCGTCAGGAGTTGGTCAAGGCCCTCAGCGAGCGCGGTCAGCAGATCATGGCCGAGTCCGAACGGCGCCTGCACATTGCGCAGATCACCAGCCTCGCCTTGCTGGCCGTGACGCTGTTGCTCGCCGCGCTGTGCTGGAGCTTCATCCAGCAGCGCGTGCTGCGACCGCTGCGTGAGGCGGGCCGGCACTTCCAGCGCATCGCCGGCGGCGACCTGAGCGAGTCGGTGCAGGTGCCGGGCAACAATGAAATCGGCCAATTGTTCGCCGAACTGCAGCGCATGCAGCACAGCCAGCGCGACACCCTCGGCCGTATCAGCGGCTGCGCCGGACAACTGGCCGAGGCTGCCCAGGCCCTCAACGCGGTGACCGAGCAAAGCGCCGAAAGCCTGCGCCGCCAGGATGAAGAGCTGGAGCAGGCAGCCACCGCCGTGACCGAAATGACCACTGCGGTGGAAGAAGTCGCGCGCAATGCAGTGTCCACCTCCCAGGCCGCCAACGACTCCAACCGCCTTGCCGAACAGAGCCGTCGTCAGGTCAGCGAAACCCTCGACGGCACCCAGGCCATGGCCGGCGAAGTGCAGGCCGGCAGCGAGCGCCTGCAACTGCTGGCCGGCGAGATCCGCGATATCGGCAAGGTGCTGGAAGTGATCCGCGCGGTGTCCGAGCAGACCAACCTGCTGGCCCTCAACGCCGCCATCGAAGCGGCGCGGGCCGGTGAGGCCGGGCGCGGTTTCGCGGTGGTCGCCGACGAGGTGCGCACCCTCGCCTACCGCACCCAGCAATCGACCCAGGAAATCGAACAGATGATCGGCAGCGTGCAGAGCGGCACCGAAGTCGCGGTGAGTTCAATGCACACCAGCGCCGAACGGGCCCGCGCCGCGCTCGACACCACCCAGGCGTCCGAGCAGGTACTGGAAGGTATCTACGCCGCCATCGGCCAGATCAACGAGCGCAACCTGGTGATCGCCAGCGCCGCCGAGGAACAGGCCCAGGTCGCCCGTGAAGTGGACCGCAACCTGCTGAACATCCGCGAACTCTCGGCGCGCTCGGCCGAAGGCGCCGAACAGACCAACGCGGCGAGCCACACCCTGTCGGGGCTGGCCAAGGAACTGACGGCGCTGGTCGGGCGCTTCCGCGTGTAAGCGCGGGAACTCCGGACGGGGCTGCTGTAGACTGGCGCCCCGCCCTTTTTCCGGAACTGCCCGCCCGATGCCTGTTGTCACCCTGCTCCAGACCCCGCCCGAAGAACCGCTGAAAAGCCAACTGCTGCAGTGGGTGGTGGATGACTTCAGCCAACTGAGCAGCACCGCCCTGCCGCCGAGCAATCCGCTGTACAACCTCTATCAGTACGGCCTTGGCTTCGAAGTGCACCTGTACCTCGAAGCCCTGGGCGGCTCGCGGCTGCCGGTCGAGTTGCTGCTGGCCTGTGACGACGACGATACGCAGCAGTTGCACGGCTTTGCCCTGTGCCTGCCGATCGACGGCGAACCCGGCGCCTGCGCGGTGGCCTGGATGGCGGTGCGGCCTGATCTGCGCCGGCGCGGGATTGCGCGGTCGCTGCTGGACCACCTACGCCAGCGCTACAACCGTATCGAACTGGCCTGCGGCCAGGGCAAGGTGCCCTGCTTCGAGGCGCTCGGCTTCGCGGTAGTGGGCGTGCGCGATACCCAGGTGCTGATGGCCAGCGGCGCGGCGCCGGGCGACGGCGTGCTGCTGATGCTCGACGTCGCGCCGGTGTGGCGGACGGTCGAAGTGCAGCAGATCCACAGCTACCTGCTCAAGCAGCACGGGCGCAAGGCGATGGTCGAGGCGGAGAAAAAGCGTGACCGCCATCTGGATGAACTGAGCCGGCATGCGCGGGCGTTTGTGCTGGAGCGGATTGCGCAGGTGCAGGTTCGCGAGATCCGCCTGGTCTGAGCCTGTACTGTAGGAGCGAGCTTGCTCGCGAAAGGCCGGCAAACCTCGCGCGCCCCTTCGCCAGCAAGCTCGCTCCTACCGTCCGGCGGCAACTTCGGAATGATTGAACTTCAGCCAATGTCTACCGAATCAGGTAGCTCTCGTTGCGGGAAGGGTTCGATCATGCGCCTCATGCTGAATACCGTCTGCCTGTCGATCATGCTTGTGCTCACAACCACCGCCAGCGCGGCCGACCCCGCCATCGCCGTCAAGGCCGAGGAAAAAGCCGAAGCCCTGGAACACGCGGTCGCCACCCAGGCCACCGACGCCAAACCCGCCCCCAGCGAAACCATCACCCCCACCGAAGCCAAGGCCGTGGACCCGCAAGGCGCCGCGCCCCTCGACGACACCCTGACGTGCCTGGCCCGCACCATCTACTGGGAATCCAAGGGCGCCAGCGACGCCGATATGCAGGCGGTGGCCAATGTGGTGATGAACCGGGTCGGCCACGAGGGCTTCCCCGACACCGTCTGCGCGGTGGTCAAGGACGGCTCCGAACGCCATGCCTGCCAGTTCTCCTGGTGGTGCGACGGCCGCGCCGACCAGATCAAGGAAGACGAGCAATACCTGAAAACCAAGGAAATCGCCCGCAAGGTGCTCAACCGGCAACTGCCGGACAACAGCCGCGGCGCCCTCTATTTCCACGCCCGCAACGCCTCCCCCGCGTGGTCGAAAACCTTCCTCAGAACCGCACAGACCGGCAAATTCGTCTTCTATCGACCGAAGAATGGCGCCGCCCACTGATTACCTGCGGAACCCTCAAGGCCTTGCGCCAGACAAAGACGACACGCGCACGCCATATCTGGCTACCATGCACGCCATCAGGCAACCATTCCCCAATTGACCGGGGACCACCGGCCGGCCATGACCGCGGACCCGCCGGATTTACCGCAAGACGTGCCACACCGGGCCCTCCAGCACGCCCCGTGGCGCCAGATCAAGGGAGATTCAAATGCGCGTCAGTTCATCCATCCTGCGTATCGCCATGCTCTGCCTGGCCCCGGTGTTCGCCAGCCAGGCCATGGCCAGCGAAGAGACGCAACTGATCGATGCGATCAACGGTTTCCGCAACCAGCCACAACACTGCGCCGGCCAAGGCTCGCTGGAGCTGCCGCCACTGGCGAGCGATCCGCGTCTGGTGCTGTCGGTCACCGGCATGGGCGACTTGCAACAGCAACTGGCCCGGGCCACGTACCCGATGGTCAACGTCCAGGCCATCAGCCTGTCCGGCCCGCGCGACGCGGCGGCCGCCATGCAGGCGATCCGCGAAAGCTTCTGCCAGGTGGTGCTCGACCCGCAGTTCGTTGATATCGGTGTCAGCCGCGTTGACCGCGAATGGCGCATCGTCGTCGCCCGCCCCCTGCTCAGCGCCCGCCTCGGCGACTGGCAGAGCGAAGGCCAGCAACTGCTCGAAGCGATCAACAGCGCCCGCGCCCAACCGCGCCAGTGTGGCAACCAGGCGATGGCCGCCACCAGCCCGCTGGCCTGGAACACCACCCTGGCCGGGGTCGCCCAGAGTCACAGCCGGGCCATGGCCAACCAGAACTTCTTCGACCATATCGACCGCGACGGCCGCACTCCCGGCGACCGCGCCGAGCTGGCCGGCTACAACGGCCAGCGCATCAGCGAGAACATCGCCGCCGGCCTCGACAGCCCGCGCAAGGTGCTCGACGGCTGGCTGGCCAGCCCCGGCCACTGCGCCAACCTGATGAACCCGGCCCTGCGCGAACTCGGCGCGGCGTATGCCACCGACCCGAAAAGCGATGCAGGAATCTACTGGACGGCGCTGTTCGGCACACCATGAGGACCGCGCCACCTGTTATTTCTGTCAGTTAACGGAAAGCGCCTGACAGTGCACTCTTGACGCCATGCCCAACGGACATGGAGCAAGGACATGCAGGACCAGACGCCCGCCGTCACCCCACCCGCGCTGCCCAAGGGCGGTGGCGCAATCCAGAGCCTCGGCGGTAGCTGGGGGGGTGCCGGCGGCAGCGGTGCCGCCGCCTTCGAGATTCCGTTGCCGCTCTCGCCAGGTCGCGGCTACGCCCCGACACTGTCCCTGAACTACCGCAGTACCATCAGCAACGGCGTGTTCGGCATGGGCTGGAGCCTGTCGCTGGGCTGCGTTGCCCGGCGCACCAGCAAAGGCGTGCCGCGCTACAGCGACGACGATGTGATCATCGGCCCCGACGGCCAGCCCTGGCTGGCGGAACTGGACGGCAACGGCGCGCCGCTGTTCAGCGAAATCGACACCTACCGTGGCCTGGCGCTGGACCAGCGCTATCAGGTCATCCGTCATTTCCCGCGCATCGAGGGCGCCTTCGAGCGCATCGAACACTGGCGCGCGGACCCCGGCGACCCAGGTTTCTGGCTGATTCATGGCGCCGACGGCAGCCTGCACCTGTATGGCCGCACCGCCGCCTCGCGCCATGTCGATCCGGATGATCCGCAACGGGTCGCCGAATGGCTGCTGGAAGAAAGCCTGAACGCCCACGGCGAGCACATCCTTTACCAGTACAAGATCGAGGACTTGGCCGGCCTGGCGCCGGACACCCCGCGTGACTTCCGCGCCCAGCGCTATCTGGGCCGGGTGCGCTACGGCAACGCCGAGGCGTATCCGTGGCTGTACCTGTGGCAGCCGGAGGACATCGAGCGCCAGCAATGGCACTTCGACCTGCTGCTGGACTACGGCGAACGCCCGGTCGGCATCGACGACAAACCGCAGTACGGCGCATCCACACCCTGGCCCGTGCGCAGCGATCCCCACAGCAGCTTCGCCTAC
Source organism: Pseudomonas sp. 5P_5.1_Bac1 (assembly GCF_025466015.1). Taxonomy (NCBI): domain Bacteria; kingdom Pseudomonadati; phylum Pseudomonadota; class Gammaproteobacteria; order Pseudomonadales; family Pseudomonadaceae; genus Pseudomonas; species Pseudomonas sp. 5P_5.1_Bac1. The sequence goes on along the minus strand of NZ_JANLNX010000108.1, from coordinate 202,035 downwards.
GGTTTCGAGCTGAGCACGCTGCGCCTGTGCCGGCAGTTGCTGATGTTCCATCACTTCCCAGGCGAACTGGGCCCGGACCCGGTGCTGGTGTCCCGTCTGCTGCTGGACTACCAGACCACGGCGCTGTCCTACACCCTGCTCGCCGCCGTGCATCAACAGGGCTGGGGCGCCGACGGTCGGCGCAGCAGCCTGCCGCCACTGGGCTTCGCTTACAGCGCCTTCGACAGCCAGGCCGAGCGCACTTTCAGCGAATTCCCGACCATGCCGGGGCTCAACGACGGCCAGTTCTACCAGTTGGTGGATCTGTATGGCGAGGGCTTGCCCGGTGTGCTGCACGGCAATGACCAGGGCTGGTACTACCGCGAACCCCTGCGCCTTGCCGAGGCTGAGCAGCCCGATGCGGTGACCTACGGCGAATGGACCGTCCTGCCGCGCATCCCCCTGGCTGACCGCAGTCGGCCCGTGCACCAGCACCTGACGGACATGACCGGCGATGGCCGGCTCGACTGGTGCGTCAGCGCGCCGGGCCTGAACGGCTTCTTCACCCTTGATCCGGACCGGCAGTGGTCGAACTTCGTGCCCTTTGCCGTCGTTCCCGACGAGGCGCTGCACCCGCTGGCGCAACTGGCCGACCTGAGCGGCGCCGGCTTGTCCGACCTGGCGCTGATCGGCCCGCGCAGCGTGCGGCTGTATCCGTCGCGCCGCGAACGGGGCTACGGCCAGGGCGTGGACGTCGAACACCACGACGACAACCTGCCGGTGATCAGCGATGGCCGCGCCGAGGTGGTCGCCTTCAGCGATGTGCTCGGCAGCGGCCAGCAGCATCTGGTGCGCATTCGCCACGACGAGGTGCGCTGCTGGCCGAACCTGGGTCATGGCCGCTTCGGCAAGGGCTTTCGTCTTGCTGATCTGCCGTTCGGCCACGATGAATTCGATGCCTCGTGTCTGCTCCTCGCCGACCTGGACGGCTCCGGCGCCAGTGACCTGCTGTACCTGCAAAGCGATGGCGTGCAGGTGTTCATGAACCGCAGCGGCTTCGGCCTGGAAGCGCCCGTGCTTTACCCCTGGCCGGACGGCGTGCGCTACGACCGCCTGTGCCAGGTCAGCGCCGCCGACCTGCAGGGTCTCGGTTGTGCCAGCCTGGTGTTGACCGTGCCGCACATCAACCCACGCCACTGGCGCATGGACTTCACCATTCGCAAGCCCTACCTGCTGCACCGCACTGACAACCACATGGGCGCGGTCGGCTGCGTCGAATACCGCAGCTCGGCACAGGAATGGCTGGACGAAAAACAGGAGCGGCGCCAGGCCGGCCAGTCGCCGGTCAGCCAGTTGCCCTTCGCCCTGCACCTGGTGACGCGGCAGAGCCAGCTCGATGAAATCACCGGCAACCGCCTGGTCCAGTGCATGCGCTACCGCGGTGGCTACTACGACCGCCACGACCGCGAATTGCGCGGTTTCGCCCTGCTGCTGCAAACCGACAGCGAGAGCGCCCAGGGCAGCGACGACGCGCACTTCACTGCGCCGCTGCTGAGCAAGCACTGGTTCCACACCGGCGAGTACCCGGCGCCGGCACTCGACACGCCCTGGCACGACCCCGAAGCCCCGACCCTTGGCCCCGACCTGCTCAGCCGGCTTGACCCGCACACGCAAGACGAGCAACTCATCGACAGCCCAGGCGAACCGCAACGGCACGCCATGGCCCACGCCCTCAGCGGCCTGCCGATCCGCAGCGAGCGTTATGGCCTGGACCCCGGCGCCGACAGCACAGTGCCGTACTCGGTGGAACAACACCGCTACCGGGTGCGCGAACTGGCAGCGGCCAGCCCGCACCAGCCCTATGCGCAGATGCTGCCCCTGACCCTGGAAACCGTGCGCCACGACTACGAACGCCAGGCCGACGACCCGCGCTGCCAGCACCAGATCAACCTCGCCCACGATCGGTTCGGCCAACTGACCCACGGCGTCACCCTCAGTTGTGCGCGGCGCCGCCAGGTCAGCGATCCGCCACCGTTCGACACGGAGCACGAACAGACCTGGTGGCGCGACGCGCACGACGAGGCCCAGTACCAGCACTACTTGCACGAAACCCGCGCCGAAGCCATTCACCTGACCGATCCGCAGGGCTGGCGCATCGCCCTGCCCTGGCGCCAGCGCGGCAACGCCCTGGTGCTGCCACGGGCGCAACTGCCCGCCGGGCAACGCCGCTACGAACACTTCGCCAGTGCCGACGGCCCGCTGCACGCGGAGGCCGAACGCGCCCTGACCGGGCAAACCCTGCAACGCTACCAGGCCGCCGACAGCCCGCTTCGCACCGATTTGCCGGACGGTGAAGCAACCTTCGAAGCCCTGCCCGGCTTCCTCGAAAGCGCCGAACTGAACGACAGCGCGCTAGCGGCCTACGACCGGGTGATGAGCCGCGAACAACTGCGCGAGAAGCTGCTGAGCCTGGGCTACCAACGCATGCCGGCCTTCCTCCCGGCGCAGCCGGAGATGGAACTCTGGTCCGTGCGTCAGGGCTTCACCCACTTCGGCCCGGCCAGCGCCTTCCACCGCACCGTGGAGTTTCGCGAAACCCACAGCCACGGCCTGACCCAGGTCGGGCACGACCCTTATCACTGCCTGATCAGCGACATCACCCTGGCCGATGGCTGCCGGACCCACGCCCGGTTCGACTATCACTGCCTGCAACCGGTGCACATCACCGACCCCAACCAGAACCACCAGGAAGCCCTGTATGACGGCTTCGGGCGCGTGCTGGCGAGCAGCATCCACGGCACCGAGGCCGGCCAGCCAGTGGGGTTCGCCCCGCTCAGCGATTACCAGCGCGACAGCGACAGCCTCGCCGCCGCCCTCGCCGACCCCGCCCGCGCCCTGCAACAGGCCGCCAGCGCCTGTTACTACGACGCCTTCAGCTGGATGCAACCGGCCGAACTGCGCCAGCCGGTGCACAGCGCGGTGTTGCTGGCCGACCGTTACCCCGGCGATCCCGAAGTGCAGGTGCGCATCAGCCTGAGTTGCAGCGACGGCTTTGGCCGGGAGTTGCAGGGCAAACAGCAGGTCGAACCGGGCATGGCCTACGCCGTGGATGAACAGGGCGAACTGCTGATCGAGGACGGTCAGCCGGTGCTGGTGGACAGCCCCGAGCGCTGGCGGGTCAGCGAGCGTGTCGAATACAACAACAAGGGGCTGGCGGTGCGGGTCTACCGGCCGTATTTCGCCAATCGCTGGCGCTACATCAACGATGCCTCGTTCCGCCTGTTCGGCTACAACGACCAGCAGTTCTACGACCCGCTGGGCCGGGTGCTGCGCACCCTCACCGCCAAGGGCTACCTGCGCCGCCAGCGCCACCTGCCCTGGTACAGCATCAGCGAGGACGAAAACGACACGTGGGAAGAAATGCGGGGACCGGATGCGTAGCGCAACCCACCTGCACACGCCTGATCTGAACGTCGGCGACAGCCTCGGCCGGCCGCTGCGTCAGGTGGCTTACTGTCGGGACACCCCGGAGCAGACGGCTGAACGCCGAGTCACTTTGAGCCGGTACGACGCCGCCGGGCAGTGGTCACGGCAATGGGATCCGCGGCTGTTCGAGCGACTGGATCAAGGCGACAGCGTCGCGCCTGGCCAGGCGCTGCTGTCATCGCTGTCCGGTAATCCGTTATGGCTGGAAAGCGCCGACGCCGGCTGGCGCCTGACGCTGTTCGGTGATGCCGGGCAGTCGCTGGAGAACTGGGACAGCCGCGACAGCCATTGGCAAACCGACTACGACGAGCGTCTGCGCCCGGTACTGATTCGCGAAACCACAGCCGAGCAGCCCGCGCGCGCTGCCGAGCGTTTCAGCTACGGCGGAGCCGAAGCGTCTGCCGACAACCGCTGCGGCCGCCTGCTGCGCCACGACGATGAAGCCGGCAGTCGCCTGATTCCCGGCTACAGCCTGGGCGGTGCGGAACAGGGCGAGATTCGCCTCTTTCTAGCCGACCTCGACCTGCCCGACTGGCCCGCCGCAACCGGCGAACGCGATGCCCTGCTGGAGCCCGGCGACGGCGCCCACACCACCTTTCTCCACGGCCCACTGGGCGAGGTGCTGGAACAGACCGATGCTCTCGGTAACCGCCACAGCTCGCGCTTCAACCTCGCCGGCGAATTGGCCTCGATCACCTTGCGGCTGGAAGACGGCAGTGAGCATGAGCTGCTGGGCGACGTCCGCTACAACGCCTTCGGCCAGATCGAAAGCCAGACCGCTGGCAATGGCGTTATCAGCCTCGCCCACTACGACCCCGCCGACGGTCGCCTGCAACGCCTGAGCGCCAGCCGCCCAGAGCGCGGCGCCCTGCAGGATCTGATTTACGCCTACGACCGGGTCGGCAATGTGCTGCGTATCGAAGACCTCAGCCAGCCGGTCAGCCATTTCTCCAATCAGAAAGTCGACCCGGTCAGCACCTTTCACTACGACTCGCTGTACCACCTGATCGAGGCCACCGGCCGAGAAGCTACCGGCGCGGCGATCAGCCCCGGACTGCCACCAATGACCCCGGCACCCGGCGATACCAGCCGCCTGCTCAACTACCGCCAGCACTATGAATACGACGCCAGCGGCAACCTGCTCAGCCTCCAGCACATCGGTTGGCAGGCTTATAACCGCCATATGGCGGTAGCGGACGACAGCAATCACGCGTTGCCATGGGTCGATGGCGTTGCCCCTGAAAATCCCCGCGCCGGCTTCGACCGCAACGGCAACCTGTTGCACCTGCAACCCGGTCAGCCCTTGCAGTGGAACGCCAGCAACCAGTTGCACAGCACGCGGCAGGTCGCTCGCGAAGATGGCGAGAATGATGAAGAACACTACCGCTACGGCGGCGATGGCCTGCGGGTGCGCAAGGTCACCACGCGTCTGGTTGGCGGCCGCTTGCAGCGCAGTGAAGTGCGCTATCTCCCCGGCCTGGAATTACGCAACCGTGACGGCGAGCGCCTCAGCGTGATCAACCTCCAGGCCGGCCGCTGCGCGGTGCGTTGCCTGCACTGGCTTGAAGGCAAACCCGACGGCATCGACACCCCGCAGTTGCGCTACAGCCTCGGCGACCACCTCGACAGCGGCAACCTGGAACTGGATGGCGAAGCGCGGATCATCAGCCACGAAGGCTATTACCCGTTCGGCGGCACGGCCTGGTGGGCGGCGCATTCGGCGGTGGAAGCGGGTTACAAGGTGCGCCGTTACGCGGGCAAGGAACGGGATGCCAGCGGGTTGTACGACTATGGTTTGCGCTACTACGCACCGTGGCTGGCGAGGTGGATCAACCCTGACCCCGCGGGAGATGTGGACGGGCTGAACCGCTTTGCGTTCGTGCGCAATAATCCGCTGACCTGGCGCGACCTCCACGGGCTGAACGCCAACTACGCTGTCCAGCCCTTCAGTAAAGAGGCAAAGCGTTCGCTACCTGCCGGGCTGATCAACAGCGGTAGTTCTCAGGGTGTTTCTCTACGAGCGAGTGAAGGACCGGCAGTTGATTTTGCCTACAACGTCATCTGGAGCACCAAGCGCTATCTTTCCCGAGGCGCCGGCAATCAGCTCGGCGATGTCCTGCGCAGCGCTTATACCTCGGCGATTTACAGCAGCATGCTGCGTCAGACGATCGATCCGGCAGGCGGGCCAACCGACTGGAGGGCTCATGCCGAACATGGCCTGGCCACCGCAACCGGCTTGTGCGATGAGCACGCGGCAGTGTTCGTGCACTTGGCAGCTTCGTCCGCCCAATGGCCCGGAACGCCGGTATCCATTGCGCAAACACAGGATCACAGCTTCGGGATGCTGGGTGATCCGCGTCTCACCGATCCGATAGTGGTCGATCCGTGGGTGACTGCTCCGGTTCCCCACCCGCTGTCATGGGGACAGAACAGCATCGACCAGCCAACGCTGGACTTCACACCGCGAATGCCCGGTGACCCGGGCTTTGCCATCAGTACCGAACGCGTCGCTGAACTGCGCGCGCAACATTATTCGACGATGCCTGCGTTAAGCCAGAACTGGCTGGCGAACAATCTCATGGAGGGGGTCAACAGCCGCTCGGTATGGTCTCAAACAGCTTCGCTGAGCGAAGCACAAAGCATTTATTACCGGTTGGACGGCCAACAGTTCGATGCAGCCCTGGTGCCGGCTTCGCAATTCGAGGCTGTCGTTCAGTCACTGCAGCTTGCCGGCAAGCACAGCGCGAATCCACGCATCGGGCCGCTGTTGCGGCGCTTTTGAAAGCGCCGGGGCCGGTGTGGGCATGAGGCGCCAGTCAGTAGACCGGGTAGCGGCGACCAGACGCATGCCGAGAGTTTTCTGCCGTTCTCAAGATCGAGCACCGCCCGCGCGGCGCATCGCGACGGTTCGGCGCCCCGACAAGCTCGCTCCTACATTGGTTGCAACGTGCCATGGCCTGTCAGAAGGGTGTTGCCCGCCTTTGGCGATTGGCGATGAACCGCAGGGAGGCTGTCGTACAAACAAGGCAGTCAACCATGGCCTGACAGACATAGGTACGTTGCAACCAATGTAGGAGCGAGCTTGCTCGCGATGCGCGGGCGGCCCTCGATCTTGAGAGCGCTGAAAAAATCCCGGCATGCACCTCCCGGCCCCCTCAACCACCCAGCAACCCCTCCACATGCGCCGCAAAGTCCGGCCCACCGTCCAGGGCCGTATAGCGGACCTGCACGATGATGTCGGTCAGGCTCTGCAGCAACACCTGTTGCTGTGCCGAGCTATGGTGCGGAAAGCGCAGTTCCCAGCGCGACAACGCACCGGTGCCTTCGAACGGCAGGTAACGCTCGTCATTGAAATCAAGCTGGAACACGCCGTGGTCGTCCAGCCCGCGGGACAGGCAGATGCTCTGACTGGCCCGCGGGTTGTAGAGGATATGACGGGTGTCGCTGTCGGGTTTGCCATAAAGGTGGTTCATGGCCCGTGGGTCGGCCTTGAGCACGGTGCGGCTGGAAATCTGGGTCAGCACGGCACGCACGTCCTGGTAGGGACCCACCAGCCCCGGCAGGGTCACCGAGACGCTGACCAGCTGGCGCAGGAAATGGCCGGGGTAGTCGTCGTCGAACAACCGGGCGAACAGCTCGAAACCGAGGCTGCCGCTTTCGCCCTCGGCCAGCTCTTCGAGTACCGCCGCCCAGGACGTCTCGGGGTAGGACTGGCTGTCAAAGAGGGCCTTGAGCGAGAAGGTCCTGACCAACTCCTGGCGCCGTTCGAAACGCTTGAGATAAGCCGATTCCATGCGCAGCAGTTGCAGGCGCAAGGCATCGCCGGCCGTCAGCCCGTAGTAATTGTCGAACCAGACATTGGGCTGGATGAAGCGGGTCTGGTAGTCGCCCATCTCGTACTGCCAGCACGCTTCGCCGTTCAGGCACAGGGCAACCACTGCGTCGTAGGCCTGGAAGTAGAAGGTCGACATCTGCCCGAGCAGCCACTGATACAGGTCGGCGTTGGTGCTGCGGGTTTTGAGGAAGCGGTAATAGTCCTGGGACTGCTGCTCGCCCTTGCGCACCTGCGCCAACTGGATACGCGCCATCTCGATGGCGGTGCGCTGGCCGGCGATCTGCTCATCGATGGCTCCCAACTCGGCCTCTGCCAGGTCACGCTGCAGGGTCCACTCCTCCAGGCGCCGACGGTACTGCTCGGTGACCCCGAGCCGGTCGGCGGCGGTCCTGGTGATGGCCGCGACCATGTCGAGGCCCTCGGACGCCGCCAGCACCGCCGCCCCGACGCGAATGTGACCGCCACCGAATGCCGTGGCGATGAACGAGCCCATCTGCGTCGCGCCAGCGGCGATCTGCATCACTTGCGCGCTGGTGCCGAGAATCGTCGACGTCAGGTACGAGTCCATGACGTGTTGCTCGGTGCTGGAGATGTTTTCCGCCGCCAGGGCCTGGAAATGCCCGAGGCGTTTGTCGATCACGCGCCGGCTCGCCTCCAGCGCCAACAACCCGGCTTCGGCGTGCTCCAGCGCCGCGCCCTGCAACTGGATCGAGAACTGCGAGAGCTCCAGCACATGGGACTGCTGCAGTTCTTCCTGGAGGGCGCGGTCCTTCATTTCGCGGTACAGGCGGACCTGTTCGCCAAACCGGCCGAGGGTTTCCACGGCATTTTGCAGGCGCGGCAACAGCGCCCGAAAGCGGAACGGCGGAATCGGCGCCAGGCTGCCGACGCTGCGCTGCACCAGGCCACTGCCGCTGTTTTGCGCGCGCAGCAGGTCTTTGGGGTCAAGCGCCGGGGCGTACAACGGCACCATCAGCGGCTTGCCGTCGAGCGTGCGGTTGTTGCGCAGGTTGTTCAGGCGGCTGGCCAGTTGGTCCCAGAGTTCAAGCAGTTCGGTATTGACCGGCAGGCGAAAACGCGGGGAATCGAGCAGCTCCAGCCACGGCCCGCTGCTGACCGGCAGGTGCAGCGACAGCGCCTGCGGCAGTGTCGCGTCAATGCCGGCGAGCAGCGCGCTGTCGGGCTCGGCGGCCTGTTCCAGGTTCACCGGTTCCCAGCGCCCCACCGTGCGGTTATCGGGCTTGGGCCCGAGCAGGTTCAGCGCGCGGGTGTACATCAGTTGCGCCTCGGTCAGCGCATCGCGGGTCAGGCGCCGGTACAGCAGGTCACCGTAGGCCAGCAGGTTGCGCACGTAGAAGGCGAAGATCGCCTTGCGGTAGTGCACCGGTTGCGAATAGCAGATGGCATCCGGGTCGGTGATGCCGTCCACTTCGTACTCGCCCCGGCCTTCCTCTTCCAGCGGTCGCACCGACCAGTAGAACGGGCTTGGCGGATGGGTCGGCTTGATGCGGGCCTGCGGGTTGAACAGGTAGTTCAGCCACTGCTCGGCGGCGAGGTAGTCGAATTCGTGGTGCAGGCGCCACGCCACCGCATGCGGGATGTGGAAGAACAGCTCCCAGAAATAGCGCCCGTTGGCGCCATGGAAATCCATGAGCTGGCTGGCCGAGCTGCCGGGCAACGGCGGTTCTTCGATGTGCTGGGTATCCCAGCTCAGCAGCGCATCGACCGAGACCATGGCGCGGGCCACCAGATCCTTGGCAAACAGCGTGTTCAGGCGAACGTAGCGCAAGCCTTGCAGGTCGAGCGCGGCCAGGTCGAGAAATTGACTGCCGTCGGGCTGCACAACGATGCTCGGACGCGCTGTCGCCAACGCGCCCACCTCCACGGCGAACTGGACGACGCCATGAAGATCATCCGGGCCCAGGCTGAAACTCAGGGCCAGGACCGGAGGAATGGCGTCGAAATCCCGGCCCAGCGGGATCTGCATCAACCTCATCTGGGCGCCCCCGTTCAGCAGCACCTCTTGCTCCAGCGTCTGCTCCGCGCCTTGGCTGGGGTGATAGGTGATCCGCAGAACGCCGCGCCGCAGTTGCCAGTACTCACCATCCCAGCCCATCAGCAGCAGGTCGCAAATCCCCTGGCACAACAGCAGATAGCTGCCGTCGGTGGCCTGCCCAAACCCTGCCCACAACGACAGTTTGGCGTTGTGCGGCCCTGGTTCGTTGTGCTCGCCGTCGGGGTCCCGGTGTACCGATGTGTGGGCGGCGCGGTCTGTCGCCAGCGGGTGCTGGAACTCGTGCGAGTCGCTTGAGAAATGCCCGAGGGCATTGACGATCTTGTCCAGGTAGCTGCCATCCGTTGGCAAGCCGCCCACCACTTCGTGCAACACCGTGCCAAAGCGCATGTTCAGCACAATGACCTCGAAATCCTTGGCCCACGCATTGTCGGCGCCGTAGGCCAGGACGATCCGCTTGTCGTGCGGGTCGGACTCGCTGACGAAGGCGGCGAACGCGTCGGCGCCGACGACATGATCCTGGCTGCTCAACAACGGCAGGCTCATCGGTACGGACCAACTGCCGTCCAGGGTGCGATACGCCAGGTTGACGCTGTAGCGCGAGACCTCTTCGAACAGGCCGGGAATGTCGGCACGCCGCGCCGGTATCGGTTTCTGCTCCAGGCGGTGCTCGATCCAGGCCACGTGCAGGCGCCCTTCGATCACCAGCGGACGGATGTGCAGCACGCTGTGCCCCTTGGGAATCTCGACCGGCAACCACTCGCTCCAGGCCGTCGGGCTCAGGTAATCGTCGGCACGGGCAGCCGCGTCCTCGGCGGCGAAACGCACGCTGACCTTGCGCCAGTAGTAGGCGTGCGGCTCGACGTTCTGCTGGCCGATCAGGTAGTACTCGGCGTGGCGGAAATCCATGCCGTCGATATAGCCGCTGAGCACGTCGAGGTTGCTGATGTGTTCGAACTTGCCAAGGTAATGCTGCAGCGCCTTTTGCACCGCGTCGGTGGAAATCCGGCTCTGGTTGATGTCATTGACGAACGCGCGGAAGCCCTGGGTCTGCTTGAGGCGCAAGCCCGGATCGATGTAGTTCTCCGGGTAGTCCTGGAGCATCTGGTTGGCGGCCCACACGGCGTACTCGCTTTTGCTCGATCGCCATTCCTGCTGCGCCTTGCTGTCGAACACGCCCTGGTAACCGGGCTCCATGCCATTGAGGATCGCGTGAAGGTACTGCTGGACACTGGCCATGCCCATGGCCACGCGGCTGGTGTCCACCTGCGCGCTGACCTGGTTGTCGATCAGCAGGAATTCGTAGAGGTCCTGCTCGGTGACCAGCCCCTGCCCGGCTGGCACCGTGTGTTGGGGCACGATCTGGCCGAGGTAATAGGCGACCAGGGCATCGCGATGGTCCTGTGCGAGGGTGCCGAACAGAGGGGTCATGATGCATCTCCCGAAGGCAGGTCGTCAGTGATGGGGAAGTCGGTCGGACCCAGCAGGTACAGGCGTTGACTCGTGGGGAATGACAATCCGATCTCCAGGCTGCCGGGCACCGGTGTCGACAGCCAGACGCTCGACCCTTGCACACGCCGTGGGTCGCCCTTGAACGTGACAGGGTTGAGTGCGCCGCCCTCTATCCTGAAAAAGCCATACCAGGTGTTGGTTGAGCCGAACACTTGCTCTTCACGTCGGGAGAACTCCACCGACGCCTTGACCTTTCTGGCTCCAAGATCGATTTGGAGGTTCGTATCCATGACCACGAACTCGCAGACGCGCACGTCGATTGTTTCGCCCACAGCCCCAAAGATCAGTGGCATGGAGGACGCTACGCAATCGGCATTGCGTGTATCGACCGTCAGCAGCATGTCGCCCGCCTGATCGCTCAACCCATCACTGGTGTACAACGCGCCCCGCAGGTTCAGGCTTGGCCCCAGCAAGCGCACGCCGCTGATCCCCCCGGACCCATCGCTGACATTCAGCACGAAGCGGTGAATGCTGCCGTGGTCCAGCAGATAGTCGCCGTCCAGTTCGATCAGCGCGTCCGACGGCGTTGCCGTGACGGTAATCCGGGCGGCCTTGCTGAGCGGTTCCGGTTCGATGCTGTTCGTCACCAGGTGCAGGCGTTTCTCCAGGCCATCGACCGGCTCGAAGGTGCAATGGGGCTTCAGGGCCCCCGGCCCGCCAAACACAACGGGGTAGTAAATCCACACCCGTCCGGCGCTGTCGGTGTGCAAGGCGCTATCGGCGCTGTGGGTCGCCCCGCGGACCGTCAGGCGCAAGGTATTGGCCGTCTCACGAACACTCGGCGCGGCGTTGCCATTCAAGCGCCGCAGGTAGCCGGACAACCCTGCGTAGGAAGCAAGTTCGTTGCTGTCCAGGGCGAAACGCAACGTGCCGAGGGTCAGGTCCACGACCTCCCGCAGACGAACCCGCAGGACCAGCGTCACGCCAAGGTTCGACAGCACGTTCAGCACGACTTCGTTGTTGTACGGGTCGCTGTTGGCCTCGAAGGCGGCTCGCGTGGCGTCGATGCTCAACAGCACTTCTCCTTTGGCATCGCAGTCCACCGGGCTGCCCATCGGCGGGTCGAGTTGCAGGCCAAGGCGCGAGGGATCGGCGCCGCTGCCGAGGCTGAATGTCAGGCGGCAATCGGCGTCACCCGAGCCGTCGCTGCGCACGGCGCGGATCAGCACGCCGCCGGCAAAACCAAGGTCCACGGCGAACGTCTCCGCCGCCCCCACCACCGGCAAGAGCCCGGCACTGTCATCGGCGATATGGGCCGTGAGCTGGTCATGTGCGCTGACCACCCGGACCTTGTAGTCGAACACGTCATCTTCGCGAATCGAACGCACCTGGATGGTGTGCTCACCCAGCTCGGCCTGGGTGAAGTGACGCTGATACTCGGCCTTGCCATAGCGGTCGGTGGCGGTGGTCGCCAGCAATTGCTCGCCTTCCCACCAGGTGACCGGATAACCCGCCGCTTCCGGCATCAGTCCGACCTCGAAGTGGGCCGGCCTGCTTTGATAAATGACGAAGTCCTGCTCTTCCGGATACATGTAGAACAGCCTTGGCAGTTCGTGCACCGTCACCGCATCGGAGGTCAGTGTCTGCAACGGCACGTCCTTCACCTCGGCATTGACCGTCACCCGCACCTGACCGGTCACGGCACTGAGGAAGGTGATACTGGCAATGCCCTGCGCATCGGTCAGGCTGTGCGCCGGGTCTTCGACAAAGCCGCCGAGGTCCGCGGTCCAGTCCACCGAGGCGCCGGCCACCGGGCTGCCGTCGAGGTTGACCACCCGGCAGGTCACGGTCACTTCCTGGGTGGTCGCCGCCGGGCCGCTGAAGCGCACGTACTGGAAGTACGGCTGTTCAAGGAAGGTGACCGGTTCGAAACGCTCGCGCTCGCCGTTGCTGGCGAAATCGACGATGACCAGCGCCAGCCCCGATGACAGGCTGCGCAGCCCCGCACGGCTGAAGCCCTGGGCGTCGGTGCGGGTTTGCGGGCGCTCGAACGTGCCGAGGTCGGTGCTCCACGCCAACACCCGGTCCCGCCCGGGGTTGTCGTACTTGTCGAGCAACTGCAGATGAAAGCTGATGGTTTGCAGATTGTCGGCCAGCGCCTCGGTCGGCTCGCAGACAGGGTCCTTGAAGCGCAGCGAGGCCTCGTCGCAGTCGATGTGAATCAACGGCGCCAGAATCCGCCGGTCCAGGCCGAAGCGCGCAATCACCTGGGCCACGCCCATTTCTCCGGCGGCCAGCAGTTCGACGCTGACCTGGCCGTTTTCGTCGGTACTGGTCGAGGATGGCGCGTGCAACTGGCCCAGGCTGCTTTCCCAGGTGACCGTGATGTCGGCCATCGGCTGGCCGAGAAAGTTCTTCACGGTCAGCAGGCACAGGGCCTTCTCACCGGAGCCCGCCACCAGTTGCTGGGTGTCGACGACGATCCAGGAGGCCTCGCTTTGCCCGAGTTCGCCCTGGTCCACACCGACCTGATCCTGCAGATGCCCGGTCAGGCTGCTCAGGGCGCCCTCGGCAGCATTGCGGTAGTGCTCGCGCGAGCTGTTGCTGCGCAGCCGGCTCAAGGCGATGGCCGCGCTGCTGCCCAGTTGCAGGGTCTGGCAGGCCTGGCGCACGCGCACCAGGTGATCAAGCTGGCGCACCGTGGTGACGAAGCCGGTGGCGGTGATTTCCGCCATCGTCTCCAGCACATCGCGAATGCCGAAGCCGGTGAACAGCGCGATCTTGCCGGCCGCATCCTCACGAATCATCAGCAGGTCCTGCTCGGTCAGGTCCGGCGGCAGGCTGTTGACCAGCTTCAGGTAATCGAGAATCGCCTGTTCGCCCTGGCGGGTCCGCTCCAGCAGCGCACGGTATTGCACCAGCACATGCAGCCGGGAAAAGCTGATGTCGGCCGCATCTGGGCCGGGCTCGCCCGCCGCATCAAACCACTCCGGGTGGGCGATGTAGCTGCGCAAGGCCAGCGGGCTGAGGGACAGGTGCTCGACGATGCCCATGCGGTGAGTCAGGCGCGCCAGCAACGCCAGGACCTCGTCGCCCACCGGCACCGGCAATGGCGTCGGGTCGCTGCCGTCGAACAGACGCAAGACCTCCTGAAGCAACTGATAGCTGTTGCCGCCGGTCCAGACCAGCAACTCGCGGCTCAGTTCGGCGCTGCCGCCCAGGGTGTTGGCCAGTGATTCCCAGACCAGGCTCTGCTGCGCGGCGCGGGCGCCCATCACCAACTGGAACAGGCGCACCAGCAGCTCCGGTGCCGGGGACAATTCCAGGTTGTCGATGATGATCTGCAACCGCGCCTTGAGGGCCTCTTCATAGGCATCGGTGTTGCGGTAGCCGGGCAACTCGCGGACCAGTCCCTGCGCCGAGACGAAGTGATCGAGCTGCTGCAACCAGTCGATGGGCACCGGATGATCGATCCCCGCCTCCATGGGCACGCCAGCATCGATGAAGGTCGTCTCGCTGAGGATCGCCGGCAACATGCGTCCGTTGATCTGCTTGAGCAGATCGAGCTCACGGTCGCTGGCCGCGGCGACCGGCGCCAGCGGCATCAGGTGCTGGTACAGCCACGCGACCGTGAGGTCGTTGTCGCGGCACCACTGCACCGTGTCGGTCAGCGACTGGATCACGCTGAGGGTATCGCTCAGGTGCGTGTGCTGGTGCACCGCCAGTTCAGGCCGGATCAGCCGGGACACGTATTGATGGCCGCGCTGGCCGATCAGTTGCAGCAGCGCGATCGCCTCGATGCTGCTCAGCCCCAGCAAGGCCGGCAAGCGCGTCAGGCGGTAGAAGGCCGACACCACCGCCGGCGACCAATGCAACTGCTGGTGCACCGTGCCGTCCAGAAGCTGCTGCTCGCCAAGCGTCTGGGCAATGTAACGGGCGACGTACAGGTAAGTCTCGAAGCTGATCCCCAGGGCGCTGCACAGATGATGGACCTTGCGGTACTGCGCCTCGGTGGACGGCGCGATGTCAAAGACACTGTCGTCCAGCAGCAAGGGTTCGCTGAACAGCGTCGGGTCGTTGAACACCCGGTCGAACTGCGCCACCTCGCTGCCCAGCGCGTACAGCGCCAGGCCGTTCAACAGGGCGGCGAAGTCCTCGGCGCTGACCTTGAAATCACGCCGCAGCCGACAGAACAGGCCCAACGCCCTTAGGGTGTTCTCGCTGATGTCCGCGCCGCGCCCCGCTTCGCCATGCTCGGCCAGCAGCGCCGCATCGAGCAGACGGTCGGTTTCACCCAGCGCCAGGCCCAGCCCGCGCGACAGGCGAATGACCCGCTGCATGCGGTCGAAATGGTCCTCGGTCCAGTCGGTCAACGTGTGCCTGCCGTCCTTGCTGACCAGTGAAATCACCGGTTCCTGGCCGGCGTTGATGTAGGTCGAGCCAAAGCGCGCCGGACTCGCCGGCGCCAGCCCCGGGACGTTGGGCGAGGCCGTCGGCGCATGGTGTTCGATCGACAGCAGCGACGCCACGGAGTCCTGGTCAAGGGTGGTGCGCAGGCTGAACGCACTCAGGTCCAGCAGATTCTTGGCCGCATCCACGCCGTAATGACGCATGAAAAACCCGCTCTGGGCGGCGTGTACCGATTCGCGCAACAGCGTGCGCGGGTGGGTCCGGGTCTGCACCGAGCGCGTGCTCGCCCGCCTGGCGCCACGCGGGAAGTAAGGACTCTCCAGCAACAAGGCTCGCAGTTCCGGCCCCATGGCCATGTCCATTTGCAGGGCATCGTCGGAACGCTGCGAATGCAGCCCGCCCTGGCAGAAGTACGGAAAGTCCGGGTCCAACTCGCGGATAAGGTCACCCAGGCCATAGTCTTCACGCTGCAGCACCGCACGAATCTGCGACAGGTAACGCTCGAACGGCAGCGTGAACGGGTAGCGCGTTTCGGCCAGGGCATCGTCCACCGTGCGGTCTTTCTGGTTATGGTCGTCCAGGTGTTTGCGGGCCGCATGCTCGAGGATGCCGTTGACGATGCCGATGGTTGGCTCGACCCGCTCGAACGCCTGGTTGTCCAGCATCAAGGCGGCGAGGTCCGGGCGGCGCTGCGCCAAGGTGATGGCTTGGTCATTGGCCATCGGCTCGATGACCGTGGTCACCCACTGGTACAACGCCACGAGGTAGGCCACGGGCGAGGTCGTCGCTTCGATGGCGCCGGGCAGGCAGTTATCCCCCCAACTGGGCTGGAACTGGCTTTCAAAGGTCGGCCCGTCCACCAGCGCGCGCAGGCCGGTGCGCCAGGGCTCACTGGCGGAGACGCTGCCGGTCAGTCGCTGTTCGCGGTAGTGCCGCGCTGCCAGCACCGCCAGGGTGCTGGCGCGCTGGTGCAGCGCGCGCGCCTCGTCACCGGCCAGGTCCGGTCGCCGCGCCATCAGTTGCTCCACGGTCCCGCGAGCAATGCTGAACGCGGAATCGAGTCCCGTCTGTAACAGGTCCCGGGGCTGAGCAGCAGGTGCGGAAACACGGGAGCGCCGGGGCATGAGGTGTTCTCCTTCGGTAGAGGAACGGCGCCAACTGGGCCGCCCTCCGCCGAAACTAACCAGAGATTGATTTTCCGACTACTGACAGAAATAACAGGTGCTGGCCCGGAAGGGGCTGGCACAGGGCCAGGCGGGCGGGATAACCTGCGTTTTTTTTCGACTGGACCGTGTCCCGGCGCGATCCCGCGCAGCCCGCACCTGAGAGCATGGGTATCTACACATCTTTCGGTCATGTGATGGCTGGAAGTCGCTTGTCATAAGACTGAGTAATGGCCACCAGGCGCATGTCGGGAATTTTCTAGCGCGCTCAAGATCGAGCGCCGCCCGCGCGGCGCATCGCGACGGTTCGGCGCCCCGACAAGCTCGCTCCTACATTTGCTGCAACGCGCCATAGCCTGTGGGATTCGCGTAGTCAGCCTTGGTGCATGGCTGGAGAGTGCAAGGAGGCTGAAAGCCCCCCAGCCTTAAAATCGAGTCGAACCACCAAGGCAGTCAACCATGGCCTGACAGGCATAGGCACGTTGCAAAAAATGTAGGAGCGAGCTTGTCGGGGCGCCGAACCGTCGCGATGCGCCGCGCGGGCGGCGCTCGATCTTGAGAGCGCTGAAAACCTTTCGGCTAGCGCCTGGTCGCCATTACCCAGTCTCCTGACTGGCAATCTTCACCAACATGACCAGCTTCGGCTCGCGTATCCACGTCGAGCCGACCGCCGAGGTCAGCTTCACAGCGGCTCGCTGAGCACCCGGTTACGCCCGGCCTGCTTGGCCTGGTACATCAAGTCGTCAGCCCGCTTCAGCGCCTCGGCGAAATCCCCGCCGTCGGCGCAGTGGGCCACGCCGAGCGATACGGTGACGTGACCCACCGGCTCGATCCGGGTCAGTTCCACCAGCCGTCGCAAGCGCTCGGCAACCTCGCTGGCATCGGCCACCGAGGTGTCCGGCAGCAGCAGTAAAAATTCCTCCCCGCCCAAACGAAACGCCAGATCACCGTCCCGCGAGCACTGGCGCAGCAACCCGGCCAGACGCGCCAGCACTTCGTCGCCGACGTCGTGGCCGTAGGTGTCGTTGATCGACTTGAAGTGATCGACGTCCAGCGTCACCAGGGCACACGTTCGCTGCCGCTCGACCATCAAGCCAGTCGCCTCGCCCAGGGCGCGGCGGTTGAACAGCCCGGTGAGCGGATCGGTCTGCGCCTGCAGGTTGAGCCGGCCCATGCGCTCCTGCATCAGGGCAATGCCGCGCAGCAAGGCACGCTTGATGTGGTCCGCCTCGAAATACCACGCACGCACCTTGTCGATGCGCTCCGGAGAACTGGTGGCCTCCATGGCATTGGCGCTGTCCGCAAGCTGGCGCAGCGGCCGGGTGATCAGCCGCGTCATCCACCAGATCCCCAGCAGAATCAGCAGCCCCACGGGCGCTGTGCGGTAGAGCATCTGCCACATCAGGCTGTCGAGCGGGGCCACGGTGTCGCGGTAGGGTTTCTGCGACACCACGCCCCAGCCGGTCAGCGGGATATTGGCGAAGCCGGCGAGCATCTCCACCCCTTGCGAGTTGGTCAGTTGCATCGCGCCGCTGTCGCCGGCCAGCAGCGCGTCCACCGCGGGGTTCGCCCCGACCACGCTGCCCACCCGGTCGAACTGCGGGTGATAAAGCAGGCGGCGGTTGTTGTCGACCACGTAGCTGAGGGTGCCGTCGCGGTAAAAGTGGTTGCTGATCAGGGTGTGCAGGATGCCCTTCTCGCGCAGGTACACGGCGCCGCCGACAAAACCCAGGTAGCGCTTCTGCGCATCGAACACAGGATGGGAAATGAACACCACCAGGTTGCCGGCGCTGGAGGTGTAGGCATCGCTGATCAACGGCACGCGGCTGTTGAGCGCGTGCTCGGCGCCGCTGGACGTCAGCGCCTGGCCATCGCGCAGCAGCGACGGTGGCCACGCGGCCAGCACATGGCCCTCGGCATCGACGATGGTGATGGCGTTGAAGCCCTGGTCCTGCTCCTGGATGCGCCGGGCTTCGACATGCAGCAGGCGCGGGTCATCGAAGTTCACGTTCATGCGGCCGACGCTGTAGGCCAGTTGCTGCTGCGCCGAGAGCAGAAAGGCCTCGATGCTCGACGCCACCTTGGCGGCATAGGCACGGTTGGCCTCCAGCGCATTCTCCACCAGCACCTGATGCTGAACCTGCCGGGCCGCGTAAAAACTGTTGGCCAGGGTCACCCCGGCGGTAACCAGGGCGAACAGCAGGATGAGCGTGCGCAGGTCGATGTGCTTGAAGGTCATTGGGCCTCATCCGTGTCCGGTAAATCCTCAGAACGATAGATCACAAGCCGCGATGGAGCGCGCGCGGGCGGGGGACAGACAACGGAAACAGCCAGGAGTTTCTGACAGCTAGCGTCAGCCATTTCCCATAGGCAGCACAGGAGAATCGCCTGGAACGAGGCGCGACATTATCGACAAGTGAACGGATTCAAGGAGATGGATGCGCCGTCCTTGAAGAGCGTACTGGGTGCGTCAAAAACCGGAAAGTTGACATTGAAGTGCCATCATCCACGCTTGAGTCCGCTACCGCACCCAAGGACGGGGTAACGGACACCCCTGGCAGCCGGCCATGGGTGCGGTCGCACACTGCCCATCACACCTCAAGGAGCAACACCATGTCTGGAACGACACAAACCGTCGACGTACTTCTGCTGGTCAACGCCGATCACCTGATTGCCAATCCAAGCGACGTCCCCGGCGCGGTTTCGCTGGTAGTGAGCGACGATCTGGTGGACAAGGCAGCAACCGGCAATGAACTCGATGGCGGCAACGAGCTGTGGTTCGACGTCAAGCGCAATGACAACATCCGCTGGCGCGCGACCACCCTGTCGCGCAACTTCGACACCACTGCACTGATCACCAAGGTGACCCAGGGTCGCTCCCAACCGGGCTACGACGGGGCCATTTCGGATCCGACCTTCATCACCGTGTATGACGCGCCGGTGGCCTACCTGGCCGGCATCAACCCGATCAAGGTCGCCGGGAACAAAGTGACCTACACCGAGTGGCAAGCGACCGCCGAGAAGCCGGGCAAAATCTGGTACACGATTGAGTTCGTGCTGTTGAACCAGGAACTGCAACAAATCGGCGGCACCCATTCCTGGGACCCGTACATCACCATCACCGACTGACCGCCTGCTGAAACGGCTCACCCCACGGCATACGCCAGGGTGAGCCTGATACCAATGTCTCCCCCACTCCCCGCAACATTTTGTACAAACCCCAGGGCCGATTGTTTATGCTGGCGGGCTCATGCCATGGCGCATCGCCACATCGACAAGTAAACGCCCATGAAAGTATTTATCGTCCTGCTGTTTGCCCTCTCCATCGCCTACGTCCACTTCCGCGGCCGCGTACGGCACAAGATCAGCCGCCAGTTGGGTGACCACTCCAGCTTCCTCGCGCCGGTCAACGCCTTCCTTTACCTGTTCTCGAAACTGCCGGCCAAGCCCTACCTGCCGACCGAATCCTTCCCGGAGCTCAAGCCGTTGCAGGACAACTGGCAGGCGATCCGCGAAGAAGCCCTGCAACTGCTGCACGGTGGCGAGATCAAGAGCTCGAAGAACTACGACGACGTCGGCTTCAACTCATTCTTCAAGAGCGGCTGGAAGCGCTTTTACCTGAAGTGGTACGGCGAGAGTCACCCCTCGGCGATGAAACTCTGTCCGCGCACCACCGAATTGCTGCAGAGCATCGGCACGGTCAAGGCCGCCATGTTCGCCACCTTGCCGCCGGGCTCGAAACTTGTACGCCACCGCGACCCGTATGCCGGTTCGTACCGCTACCACCTGGGGCTGGACACGCCGAACGACGAAGCCTGCTACATCTGCGTCGATGGCGAGAACTACCACTGGCGCGATGGCGAGGCGGTGGTTTTCGACGAAACCTACATCCACTACGCCGCCAACCAGACCGAGCACAACCGGGTGATCCTGTTCTGCGACGTCGAGCGTCCGCTGAAATACCGCTGGGCTACCGCGTTCAACCGCTGGTTCAGCACCAACGTCATGGCCGCCGCTGCCGCACCGAACGATGCCGGCGACAAGACCGGCGGCATCAACCGCCTGTTCACCCGCATCTACAAAATCCGCGAACGCGGCAAGGCCCTGAAAAAACGCAACCGCGCGCGGTATTACGCGGAGAAATGGGCGGTGGTGGCGGCGATTGCATTGGTGTTTATCTATATCTGATCTGCCACTGCAGGAGCCGGCCAGACGGCTCCTGCACTGTCCGCTACTTCATGATGGTCAAAACAATCCGCACATCCTCATCCCCGACATTGCGGAACCAGTGCTCGCAATCCACCCGCACCGTCGCGGTATCCCCGGCCCGCAACTCGATCACCTGATCCCCGGCATTCACTTCCAGCGTTCCCGAGAGAATGTGGAAAATCTCCCGCCCGCCGCTCCTGTGCGGGGCAAACCGCGCCGATGACGCCCCTGGCGGCACGGTGTACGACAGCAACTCCAGGTCCGCACTCGGCCGTGCCAGCGCCAGCCTGACAATCCCCGTCGCCTCATCGACAAAGCGCAGGTTCTCGCCCGCCCGAGTGACTTCGGCATAGTCCTGCTCGATCAACTCCGAGAGATCGCAACCCAACCCCCGCGCAATCGCCAGCGCATTGCGCAGGCTCGGGCTCAGCATCCCTCGCTCTACCCGCGACAGCGCCGCCGCCGATACGCCGCTGCTCTGCGCCAACTGATCCAGGGTGACGCCCAACTGCAGCCGCCGCTGGCGCACCGCCGCGCCAAATTGCCCCTGCTCCGCCTGTTCGCTGTTGTCTTTCATCCTGAGCCTTTTTTTAGTCTTGCGATTTTACCGTTACGCAAATAATAATTGCGCATACGCAAACGTCGAGTGTCGAAATGAACGCCTTTCTCGCAGCCTCCCCCGTTTTATCCTCCATCCTGGCCCTCGGCTTCGGCATGCGCTCCTTGCATGCCGCGATGCTGGGGGTGGTCGCCGCGCTCGTTGCGGCGATTATGGCGTTTCCACTGCCCGCAACGGAAATCGGCTACGCAAGTCTCAAGTGGCTGCCGTTGGTGGCGGAGGTCGTGTTGATCGTCGGCGGCGGTCTGCTGATGTCCGAAGTGCTGCGCCATGCCGGCGCGCAGGCGGCGCTGGCCAACTGGATCAAGGGCCGCGCCGGCACCGGCGTCGCCGCCGTGCTGCTGGTGGTCCACGGCATCACACCCTTCGCAGAATCGGTCACCGGCTTCGGCATCGGCGTGACCATCGGCATTCCGCTGCTGGTGTTCATGGGCCTGCCGGCGCGCCAGGCGGCGTTGATCGGCCTGCTCGGCCTGTGCGCGGTGCCGTGGGGTTCGATGGGGCCGGGCACCATGATCGCCGCCAGCCTGGCCGGCATCGGTTTCGATGAACTGGGCATCGCCTCGGCGCTGCTGAGCATCATCCCCTTCGGCATCACCGGCGGCGTCGCCGCCTGGCTGATCAGCGTGCCCGGCGAACGAGGCCGTGCGCTGGCCTTGGCCGGCGTCTCGGCCCTGGTCTTCGCGAGCGTCGTCGGGCTGTCCAACCTGGCGTTCGGCACCGCCCCCGCCGGCGCCCTCGGCAGCGTGGCGATCATCTGCCTGCACCTGCTCTGGAGCAGCCGACGCGGCCCCGACAGCGAACCGCTTCTGCCCATCGGCCGTCGTGCGCTTCAGGCCTACGGCCTGTTGCTGGGCGGCGTGCTGGTGATGGGCGCGGTGATGCGTTTCGGCCACCTGCCGGAGCAATGGCGCTACCTCGCCTCCCCCGCGCTCTGGCTGTTTGTCGCCGCACTGTGGTTCTGCGCGGGGCGTCCGCCCGCCGAGCCCTGGACCCGCGCGTGGAAAGCCTGGCTGCAAGTGGCACCGGTGACCGCGCTGTTCATCTTCATGGGCATCGTCATGGCGGTCACCGGCACCGCGGCGCACCTCGCCCGCCTGCTGGCCGAAATCGGCTCGGGCTACCTGGCGATATCACCTTACGTCGGCGCACTGGGCGGTTTCGTCACTGGGTCGAGCAGCGGCTCCAACGCCATGTTCGCCGCCACCCAGGCCGAGATTTCCCGCTCGCTGGGCGCCGACCTGCTGCTGTTCATGGCCACCCACAACGTCGCGGCGGCGATCTCCATCCTCGCCTCACCGGGCAAGATCGAAATGGCCATTCAACTGGCGGGAGGCGACGCCGCGTTCCAGCGCCGCTGGATCCAGCGCATGGCGATTGCGGTGGTGTTGGCCGTGGTCAGCCTGTTGGCGGTGGTGAACGTACTGGCCTAAAGCACTAACGGCTTGCGACCAACGACCAGCGGCCAGGCAATCTGGAAAAAACTAGCTTCACTGTTCAATTTGTCGCAACGCACAAGGTGAAGCAGATGAGCATGATGGACTGGGATGCCTACCGTAAGCAGTTGATGGCCGGCATCGGTGACCTGAAGCAACTTTCCCCCGACACCGTCAGCGGCTACATGACCGCCAGCGGCGCCGGGGCCAAGACCAACCACCTCGACGCCAAGACCCGCGAACTGATCTCCCTCGCCGTGGCCGTCACCACCCGCTGCGACGGCTGCATCGCCGTGCACTCGCAGCAGGCGGTCAAGCATGGCGCCACCCGCGAGGAAATCGCCGAAGCGCTGGGCGTCGCCGTCGCCATGAACGCAGGTGCCGCCCTGGTCTATTCCGCCCGCGCGCTGGATGCGGTGGGCAAGGCCAGCGAATAAGCCGACACCACCACGGCCTGCCACTGCTCAGTCGGTGACAGGCCGCTCCATAGTCACCACCGCGATCGGCGCCCCGCCCACCCCGTGGGAAAACACGCCATGGCCGAGCGTCACAAACCCGTGGCGCTGATAAAATCCCTCGGCATTCAGCGTCGACTCCACCCTCACCCGCTCCACCCCCGGCGCCTGCGCCTTCTCGATCCCGACCTGCAATAACCGGCTGCCCAACTGCTGACCCGCCGCCTGTTCCAGCACAAACAGCCGCGTCACCTCGCCCGGCTCGGCATCGACAAAGCCGACGACCTGATCCGCGAGACAGGCCACCACCATCCCGCCCTTGGCGATCGAGCGTTCGTAGTCCTCTGGCGTGCGCTCGCCCATCCAGCCGAGCAACTGATCACTGGAATAACGCTCGCGGCCGAGGCGGCTGATCGACTGGTGCGTCACCGCGAACACCGCGGCGCCGTCGCCGGCCTGGGCCGGACGCAGAACAATGGAATTCATGAGTATCCTTCTCTGACATTGAATGAGTGCCGGCCCAACGCTAGGCTCTGTACGAAATGCATCCGAACTCGGCCATGCTGCGTTGAAAACAGGCTCGGAATGCTCATTTACAACCAGTAAACTCCGCTTCCTCGCCTGTTTTCGCCTTGCCTGGCCTTCGCTCGAATACATTTCGTACAGACCCTAGCATCTCCCCACTGCCCGATCACCTGCCAAGGAACACCATGCTCCACATCCGCCCGATGACCGCTGCTGACTTCGACCGCTTCTGGCCCACCTTCCAGAGCATCATCGCCGCCCGGGAGACCTACGCCTACGACCCGGCCATGACCCTCGAACAGGCCCGCAACCTCTGGCTGGACGTCCCGCAACACACCCTTGTTGCCGAAGAAAACGACGAACTGCTCGGTGCCTACTTCCTCAAGGCCAACGCCGCCGGTCCCGGCAACCATGTCGGCAACTGCGGCTACATGGTCAGCGAAGCCGCCCGCGGCCGCGGCATCGCCCGGCAGATGTGCGAACACTCCCAACAACTGGCCCGCGCCTCGGGGTTTCTCGCGCTGCAATTCAATTCCGTGGTCGCGACCAATGACGCCGCGGTTGCGCTGTGGCAGAAGCTTGGATTCGAGGTGGTGGGAAGATTGCCGAAAGCGTATCGGCATGGGCGGTTGGGGTTGGTGGATTGTCTGGTGATGTACAAGTGGTTGGGGGAGTTGGAGCAGCCGAAGTTGATTGGGCGGAAGAATATTGAGGCGGTGGTTTCGCGGAAGCGGGGACGGTGAATCTCCCATCAGCGCTCGCATTCAGCGCAACGGCACTCGAGCATTACTAGCGGGGGGCGATATGGAAAGTGGACCGAAATTGGAAATCGAACGCGCCACAGCTAAAAAATACTAATTCGCACTTCTCGCAAACTTCAAAAATCGAGTATCCATGAAGGGAACAAGGCACTTTTCAAGAATGAATTACAACGTGCGACGGGGTCTGCGAGAAATCGTGGCGTCATCACACCGCTTGAACAAAGCCGACTGGATCAGCATCCTCGAAGAGTTCGACGGGCGCTGTTCCTATTGTGGCAGTGAGGCAAGCGCAGAGAACCGAGGCATTGTTGCCGATCACCTCATACCCGTCACCGAATTTGGCGAACTGGTCGCCGGTAATACCGTTCCTGCTTGCCAGACCTGCAATGACTCCAGGGGAAACCGAGATTGGAAAAATTTTCTAACCGCTCGCTATCCTGACTATGCGGTTATGCGCATTGCAAAAATCGAAGAGCATATAAATCGGTTCAACTATCGCCCTGCAATCTTAGAAAATGCGTTAACACCATCAGAGCAGGTTGAATATATAGAGATCGTGCGCGAATGGGAAAAACTGCTTGGCAGAGCAAAAGCTTTGAAAGCGGAGGTCGAAAATCGCAGAGCAGAAGAAACCCTGATCATTGAGAATCAGGGCCGTTGCACATGATCTAGGCAATACGTTCTACAACACTAGAAGCGCCTACTAGAATCTCTCCACCAAGGAATTTCTCCAGACGCCCAACTTCATAGCCACATGTAGTTCAGGCCGCCAAGCGCTGATACGCCACGCAAAAAAACCACCCTCAGCCGGAGTAACTATGGACAGACTAAAGGGAAAAACCTGCCTGATCACCGGCGCCGCACGGGGCATCGGGCGGGCCATCGCCATCCGTTTCCAGGAAGAAGGCGGTCACGTCATCGTGACCGATATCGACGAGGCGAACGGTGCCGCCATCGCCCGTGAAATCAGCGCGCAGTTCATCAAGCTCGATGTCGCTGACGAAACCGACTGGCTCCGCTTGGCGCAGCAGGTGCCGACACTGGATGTGCTGGTGAACAACGCCGGCATCACGGGGTTCGAGGCGGGTGTGGTGGCCCACGATCCCGAGCACGCGAGTCTGGAGGATTGGCGTGCGGTGCATCGGGTCAATCTCGATGGCACCTTTCTCGGTTGTCGCTATGCAATCGGCGCAATGAAGGGGCACGGCGCGGGCTCGATCATCAATATTTCTTCGCGATCCGGGCTGGTGGGGATTCCAGGGGCGGCGGCCTATGCGTCGTCGAAGGCGGCGATCCGTAATCACACCAAGACAGTGGCGCTTTATTGCGCGCAGCAAGGCTGGCGGATTCGCTGCAACTCGATTCATCCGGGGGCAATTCTGACGCCGATGTGGGAAGCCATGCTCGGCGACGGCCCTGATCGCGATACGCGGATGGCTGCCTTGGTCGCGGACACGCCGCTCAAGCGCTTCGGCACGGTCGAGGAAGTAGCGGCGGTGGCGCTGATGCTGGCGTCGGATGAGGCGGCGTATATGACGGGGACGGAAGTGAATATCGACGGTGGTTTGTTGGCAGGGTCGGCGGCCAGTCCGGGCGGTTGAACTCGCTTGAACGATGACGCAAAAAGCTACGAAATCCCTTTGATGTACGACTTTCCCGTAGGCAATTTCCGAATCATACTGCCGCGCCTCCTGAGCGGTTGTTTCCCACGGCATCAGTGCCTACGCTTCGCCGGTCGCTGCACATCAGCGAGCAGGTTTGGTCACCTGTCTGGAACTTAACGCTCAGGCGTCCGCATCCGATTCAGCAGCAAGTAATGGCTGCTGTTCCGTGTTATGGCGGTTGTGCGTGGGGCACCTTCGTGTGCGCCGGGTTCCAAGTTCCCCGGTTGACCAACCTGCGTACAGCCGCCACCCATCGTTTGGTCACGTATGCGTGGCGGCGCCACTGAACTTGGAGCACCGCAATGATCAAGATCGTCCCCGATCCACCCGCCCCTCGCCTCACCACTGCCCACACCCGTTTCAGCACCTGCAATGACAGCCATCAGGCGTTGTTTGCCGTGTGCGAAGGTGTCGATATCGAAGATGCCCTGGTGCATCTGTCCACGACCTTGAGGTCAGCCTTCGAAACCAATGCCCAGCTCTGCGAGATGATCGACACCCCGCCGCTCGACAGGGTGGCGTGGGCGACGTGTCATTCGCTGGAGATTTGCGAGGCGCTGGTGGAGTCGTTGCTGGGCCGGGTCGAAAGGCCGCAGGTGAGGTGATGGACCGTAAAGGGGCCGCGCTCGCGGCCCCTTTATCGCAGCCTTACGCCCCCTGCCGCCGCAACGTCAGAATCGCCGCACCAAAGCCAATGAACGTCGTGCCCACCACCCGGCTCACCCAACGCGACAGCGAGGGCCGGGTCAGCACACCCTTGGCCCGCGAGGCGAGCGCGGCGTAAAGGCTCAACGACGTCACCGACAACGTCATGAAGATGCCGGTCAGGATGAAGAACTGCGGCAGCAGCGCCGCGCTCTGGTCGATGAATTGCGGAAACAGCGCAGTGAAGAACATCGTCGCCTTGGGGTTGGTGACCGCAGTCAAAAAAGCCGATTTGTACAGTTTGAGGCGGGTGGGCCGGACCTTCTCGGCGCCCTCTTCGATGCCGTCGGCGAGCATCGGGCGCTTGTTCAGCAGTTGCTTGGCGCCCAGGTAGAACAGGTAGCCGGCACCGAGGATTTTCACGGCGTTGAACAGCCATTCCGAACTGAGCAGCAGCGCGCCCAAGCCGAGCATCGCCGCCGCCGACAGGCAGAACAGGCCGCTCGCATTGCCGAGGGACGACCACACGGCGCTACGCTGGCCGTGGGCCAGGCTGTTGTTGATGGCCATCAAGGTCGCCGGCCCGGGGCTGGCGATGGCGATCGCGGCGACCAAGGTGAAGGCGAGTATCGAGTGAAGATCCATTTTTCCGGCTCGTGAACGGTTGAAAGGCTGCATGTTACCGAATGCTTCGGGCTAACAGGGCACGAAACGCGCAGGATGACGCGAGCATCGACAGTGCCATTACGGCAATATCGTTATGCATTTTGATATACAGCGTTGTCAGCAGGCAGCCGGCAACGCTAGTATTCGCTCCGGCCGGGTTGTCCTCCGGGTCAGATATCCGTTCGGTCGCCAGGATTCGAGCTCTCCGGGGAGGGAGGTTTCGGGTCTTTTTACGGGTGTCGCTGTATACAAGAATATATAACGATGAGGCTGGGTCGCGGTTTTGTGGCGCTCTTTGGCGCGTGAAACAACACGCCAGCCTCCATAACATGGAGCAGTCATGAAGTCGTTCACCCCTCGCGCCCTGGTCGTGGCCATTGCCGCCATCAACGCTCAGTACGTTATCGCCGCCGAAACCAGCAAGCCCTTCAGCCTCGGTGAAATCCAGATTTCCGCCCCGCAGGACGAGAAACTCGCCACCGGCAGCACCGTGGTCGAGTTGCAGGACATGCGCCTGCACGACCGCGAAACCGTGGACCGCGCCCTGGCCCTCGCCCCCGGCGTGAACCAGAGCTACATCGGCGGCCGCGCCGAGCAGGTGGTGTACGTGCGCGGTTTCGACCGGTTGCAGGTGCCGGTGTTTATCGACGGCATCCCGACCTACGTGCCGTATGACGGCAACATCGACCTGGGCCGTTTCACCACCTACGACCTGTCGCGCATCGAGGTGGCGAAGGGCTTCGCGTCGCTGCTGTACGGGCCGAATACCCTGGGCGGGGCGATCAACCTGGTGACCCGGCGTCCTACCGAGGCCTTCGAAGGTGAAGTCGGCGGCGGCCTGGAGCTGACCGACCACGGCAACGTCAACGCCTACCGCAGCTACGCCAACGTCGGCTCCAACCAGGGCAACTGGTGGATGCAAGGCGGCGTTTCCTACGTCGATTACGACTACACCCTGCTGCCGGACGACTTCGAGCCGACCAACAACCAGCAAGGCAACGGACGCCGCGAGAACAGCGACAAGCGCGACGGCAAGTTCAGCTTCAAGCTCGGCTTCACCCCCAACGAAACCGACGAATACGTGCTCGGCTACGTCCAGCAGGAAGGCCGCAAGGGCCAGCCGCCCTACGCCGGCGACCTGCCCGCCACCGGCCAGCGCAAGCGCTGGTGGGAATGGCCGACGTGGGACAAGACCAGCCTGTTCCTGGCCACCAACACCCGCTTCGGCGAGCACGGCCTGAAGACCCGTATCTACCACGACACCTTCAAGAACTCGCTGGAAAGCTTCAACTACAACAACGGCATCCCCGGCACGCTGCAGTCGGGCTTCCCGAGCAAGTACGACGACGAATCCACCGGCTTCTCGGTCGAAGGCGACCTGGCGATCACCGAGGGCAACCGCCTGGGCGTGGCGTACCACTTCAAGGAAGACGTGCACCGCTCCCGCGACGGCAGCGACCCGCAGACAAACTTCCGCGACCAGACCCAATCCATCGCCCTGGAAGACACCCTGCGCCTGAACGACATCTTCAGCGTGGTCGGCGGCGTCTCGTACAACTACCGCAAGAGCCTGGACGCCGAGAACTTCGGCACCAACCCGGCCTCGACACGGGTCAAGACCCTGTACGACGAACCCACCGGCAGCGACGACGCGGTCAACAGCCAGCTCGGCCTGTTCATGAACACCGGCCCGTTGCTGGACATCGACCACAACGGCCAGGTGCGCCTGACCGTGTCGCGCAAGAGCCGCTTCGCCACCATCAAGGACCGCTACTCCACGCGCTTCGGCACGGTGATCCCGAGCCCGGACCTGAAGTCCGAACGTGCCACCCATTACGAGTTGGGCTACAGTGGCGCGCTGACATCACAGTGGAGCCTGGATGCAGCGTTGTTCGTGGCCAATATCGAGGACTCCATCCAGCAGGTCACCGTGCCGGCGCAACTCAATTGCGCGGCGCCGTGCGGGCAATACCAGAACATCGCCAAGGCGCGTAACCAGGGCTTCGAACTGGGCCTGAAAGGTGATCTGGGCGACTGGGAGCTGGGCGCCAGCTACACCTTCCTCGACCGCGAAAACCGCAGTAATCCCGAGCTGCACCCGATCGACACACCGCGCCACAACCTGTTCGCCTCGGCCACCTGGAACCTGGATGCCTTGCGCCTGACCGGCAGCGCCGAAGCCGCGTCGCGTCGCTACAACGTGTCCGATGGCAGCCAGATGTCCGGCGGCTACGCGGTGTACAACTTCAAGTCCGGCTACCGCTTCAGCAACGACGTGCTGGTGGAAGCCGGCGTGCGCAACCTGTTCGACCGCCTCTATGAATACAGCGAGGGATACCCGGAAATTGGCCGTAACTACTTCGTGCAGTTCAATGTTCCGCTGTAAGGCGTGGCTGCTGGCCCTGGCGCTCGGTTCGACCAGCGCGCTGGCCGCGCCGAAGCCGGTGGTGGTGATGACCAGCTACCCGGAAGAGATGATGACCCGCTTCGAGGAAGCCTTCGAACAGGCCAACCCCGATTACCGCCTGCAGATCCTCTGGCGCCAGGGCTTCGATGCCCTGCCCTTCCTGCGCCAGGCGGACCAGGGCGGGGTCGATGTCTACTGGGCGCCGTCGCCGGGCAATTTCGCCCGGCTGGCCAGGGACGACAGTTGGCAGCCGCTGGGTGTCGATCTGCAAGGGCTGCCGGAACGGATCGGCGGCACCGCCCTGCGCGACCGCGACGGCCGTTACCAGGCCACGGAACTGGCCGGCTACGGCTTCGCCACCAACCCGAAGGTGCTCGCCGAACTGGGCGTGGCGCCGCCGAAGGACTGGCCTGACCTGCTCGACGCCCGGCTGCGCGGACGCATTGCCCTGCCGGACCCGGCGCGTGTCGGTTTCGCCCCGGTGTTGCTCGACATCGTCCTGCAAGCCTACGGCTGGGAACGGGGCTGGGCGTTGTGGAGCGAGATTGCCGGGCAGTCGCGGCTGGTCAGTCGCGGCGGCACCCTGGTCAGCGACGAGGTGGCCAGCGGACGCTCGGCGGTGGGTTTGTCGATCGACTTCTTCGTCGCTTCGGCGGTGAGCAACGGCCAGCCGGTGGACTTCGTCTACCCGGCCCACGGCGGGCTCAACCCGGCGCACATTGCGATTACCCGCAGTGCGAAGGACGTCGAAGGGGCGCGGGCGTTCGTGCGTTTCGTGTTGTCCGACGCCGGGCAGAAACTGCTGGCCGACCCGGACATCCGCAAGCTGCCGGTGCGCCCGAGCGTCTACGCCGAACTGCCAGCGGGTTATCACGACCCGTTCGCGGCGGCGCGCGACGGCGCCTACCAATACGGCGACAAGATGTCCCGCGAGCGCCTGTCGTTGATCACCTCGCTGTTCGCGCAATGGCTCAGCCAACCCCATGAGCGCCTCACGGCCTTGTGGGCGCGGGTGCATGCCGGTGAAGCGGCGGGCCGCGATCTGAGCGCGGTGCGGGCGTACCTCACGGTGCCACCGATCAGCGCTGAACAGGCCGCCGCGGCGGACCTGCTCAGCCTGTTCGGCCAGCGCCAGGACAGCGGCATGGAGCAACAGCCCGTCACCGACCAGGACGAACTCGGCAAGCGCGAAATCGCCTGGCAGTTCTACAGCGCCACCCGGCATGCCGAGGCGGCGCGACAGCTTGACGAGATGGGCCTGTAATGCGCGTTTGGTTAGTGGCGGTAGTCGCGGCGCTGGCGAGTTTTTCCGCCAGCGCCGAGGCCGACCGCGAGGCCTTCGCCCAGCCCTTGGCGGGGATGGACGACGAGGCGCAACTGGAACGGTTCTTCCGCGGACGCGGGCTGTTTCGCCAGGCCTGGGTCGTCGCCCCGTCGCGGGATGAGGCGGTGGACGGCCTCGGCCCGCTGTACAACCGCATCACCTGCATTGCCTGCCACCCGAAAAACGGCCGTGGCCAGGCACCGATCAATGAACATTCGCCAATGCGCACCATGCTGGTCCGCCTGTCGTTGCCGGGGCGCGATGCCCACGGCGGACCGCAGCCGCATCCGGCCTATGGCGACCAGCTCAACGAGCTGGGCATTCCCGGCGTGCGCGGCGAAGGTCGGGCGCAGATTCTATGGCAGGAAAAACAACTCACGCTGTCTGCTGGTGAGACCGTCAGCCTGCGCCGGCCGCAACTGAAATTCAGCGAACTGGCCTACGGGCCGCTAGGCGATATCCACACGTCGGCGCGGGTTGGCACGCCAGTGTTCGGCCTTGGCCTGCTGGAAACAGTCAGCACCACCACCCTGCAACGCATGGCCGACGAGAGCAAACCGGATGGCGTGCGCGGGCGGGTCAACAAGGTCTGGAGCGTCGAGCGCCAGCGCCTGGAAGTCGGGCGCTTCGGCCTCAAGGCCAACCAGCCGAGCCTCAACCAGCAGATCGCCAGCGCCCTGCATGGCGACATGGGCCTGACCACGTCGCTGTACCCGCAGGAAAACTGCGCCCCGCAGCAAAGTGCGTGCAAGCAGGCCGTCAGTGGCGGGCAGCCGGAGGTGGACGGGATGCAACTGAGCGAGCTGCATTTCTACCTGTCCCATCTGGCGCCGCCGCCTCGGCGTGACCGCGATACGCCGGCGGTGAAACGCGGCGAACGGCTGTTCGCCGAGGCCGGTTGCACCCTCTGCCATCGGCCGCAACTGACCACCGGGGTGCACCCGGACTACAAGGCGTTGTCCGGGCGCAAGATCGAGCCCTACACCGACCTGCTGTTGCACGACATGGGCGAAGGCCTGGCCGATGGCCGCGAAGACTACCTCGCCAGCGGCCGGGAATGGCGCACGCCGCCGTTGTGGGGCGTGGGCCTGATCGAACAGATCAACCCCGGCGCCGGCTACCTGCACGACGGCCGCGCCCGCAACCTGACCGAAGCGGTGTTGTGGCATGGCGGCGAAGCGGCGGTGGCGCGGCAGCGGTTTGCGGCGTTGTCGGCTGAGGATCGGGGGGCGTTGTTGGGGTTTCTGAAGTCGTTGTGACGGTACGGGCCTCATCGCGAGCAAGCTCGCTCCTACAGGTGGGGCGCTGTCTGTAGGAGCGAGCTTGCTCGCGATAAGGCCCACCCTTCACATCCGCCGATTCCGCGCCAACAGCCACAGCAAGTACACCCCACCCAGCATCCCCGTGGTCAACCCGATCGGCATGTTCAGCGACAGCGGAAAGCGTTGGCTAAGCATGTCCGCCGCCAGCAACAGCACCGCGCCCATCAACGCCCCGGACACCAGCGGCACGCCGGCGCTGCCGGTCAGGCGCCGCGCCAGTTGCGGCGCGGCCAGGGCGATGAAGGCGATCGGCCCGGCCGCGGCGGTGGCGATGGCGGTCAGCGCCACCGCCGCCAGCATCATCAACAAGCGCGTGCGCTCCACCGCGATCCCAAGCTGGCTGGCGCTGTCGTCGCCCATTTCCAGCAAGTTCACCCGCCGCGCCTGGTACAGCGCCACCGGCACGATCAACAACAAGCCCAACGCCGCCGGCAGCACATGGGACCAGGTGCGGGTGTTGAGCGAGCCGGCCAGCCACAGTTGCGCGATCATCACCTGGTCGAGGTTGCCGGTCACCAGCAGGATGGTATTGAGCGCCGAGAGCATGGCGCCGATGCCGATACCCACCAGCACCAGCCGATAACCGCCAGTGCTGCGCCCTTTCATCGACAGCAGGAACACCAGCGCCGCCGTGGCCATGCCAGACGCGACCGCCGCAACGGAGGTGCCGAGCGGACCGGCATCGAACAGGATGATCTGGACAATCGCGCCGCTGGCCGCGCCGGTGGTGAAGCCGATGATGTCCGGCGAGCCGAGGGCGTTGCGCGACAGCGACTGGAAGATCGAGCCAGCCATGCCCAGCGACGCGCCGACCAGCAAGGCGGTCAGCACCCGTGGCAGGCGCACGCGGGTGATCACCCGCTGCAAGGTGGGATCGTCCGCCGTGCCGAACAGGCCGGCGACCACCTGCGCCGGCGTCAGTTGCAGACTGCCAATGCCCAGCAGCAAGATGCCCAGCGCCAGCGCGGTTGCCACCAGCAGCAAACAAACCAGCGCCACCCGCGGGCGCCAGAGAAAGGAACAGCCGCCGAGGCGGAGGACCGAAGCGCTTTTGCTCATAACGTGTTCAACCGGTATTTACGCACCACGGCGATAAAGAACGGACCGCCCAGTAAGGCGGCGATGACCCCGGCGGCGATCTCCGCGTTGCCGCCCACTACTCGCCCGAGCACGTCGGCGGTCAATAACAGGATCGCGGCGAACAGCGCCGAGTAAGGCAGCAGCCAGCGGTAATCCGGCCCCACCAGCAGCCGCGCCAGGTGCGGCGCCACCAGCCCGACGAAGGCGATCGGCCCGGCGCCGGCAGTGGCCGCGCCGGCCAGCAGCATCACCGCCAGGCACGCCAGCAGCCAGGTGCCGCGTACACTGGCACCCAGTGCCTGGCCAAGGTCATTGCCCAAGGCCAGGACATTGAGGCTGCCAACGATGGCGAAGGTTGCCAGTGCACCCAGCGGCACCGCCACCAGCAGCACCGCCACGGCCTCAAAACCCGCGCGCTCGATGGAGCCGGAAGCCCAGTGGCGGAACTGGTCGAACACATCCGCCGGGGCGTTGAGGATGATGACCCCGGTCACTGACGCCAACAGCACCGACAGCCCTGCCCCGGCCAGCACCAGACGCACCGGGTTGGTGGTGGTTTCGTGGGCCTGGCCGAGCATGAACACCACAGCGCCAGCCAGCCCGGCGCCAAGAAAGGCGAACCAGACATAACTGGCCATGTTCGCCATGCCGAAGGCTGCAGCGGCGCCGATCACTGCGAGGGCGGCGCCGGCATTGATGCCGAGCAGACCGGGTTCGGCCAGCGGATTGCGCGTCACCGCCTGCATGATCGCCCCGGCCAGCCCCAGCGCCAGCCCGGCGAGGATCGCCACCAGGGTGCGCGGAATACGCATCTCGCGCACGATCAGGTGCAGGTCGTTATGCCGGTCATAAGCACGCAGGGCTTGCAGCACGTCGGCGGGCGGCACGGTGCGCGAACCCACCGTCAGGCTCAGCACCACCGCCAGCGCAAGCAACGTCAGGCCAAACACCAGCCCCTGCAAACGTCTACGCCGCCGACGCTCCATCAGCGTCAGCGGCGCACACGAAGAAAAACCGACGGCCACTTAACGGAAATTCCGCGCCACGGCGTCGATCATTTCCCGTCCTGAGTAGTAGTCGATACGGAACGAGCTGGGCCCCAGCGGATACACCCGTTTGTTGATCACCGCCGGCAGGTTGGCCAGCACCGGATCGGCAAGGAACGCCTGAACATCGGCGTCGGTGGCGCTGAGCAGGAACACGCTGTCGCCGGTGATCGCCGCCGACAGGTTCTCGCGGGAAATAAAGGCCACGTCGGAACTGCGCTTGACCTGCGACTCCAGCACCGTCGGCAGCCCTGCCACCTTGAAGCCGAGCGCCTCAATCACCCGCGCCTGCGGGCTGTTCTCGCGGGCGATGGAATAACTGCCGCCGATGTTGTAACCCACCACACTGACACTGCCGGCCGGCACCTTGAGCTGCGCGCCGACGTCGGCGGTGTAGTCGTCGAAGCGCTTGATCGCGGCGGCGGCCTGGGTTTCCAGTCCGGTCTGGCGACCCAGTTCGGTGGCGATCTGCTGCCAGCTCTGGTTCGAGTAGTTGACCACCAGCGTCTTCACGCCCTGGGCTTCCAGCTCGGCCTTGTGCTGGATCACGCTGTCGGCGCCGGTGGCGGAAATCACCAGCAGGTCCGGGTCCTGGCCGATCACCGACTCGATGTCGAACACCAGGTTCTTGTACAGCACCTGCACGCCGCGCTGATCGGCGACGTCAGCCCACTGGGTGAAGAAACCCTTGCCGTCGGACAGCCGACTCGGCGTGGTGGCAGCACTGGCCACCAGCGGCGCATCCATGGCCAGCAGAATGCCGGTCACGCTGGGCGTGGTGGAGACGATGCGTTTGGACGGGGTGTCCGCGGCCTGGGCGAAACCCGCCAGCAGGGCCAGGGTGGTGGCGCCGGCGAGGCGCAACAGCGAAGAAGTCGTCATGGTGAGGTCGATATCGGCAGATGGAATGCGAAGTGATACGATTTGAGATCGTTTCGCATTCCATATTGCGGAATAAATTCCGCACATGCAATACTGCCGCGCCATCATTGCCGAGGAACCCGCCCCCATGACGCACCGCCTGCAGGCCGATGCGCTGACGTTGCGCTACGAACAGCGCACCATTTCCACGGACCTTTCGCTGCGCATTCCAGACGGTTCCTTCACCGTTATCGTCGGCCCCAATGCCTGCGGCAAATCTACCCTGTTACGCGCCCTCTCCCGCCTGCTGGCTCCGGCTGCCGGCCAGGTGCTGCTGGACCAGCGCCCGATCGGCGAGTTTCCCGCTCGCGAAGTCGCCCGTTGCCTCGGCCTGCTGCCGCAGAGTGCCACCTCGCCGGACGGCATCACCGTGGCTGACCTGGTGGCACGTGGGCGCTATCCGCATCAGTCGTTCTTGCGGCAGTGGTCGAAAGCGGATGAACAGGCGGTAAAGGAAGCGATGGCGGCGACCGGCGTCAGCGAGCTGGCCGAACGTGCGTTGAACGAATTGTCCGGTGGTCAGCGCCAGCGGGTGTGGATTGCCATGGTGCTGGCGCAACAGACGCCGATCCTGCTGCTGGACGAGCCGACCACCTACCTGGATATCGCTCATCAGGTCGAACTGCTCGACCTGCTGGCGGACCTCAACCGCCAGGGTCGCACCGTCGTCGCGGTGCTGCATGACCTCAACCAGGCCTGCCGCTATGCCTCGCACCTCGTGGCGATGAAGGACGGCGCGATCGTCGCCAGCGGCGCCCCGGCGGAGATCTTCACCGAGGAACTGGTGGAGCGGGTGTTCGGTCTGGCGTCTCTGATCATTGCCGATCCGGTAACGGGTACACCGTTGCTGGTGCCCAAGGGCCGGGTGTTGCGGGGGTAGAGCCCCCAACAACAACGTCATTCCATCCGGCCATATCTCTCAATCACCCCTCCCAAGCCTGCCCACCCGTGGACTGGTTCACCCGCTTCGCCTCGCGAAACAACGCATCCCGGTCTTCCGGCGAATTCAGCCGGCCGAGGTCGGTCACGGTGGTCATGCAGCACACGATCTCGCCCTGCGCATCGAACACCGGCGCGGCCTGGCCGGTGACGTTGGACAGCAAATGGCTGGTCAGCTCGGCCCAGCGACTGTCGCGCACTTCATCCAGCACGGCCTTGCTCGGCGGCGTGCCGCGAAAATGCGCGGGCTGCTGCTTGCGCGCAGCGTCGATGGTGGATTTGGGCAGGAACGCCTGGAACACCAGGCCGCACGCGGTGTTGTCCAGCGGCAGTATGTCACCCAGCGCCAGCGGGTTCACCGAGAAATACGCGCTGCGGTACCAGCGCACCAGGGTCGGACCACGCTCGGTCCAGATCGCCACCCCGCCGCTGGCCGCCTGATGATGAGCCAGGGCCTTCATGTGTTGCGCAGCGATTTCCACCGCATCCACACGCTTGAGCGCGGCAATGCCGATGCTCAGCGCCGCCGGGCCGAGGTCGTAAAGGCCGGTGGCCGGGTCCTGCCGGGCCAGCCCTTCCTTCACCAGGCTCTGCAGGTAACGGTGCGCGCTGGAGCCACCGGTGCCGGTAAGCCGGGCGACTTCGCCAAGGGCCAGTTCGCGCTCGGCACTGGCCAGCACCTTGAGAAAGCGCGTGGCAATGGCCACCGACTGGATGGTGCCGGAGCGCTTTTCGTTCTGGGGCGCATCGTCCAGTACGGACTCGTCTGACTTCAAATGTCCTCTCCTCGCCGCTGTCTCGCGGCTGTTTCTCAACAGGCTGGGGTGCAGCGCCGCAGGCCGGTGGCGGCGCGACGCATGATACCGATTTTGCGGGCCAGCACATCAGGCAACGCGGCGCAGAGCCCTGCGTGGGGCCGCAAAACGAGCTTATCCGATCCCGGCACAAACCACATTGTGGAATCAATTCTTTATTGAGGAACGTAATAGCCACATGCTACGATCCGCTAAAGCTTAATAATTCTCATTTGGAGTGTCCCTTGAAGGCCTATTCACCCCTCACCCTCGCCCGCGGTTTCAGTGTTCTGACCCTCTCGACGCTGTTGGGCGCCACGGCGGCCATGGCCCAGGAAACCGCCGCCAGCACCAGCGCCGACAGCGTCACTTTCGAGCCCATCGTCATCACCGGGGAAAAGATCGAACGGGAACTGAAGAACACCGCGTCGTCGGTGACGGTGAAGACCGGGCGCGAGATCGACAAGGAGAAAACCGGCAGCTCCACCGTCACCGAAGTGCTCAATGACGTGCCCAACGTGATCTACACCGACAGCGTCGGCGCGCCGGTGATTCGCGGCATGGACAGCCAGGGCCCGAACAACGGCCAGAACGTGTTCTGGGGCGGCACCGTGCCACGGGCCACCATCAACCTCGACGGCCATTACCTGAATTACAACGAGATGTACTTCGGCGCGACCTCGGTCTGGGATCTGGACAGCATCGAAGTGTTCCGCGGCCCGCAGACCACCTCCCAGGGCGCCAACGCCATCGCCGGCGCGATCATCGTCAACACCAAGGACCCCAGCTTCACCCCGGAAGCCGCCTACCAGGCCGAGGTCGGCAACTACGATTCCCACCGCACCTCGCTGGCCGTCTCCGGCCCGTTGCTGGAAAACGAACTGGCCGCACGCCTGGCGGTGGACCACTCGGCCCGTGACACCTTCATCGACTACACCAGCAGCGCCTTCCAGAAAGGCAAGGCCGACAAGAACTTCAGCTCGCTCAACGCCCGCGCCAAGCTGCTCTGGCTGCCCAGCGCGCTGCCCGGCCTGGAAGCCAAGTACACCTTCTCCCACGGCGATTCCAACCGGCCCAGCCAGGAAGCCGCCGCGGCGCCGTACCACAAGCTCAAGCACCCGACCACGACCATGCCGAGCTGGGAACAGTCGACCAACACCAGCGTGCTGGACGTGAGCTACGACTTCGACAACGGCCTCAAGCTGCTCAACCAGGCGCAGTACTCGCTGTCCCATGTGCAGCGCTACACCGGCATCCCCGGCAACGGTGACGCCGATATCCAGCAGAAGAACCTGTCCAACGAAACCCGCCTGAGCTTCGGCGACCAGGACAGCAGCGTCAGCGGCGCCACCGGGGTCTACGTGGCGCGCACCAAGTCCGATGAAATGCTGTTGTTGAGCGGTCTCTCGACCTTCGACGACACCAAGGAAAACCTCGGCGTGTTCGGCGAACTGAGCTGGCGCCTGGACGACCGCTGGACCCTCGGCACCGGCCTGCGTTACCAGGAAGACCGCATCGAGCGCGAAGGCCGCTCGGTCCTGGCGCCGACCGCGCTGGACTACGAAAAAACCTTCTCCGCGCTGCTGCCGAAAATCTCCCTGGCCTACGCCGTGACCCCGGACTGGACCGTCGGCGGCATGGTCAGCCGCGGCTACAACCCAGGCGGCGTGGCGCTGAACCTGACCACTCGCAACTGGACCTCGTTCAAGGACGAATCGGTGTGGAACTACGAGCTGTTCAGCCGCGCCAGCGTGCTGGATAACCGCCTGCAACTGAGCGGCAACCTGTTCTACATGGACCACAAGGACGCCCAGTACAACATCCCGGTGGTGATCTCCACCGGCGTGTCGCAGTCCTACACCATCAATGCCGAGAAGGCCCACGCCTATGGCCTGGAACTGAGCGCCGACTACCGCGTGCTGGACAACCTGACCCTCAAGGCCAGCGCCGGCACCCTGCGCACCCGCATCGACAAGATCTCCGCCAACAACAGCTACGAAGCCAACGAATTCGCCCGCTCGCCGGGCTACACCCTGAGCTTCGGGCCGAGCTGGGACATCACCGACAAGTGGAACGTCTCGGCCCAGGTTCGCCGGATCGACGGGTACTATTCCGACACCGCCAACACCAAGAGCTACGCCACGGACGCCTACACCCTGGCCGATGCGCGGATGAGCTACCAGTTCAGCAAAGCGGTTGAGCTGTATGGGTACGTGAAGAACGTCTTCGATGACCGCACCGCGATCTACATGCAGCAGAACCGCGGCATCGGCGGCACCGAGGCGAGCATGACCACGCCGCGGATGTTCGGCGCCGGGATCAAGGGCTCGTTCTGATCTTGTCCTTCGCGAGCAAGCACGCGCCTACAGAAAACCTGTAGGAGCGAGCTTGCTCGCGATCCGTTATTGGCCCCACAGGAACCCCGTGATGACCCAACGCAAACTCCATATCGGCCTGTCCCTGGCTCCCACCTGGCTCAGCGGTGACGGCTGGCGCCAGGACAACAGCAATATAGAAGGTGTCTTCAGCGCCGACTTCGCCATCGACCTAGCCCGCCGTGCCGAAGCCGTGCACCTGGACTTCGTGTTTCGCCCGGATGTCAGTTGCCTGACCACCGAGATAATGGAAACCGCCCCCGGCTTCGCCAGCCTCGACCCGACCGTCCTGCTCGCCGCCGTCGCCCAGGCCACCTCGCGTATCGGCCTGGTATCGACAGTATCAACCACCTTCTACCCGCCTTATGTGGTGGCCCGGCAACTGCAATCACTGCACTGGGTCAGCAACGGCCGCGCTGGCTGGAACATCGTCACCGCCCTGCAGGGCCATGAGAATTTCGGCCTGGAACAGATGCCCGGCGCCGAGGAACGCTATCAGCGCGCCGGCGAGTTCACCGCGCTGGTGCAGGCGCTGTGGGCCAGCTTCCCCCACGAAGCGCTGAAGATCGACCGCGCCGCCGGCCGCTACGCCGACACTGCGCAGATCCGCCCCATCAGCCATGAGGGCGAGCACTTCAAGGTCAAGGGCCCGCTCAATGTGCCGGCCTTCCCCGCTGCGCGGATTCCGTTCGTGCAGGCCGGCTCGTCGGAGTCGGGCCGCGACTTCGCCGCCTCGGTGGCCGACCTGGTGTTCGCCCCGACCCCGGACAAGGAAGCCGCCCTCGAACTGCGCCGCGACCTGTCCCGACGCGCCGAGCGCCATGGCCGCGCACCCGCCGACATCCGTCTGTTACCGGGCCTGAGCCTGTACCTCGCGGCGACCCGCGAAGAAGCCCGCGCGCTGTTCATGCAGACCCACGCCCGCCTCGACCGCGGGCGCAAATTCGCTTCGATCAAGGAAATGACCGGGCTGGACCTCAGCGACTGGCCGCAGGACCGCCTCGTGACTCGCGACGACCTGCCGCCGCCGCTGGCGACAACCAGCAGCCGCACCCACACCAACCTGCTGCGCCGGCTGATCGAGCGGGAGTCGCTGACGGTGGACCAGTTGTTGCTGCGCCCGGAAGTGATCTCCGCCGCGCACTGGCAGGTGATCGGCACGGTGGACGATGCCGTCGAGCAGATCGCCGACTGGGCCGAGGCCGGGGCCATGGACGGTTTTATCGCCGCGCCGGGGGGCTCGGTGGAGTCGGTGCACCTGTTCCTCGACGAGGTGGTGCCAAGGCTGGTGGAGGCGGGCTTGTTCCGCGAACGCTACAGCGGCTCGACGTTCATCGAGCACCTGAGCGAGTACTGAAACCCTCGTCCTTGGGGCTGCCGGGCGGCAGCCCCGAAGACGTTTTCAGCGGCGCAGTTCCTCAATGCTGATCTCGCGCATGCGGAACTTCTGGATCTTGCCCGTCACCGTCATCGGGAATTCCTCGACGAAGCGGAAGAAACGCGGCGTCTTGAAGTGGGCAATGCGGCTCTTGCACCAGGCCTGCAATTCCACATCGGTCGCGCTGTGGCCGGGGTGGAACTTGATCCAGGCGACGATCTCTTCGCCATAGCGGTCATCCGGAATGCCGATGACCTGCACGTCCGCCACCGCCGGGTGGGTGAAGAAGAACTCCTCCAGTTCGCGCGGATAAATGTTCTCGCCGCCGCGAATGATCATGTCCTTGTTGCGCCCGGCAATGCACACGTAGCCCTGCTCATCCATGCTCGCCAGGTCGCCGGTGTGCATCCAGCCCGCCGGGTCGATAGCCTCGGCGGTGGCCGCCGGGTTGCCCCAATAGCCGAGCATCACGCTGTAGCCACGGGTGCACAGCTCGCCGATCTGCCCGCGCGGCACCACGCAGCCGTGCTCGTCGATGATCTTGCTCTCCAGTTGCGGCTGGGTCCGGCCGACCGTGGTCACCCGCAGTTCCAGCTCGTCGTCCGGGCCGGTCTGCAGCGACACCGGGCTGGTCTCGGTCATGCCATAGGCGATCTGCACTTCGTTCATGTTCAGTTCGCTGATGACGTGGCGCATCACTTCGATCGGGCAAGTGGCGCCGGCCATGATCCCGGTGCGCAGGCTCGCCAGGTCGAATTCCCGGCGTTGTGGCTGGTCCAGCAGGGCGATGAACATGGTCGGCACGCCGTACAGCGCAGTGGCGCGCTCGGCGGCGACGGCTTGCAGGGTCAGCAGCGGGTCGAAGGCATCGTTGGGGTAGATCATGGTGGTGCCGTGGGTCATGCAGCCGAGGTTGCCCATGACCATGCCGAAGCAGTGGTACAGCGGCACCGGGATCACCATGCGGTCCTGCTCGGTGAGGCCCAGGCTCTCGCCGACCATATAGCCGTT
Organism: Pseudomonas sp. 5P_5.1_Bac1; assembly: GCF_025466015.1. Lineage (NCBI taxonomy): Bacteria > Pseudomonadati > Pseudomonadota > Gammaproteobacteria > Pseudomonadales > Pseudomonadaceae > Pseudomonas > Pseudomonas sp. 5P_5.1_Bac1. The sequence goes on along the minus strand of NZ_JANLNX010000108.1, from coordinate 160,119 downwards.
GTTGAGGATGTTGTAGTGACTGAGGGTCGCGCCCTTGGGGAAACCGGTGGTGCCGGAGGTGTACTGGATGTTCACCGCCTGGTCGAATTGCAGGCTCCGCTGACGGGCCTGGAAGTCATCTTCGCTGACCTGCGCGGCCAGTTCCGCCAGCGCGTTCCATGCCAGGAAGCCTGGCGGCGGCTCATCCGCCAGGCTGACCAGCCCGCGCAAGTCGGGCAGGCGCTCGCTGTTGAACTGGCCAGGCACCGCGCGCGGCAGCTCCGGCAGCAGCTCGCCGAGCATGCCGTGGTAATCCGAACTCTTGAACGCCCCCGCGCTGATCAGCCACTGGCAACCGGACTGTTTGAGCACGTATTCCAGCTCGCTGGTGCGGTAGGCGGGGTTGATGTTGACCAGAATGATCCCGGCCTTGGCGCTGGCGAACTGGGCGATGCACCACTGCGCGCAGTTGGGCGCCCAGATACCCAGGCGGTCGCCGGTCTTCAGGCCCAGGGCCATGAACGCGCGGGCATGCAGGTCGACGCTGGCGGCAAGTTCCGCCCAGGTGTAGCGCAGGTCTTGGTGACGAACCACGAGGGCTTCGCGGTCGGCGAAACGTGACACCGTATGGTCGAATGCCTGACCGATGGTCATGGCCAGCAAGGCTTTGTCCTGACGACCCTGGGTGTAGCTCGGTTGATTCATGGCGATCCCTTTTTGTGTTTGTTCTGGGAGCTGATCGGGGCGCGGACTACTCTGGCGCAAATTAACGTTAACGTAAAGGTCATGGTGATGATTGACAGTAAAGGGACTCAGGTTTACGTTAACGTAAAGGTGATTACCCAGACCCACACCCCTCCAAAAACAATCAAAGGTGGCAGAGCATGCTTTATCCCTCCCTGAACTTCGCCCTCGGTGAAACCGTCGACATGCTGCGTGACCAGGTACAGGCCTTCGTCGCTAGCGAACTGGCGCCACGCGCCGCGCAGATCGACCACGACAACCTGTTCCCCGCCGACATGTGGCGCAAGTTCGGCGACATGGGCCTGCTGGGCGTGACCGTCAGCGAAGAATATGGCGGCGCCGGCCTGGGCTACCTGGCCCACGTGGTGGCCATGGAAGAAATCAGCCGCGGCTCGGCCTCGGTCGCCCTCTCCTACGGCGCCCACTCCAACCTCTGCGTCAACCAGATCAACCGCAACGGCACCCACGAACAGAAAAGCAAATACCTGCCCAAGCTGATCAGCGGCGAGCACATCGGCGCCCTGGCCATGAGCGAACCCAACGCCGGTTCCGACGTGGTGTCGATGAAGCTGCGCGCCGAGAAACGCGGCGACCGCTACGTCCTCAACGGCAGCAAAACCTGGATCACCAACGGCCCCGACGCCAACACCTATGTGATCTACGCCAAGACCGACCTGGAAAAGGGTGCGCACGGCATCACTGCCTTTATTGTCGAGCGTGACTGGGCCGGCTTCAGCCGCAGCAACAAGTTCGACAAGCTGGGCATGCGCGGCTCCAACACCTGCGAGCTGTTCTTCGACAACGTGGAAGTGCCGGAAGAAAACATCCTCGGCGCGCTCAACGGCGGCGTAAAAGTCCTGATGAGCGGCCTCGACTACGAGCGCGTGGTCCTCTCCGGCGGCCCGACCGGCATCATGCAGTCGTGCATGGACCTGGTGGTGCCGTACATCCACGACCGCAAACAGTTCGGCCAGAGCATCGGCGAGTTTCAGTTGATCCAGGGCAAGATCGCCGACATGTACACCCAGCTCAACGCCAGCCGCGCCTACCTGTACGCGGTGGCCCAGGCTTGCGACCGAGGCGAGACCACCCGCAAGGACGCCGCCGGCGTGATCCTCTACACCGCCGAACGCGCCACGCAAATGGCCCTCGAAGCCATCCAGATCCTCGGCGGCAATGGCTACATCAACGAGTTCCCGGCGGGCCGCCTGCTGCGCGACGCCAAGCTGTACGAAATCGGCGCCGGCACCAGCGAGATCCGCCGCATGCTGATCGGTCGCGAGCTGTTCAACGAGACGCGCTAGAAGCAGCGGCAAGTTTCTAGCGGCAAGCTGCAAGAAAAAGCAGCTTGCCCCCCGATCCCTTCTTGCAGCTTTGACGTTTGAAGCTGCCGAGGACCTCCGATGATTCTGAAGTCTCAGTTGAACACCCGCGCCCCCGAGTTCACCGTCAACAGCGCCGCCATGCTGGAGCAGGTCAATGCGCTGCGCACCCTGCTCGCCCAGGTCCATCAGGGCGGCGGCCCCAAGGCTCAGGAACGCCATATCTCGCGCGGCAAACTGCTGCCCCGCGAGCGTATCGACCGCCTGCTCGATCCGGGCTCACCCTTCCTGGAAATCGGCCAGCTCGCCGCCCATGAGGTGTACGGCGAAGACGTCCCCGCCGCCGGGGTGATCGCCGGCATCGGCCGGGTGCAAGGCGTCGAATGTATGATCGTGGCCAACGACGCCACGGTGAAAGGCGGCTCCTACTATCCGTTGAGCGTGAAAAAACACCTGCGCGCCCAGACCATCGCCCAGCAGAACCGCCTGCCCTGCCTTTATCTGGTCGACTCCGGCGGCGCCAACCTGCCGCGCCAGGATGAAGTGTTCCCCGACCGCGAGCACTTTGGCCGGATCTTCTTCAACCAGGCCAACATGAGCGCCCAGGGCATCCCGCAGATCGCCGTGGTGATGGGCTCGTGCACCGCCGGCGGCGCCTATGTGCCGGCGATGTCCGACGAAACCATCATGGTCCGCCAGCAAGCCACCATCTTCCTCGCCGGCCCGCCGCTGGTGAAAGCCGCGACCGGTGAAGTGGTCAGCGCCGAAGACCTCGGCGGCGCCGACGTGCACTGCAAGACCAGCGGCGTCGCCGACCACTACGCCGACAACGATGAACACGCCCTGGCCATCGCCCGCCGCTGCGTGGCCAACCTCAACTGGCACAAGCAGGGCGAGCTGCAACTGCGCACGCCAATTGCCCCGCTATACACCGCCGATGAGCTGTACGGCGTGGTCCCGGCCGACGCCAAGCAGCCGTTCGACGTGCGCGAAATCATCGCCCGCCTGGTGGACGGCTCGGTGTTCGATGAATTCAAGGCGCTGTTCGGCACCACCCTGGTCTGCGGCTTCGCCCACCTGCACGGCTACCCCATCGCCATCCTCGCCAACAACGGCATCCTCTTCGCCGAAGCCGCGCAGAAAGGCGCGCATTTCATCGAACTGGCCTGCCAGCGCGGCATCCCGCTGCTGTTCCTGCAGAACATCACCGGCTTCATGGTCGGCCAGAAATACGAGGCCGGCGGCATCGCCAAGCACGGCGCCAAGCTAGTCACCGCGGTGGCCTGCGCCAAAGTGCCGAAGTTCACCGTGATCATCGGCGGCAGCTTCGGCGCCGGTAACTACGGCATGTGCGGCCGCGCCTACGACCCGCGTTTCCTGTGGATGTGGCCCAACGCGCGGATCGGCGTGATGGGCGCCGAGCAGGCCGCCGGCGTGCTGGCCCAGGTCAAGCGCGAACAAAGCGAGCGCAGCGGCCAGCCGTTCAGCGCTGACGACGAAGCGCGCCTGAAACAGCCGATCCTCGATCAGTACGAGCACCAGGGCCACCCCTACTATTCCAGCGCCCGGCTCTGGGACGACGGCGTCATCGACCCGGCGCAGACCCGAGACATCCTCGGCCTGGCCCTGTCGGCCGCGCTCAACGCGCCGATCGAATCCACCCGCTTCGGCATTTTCCGGATGTGACCGATGACCGACTTCAGCACCCTCGAACTGATCAAGGATCCCCGCGGCTTCGCCACCTTGTGGCTGAGCCGGGAAGACAAGAACAACGCGTTCAACGCGCAGATGATCCGCGAACTGATCATCGCCATCGACCAGCTCGCCACCGACACCAGCCTGCGCTTCGTCCTGCTGCGCGGCCGTGGCCGGCACTTCAGCGCCGGCGCTGACCTGGCGTGGATGCAGCAGAGCGCGGCGCTCGACTACCAGAGCAACCTCGACGACTCCCGCGAGTTGGCGGAACTGATGTACAACCTGGCGCGGCTCAAGCTGCCGACCCTGGCGGTGGTTCAGGGCGCGGCCTTCGGTGGCGCGCTGGGACTGATCAGTTGCTGCGACATGGCGATCGGCGCCGACGACGCGCAACTGTGCCTGTCGGAAGTGCGCATCGGTCTGGCCCCGGCAGTCATCAGCCCGTTCGTGGTCCAGGCCATGGGCGAGCGCGTCGCCCGCCGCTACGCCCTCACCGCCGAGCGCTTCAGCGGCGCCCGTGCCCGCGAACTGGGCCTGCTGGCGGAAAGCTACCCAACGGCGGAACTGGACGCCCGTGTCGAAGAATGGATCGCCAACCTGCTGCTCAACAGCCCGCAAGCCATGCGCGCCAGCAAAGAACTGCTGCGTGAAGTCGGCGCCGGCGAACTGACCCCGGCCCTGCGTCGCTATTGCGAGAACGCCATCGCCCGCATCCGCGTCAGCCCCGAAGGACAGGAAGGCCTGCGCGCCTTCCTGGAAAAACGCACGCCGGCCTGGCAGGCCGAACCGACCCCCAAGGAGCCACGCCCATGAGCCGTCCCGAGCTGACCACCCTGCTGGTCGCCAACCGTGGCGAGATCGCCTGCCGGGTAATGCGCACCGCCAAAGCCCTCGGCCTGACCACCGTCGCTGTGCACAGCGCGGTCGATCGCGAGGCCCGCCACAGCCGCGAAGCCGACATCCGCGTCGACCTCGGCGGGACCAAGGCGGCGGAGAGCTACCTGGTCATCGACAAACTGATCGCCGCGGCCAAGGCCAGCGGCGCCCAGGCCATCCACCCAGGCTACGGCTTCCTCTCGGAAAACGCCGGCTTCGCCAAGGCCATCGAACAGGCCGGGCTGATCTTCCTCGGCCCACCGGCCAGCGCTATCGAGGCCATGGGCAGCAAATCCGCGGCCAAGGCGCTGATGGAAATCGCCGGCGTGCCGCTGGTGCCCGGCTACCACGGCGAAGCCCAGGACCTGGAAACCTTCCGCGCCGCCGCCGAGAAAATCGGCTACCCGGTGCTGCTCAAAGCCACCGCAGGCGGCGGCGGCAAAGGCATGAAGGTGGTCGAGCAGGAAAGCCAACTGGCTGAAGCCCTGGCCTCGGCCCAGCGCGAGGCGCTGTCGTCGTTCGGCGATGCGCGGATGCTGGTCGAGAAATACGTGCTGAAGCCGCGCCACGTGGAAATCCAGGTGTTCGCCGACCAGCACGGCAATTGCCTGTACCTCAACGAGCGCGACTGCTCGATCCAGCGCCGGCACCAGAAAGTCGTCGAGGAAGCGCCGGCCCCGGGCCTGAGCGTGGAACAACGCCGCGCCATGGGCGAAGCGGCAGTGCGCGCGGCGCAGGCTATCGGCTATGTCGGCGCCGGCACCGTGGAGTTCCTGCTCGACGCCCGCGGGGAATTCTTCTTCATGGAGATGAACACCCGCCTGCAGGTGGAGCACCCGGTCACCGAAGCCATCACCGGCCTTGACCTGGTCGCTTGGCAAATCCGCGTCGCTCGCGGCGAGGCGCTGCCGATCAGCCAGGAACAGGTGCCGCTCAACGGCCACGCCATCGAAGTGCGGCTGTACGCGGAAGACCCGGCCAACGATTTCCTGCCGGCCACCGGCACGCTGGCGCTGTACCGCGAAAGCGCGCCGGGCGCCGGGCGCCGGGTCGACAGCGGGGTCAGCGAGGGCGACGAAGTCTCGCCGTTCTACGACCCGATGCTGGGCAAGCTGATCGCCTGGGGCGAAGACCGCGAACAAGCGCGCCTGCGCCTGCTGGCGATGCTCGACGAGTTCGCCATCGGCGGCGTGAAGACCAACATCACCTTCCTGCGGCGCATTCTCGCCCATCCGGCGTTCGCCGCCGCCGAATTGGATACCGGTTTCATCCCGCGCTACCACGACGACCTGCTGCCAGCCCCGGGCACCCTGCCCGCAAGTTTCTGGCAAGCAGCGGCGGAGGCGTTCGTGCAGGGCCTGCCGAACAGCGTGCGCGACGATGATCCGCATTCGCTGTGGTCCTCACGCCAGGGCTTGCGCGCCGGCGTGCCGGCGCATATCAGCCTGCACTTGAGCTGCAACGGCGAGCAGCAGGCGCTGAGCCTCGACCGCCAGGCGGCCTCGACCTTCCAGCTCGATGGCGAACAACTGCGGGTCGATAACGATGGCCTGCGCCGTCAGCACCTGGCGATCCGTCGCGGCGAAACCCTGTACCTGCGCTGGAATGGCGAGCTGCACACGGTCAACGCCTACGATCCGATCGCCGAGGCCGAGGCCAGCCACACCCAGCAAGGCGGCCTGACGGCGCCGATGAATGGCAGCATCGTGCGGGTGCTGGTGGAGCCGGGTCAGGTGGTGGAAGCCGGCACGCAACTGGTGGTGCTGGAAGCCATGAAGATGGAACACAGCATCCGCGCGCCGCACGCCGGCACCGTGGCGGCGCTGTATTGCCAGGAAGGCGAGATGGTCAGTGAAGGCAGCGTGCTGGTGGCGCTGGAGGAAGTGGCGGGCTGACGGGCCCGCCTGCAACAACGGCGCCCTCGCCCATGGCGGGTGGCGCCGTTGTGTTTTTCAGAAATCAGAGTTTGAGGTTGGCACGCACCACCACGCCGACCAGTTCGCAATCGTCGTCGCAGAGCATCATCGGGTAGGTCGGGTTCAGCGGCTTGAGAAAGCGTTGCCCGCCTTCCTGCACCAGTTGCCGGAAGATCCCCTGCGGACTGCCCGGCAGATGGGCGATCACCAGCTTGCCGACCTGCACCTCGACGCCGCTGTCCACCAGGATCAGCATGCCCGCCGCGATGCTCATGCCCGACGGCGCCGTCATCGCGTCGCCTTCGACCCGCAGCCAGTACGCCTTGCCCAGCGCACGGTATTCGGTGAGTTCGCCGCTGTCGGTCGCCTCGTCGCCCTCTTCTATTGCCCCCAGGCGCTGCCAGCCCGACAACGGATAGCGGTAGGCCGTGGGCAATTCGTAGGAGGCGGGTTCTTCAGCGAGGGCGGTGGCGCCCATTTCCATCTCGAGTTCGAGTGCTACAAGCACTTTGTTCATTTTTTCGAGAGAAATGCGCCGCTTGCCACGCAACCAGTGGCCAACAGCGCCCTGAGTGACCCCGAGGCGTTCGGCGAGTTGTTCTTGCGTGAGGTTCAGCGCACGCATCCTGATCTTGACCAGCTCAATCCATTTTTCCATCGCAGGCACGATACGGACTGTCTCCGGCCGCTCAATACACAAATTGTAGTATTTAAAATGCTGATAGAAATACATTGAGTACTATATTGCGAACTACCATCCACTCCTCTCAAGGAAGACCGCCCCATGAGTGCGCCCTCTCTCACCTACCTCGACAGCGAGGCAGCCCGCCGCGCCATTGATTTCTACCTTAATCCCGAGCCGCAACCCGCGACGGGGCTGAGTGATATGCAACTGGTGGTAGCCCGCCACGACCTGTCGTCGGAGGACGCCGGCGAGCAGGCAACCTGGCTGCTGCGCTGCGCCTCATCCAGTGCTTCGGACGCGGCGCAGCGCCTGCAAGGCAAAGCGCGGGAACAAATGCTCACGGTGATGCACCTGGTCAACCTCGCGCGCGCGATGCTGGAACACAGCCTGGTTCAGGCAGTGAGAAACGAAGAATGCGAAGCGCAGGCGCCGTGCTGAGGGAGGAAGAAAACCAAGGGGAAGGCCCGGGAAGCCTGGAGAGCGGAAACAGGGAGAAAGAATTTTCGTAGAATTACAGAAAATTCATTTGACTTGAAAATGAGAACGATTATTATTGCTCGCAACTGGTCGCGAGACTGGTTGGATAAACTGAAAGCCCTTAGGTCGGACTCTCAGATTATCTCCTCATCAGGCTAATCACGGTTTTTGACCCGGCTTTTTGCCGGGTCTTTTTTTTTGGCTCTTCAGGCTAATGAAGGCGGTGTGTTTCTTAATGTGGCGATGATATCAAAGGAATGTCTCAGGATGTAACCCCGAAGCACGGCTTTGCGGAATTTAGCACTTGAGAATCAATCTCGTTACTATTAATCTCATACCCGCATCAAGGACGATGCCCCCTTCCCCGCCTCCTCCGTTTTTCCAGCAAGGAGCTTGAATATGACCCGTCTGTTGCTGCCTCTGGACCATCACGCCGCGTGCGCCGATTCCACGGAACTGGCGTTGCTGCACCGCCTGAAAAAGCTGCCACGCCGGGTACAGCAGGTGTTCTTGCTGAACCGCCTCGATCAACTTTCCTACGCCGATATCGCTCGCCGCCTGGACCTGTCCGACGCCAGCGTCGAACGGCACATGAAACAGGTCCTGCAATGCACCCTGCCCGCGCCGTCCGCCATCGCCCGCAGCGCAGGCGAGTGGTACGTGCGTTTGCAGAGCCCGCAGGTCACCGCCAGCGAGCGCATCGACTTCCGCCGCTGGCTCGACGCCGCGCCGGAGCACCTGGCCGCCTTCCATGCCACCGAACTGCGCTGGCGCACCTTGCTCGCGCCCGCCCGCCTGCTCGGCGAAAACCAGTGGTACCGGCAAGGCCGCGCGGCGTTTTCCCTCGGCGGTTGCACCGTGGCCATGGGCCTCGGAGTGGCGGCGCTGCTGGCGTTGGGTTTCTGGTCCTGACCCGGGTTGTGTAGAGTAATGGGCCTCCATGACTCTACACAGGAACCTGGCAATGACTGCACTGAGCATCGACTGCGACTTCGATTCCGGCAATATCCTGGTACGGGATTCCAGCAATCCCTTGCAGGTCCGCCTGGCGATCCGTAACGACACCAGCAGCGCGCATTTCCAGTGGTTCCACTTCAAGGCCAGCGGCCTGACGCCAGGACAGTCCCACGGGTTCGTCCTGGAAAACGCCGGCGAGTCTTCCTACAACAAAGCCTGGGACGGTTATCAGGCCGTCGCCTCGTATGACCAGCAGAACTGGTTCCGCGTCCCGTCGCACTTCGACGGCAAGGCCCTGCACTTCAGCCTGCAGGCGAGCGAACCCCAGGCCTGGTTCGCCTACTTCGAGCCCTACTCCCGCGCCCGCCATAACCAGTTGATCGAACGCGCCACCCGCCTCGACAACGTGACCCTGCTGGCCACCGGGCGCAGCGTCGAAGGCCGTGACATTCAGCTGCTACGGGCCGGTGACGGCGCCCCAGGCAAACGCAAGGTGTGGATCATCGCCCAGCAGCATCCGGGCGAACACATGGCTGAATGGTTCATGGAAGGCGTTATCGAGCGGCTGGAGCGCAACGACGCCACGCTGCAAGCCCTGCTGGCTGCCGCCGACCTCTACCTGATCCCGAACATGAACCCCGACGGTGCCTTCCACGGCCACCTGCGCACCAACGCCAAGGGCCGCGACCTCAACCGAGCCTGGCAGGACGCCAGCGTCGAGCAGACCCCGGAAGTACTGTTCGCCCAGCACCAGATGAAACTCCACGGCGTCGACCTGTTCCTCGATGTCCACGGCGACGAAGAAATCCCCCACGTCTTCACCGCCGCCTGCGAAGGCAACCCTGGCTACACTCCGCGCATCGCCGCGCTGGAAGCGCGTTTCCGTAAAACCCTGTGCGGGCTGACCCGCGACTTCCAGGACGTCCACGGCTACCCGCGCAGCGCCCCCGGCAAGGCCAACCTGACCCTGGCCTGCAACGCCGTCGGCCAGACCCATGATTGCCTGTCCCTGACCCTGGAGATGCCATTCAAGGACCACGACGACGCGCCGAATGCGCTGACCGGCTGGTCGGGCAAACGCTCGCGCGAGCTGGCGAGTTCGGTGCTGGATTGCATCGGGGAGATGGTTGGCGAGTTGCGCTGATTCAACTCAGGGACTGAAATGCTGTGGGGCCCTCAAAACTGCACATCCAGAATCACGCTGTCCTGATAAGCCGCGGCCGGTGGCGTGGGCTGGTCGGTGTAGACCTTGGCGTTGTAGTTGAACACCTGGCTGCCGGTCCCGGTGCCGTTGCCGGGATTGATGTCGGCGTCGCTGCTGGAGCGCCGGGCGCTGGTCAATGAGCCCCAGCGCACCGCAGTGGCGCTTTTGAAGATGTCGTAGGACAGGTAATTGTTGGCCGTCGATTTCATCCGCCGTCTTCCGCCGGAACCGTACAGCCCGTCATTGAGACCGACCGTATACGCACTGCCCTTGGTGCAGGACAGGCTGACGCTTTGGCTGACCGTGGAAAAACCGCTGACCACCGGCGCCGTGCCGAAGTTGATGGTCGGCGTGGTGATCTGGCAGTCGGCGGTCACCTGCAGGCTCACGGTCATCGAGGTGGTCCCGGTCAACACCTGGCGACCGATGCACGCACCGAGCACACCGATGCCGTAGCAGTAGTCCCAATCCCAGTACACGCTGAAGGTTTCCTGGTAAGTGCCGGCGGCAACGTTGCTGCCGGTCAGGGTCTTGACGTAGAGCGGCACGGTACTGGGCACGATGCTGCCCAGCAGGCCCAGCGCTTCGAGAATGCCGTGGCGGGCGAAGTCGAAGGGCTGGCCGCGGGTGATCGGGTAGGACGTGGTGTTGTCGGCGTAGATCGTGTAGCGGATCACGTCTCCGGTCGGCCCGACCATGCCCGTGGATCCGCCCGAAGGGGTCAGCGTCAGTTTGAAGAAGTCGTCCGTGCGCAACAGGCTGAGCAGCGCGCCGCTGCAACGCAAGCCGGCGTTGGCGGTGGAGCTGGGCTGCACGGTGGTGTTGACCGAGGTCGAGGCGACATTGCCGAACGCCACGTTGGTGGCCTGCACCACCGCACACTGGGCCTCGGCCCGCACCCCGGCCAGGCACAGGACGAGCGCCAGCAACAGGCGTTTCACCGGCACACCAGCGGGCCGATCAGCGGCACGTCGTCCTGCGCGGCATCCAGCGCGAACTCCACCTGGCAACGCGCGCCACCGGCCAACTGCACTTCCAGGGTGTTCTGGTCGGCCAGCCCTTCCAGGTACACCAGCCCGTCCCAGCCCACCACCGCCAGCGCGCCGCTCTGCCGATGGGTGACCTGGCTGCCCAGGGGCAAGTCCTGGTGATTGCCATCCACCAGTTCAACCGTGGCCGCACGCACCCGGTTCAGCGGGAAGTTGAGCAGGTAACCGGCGCCACGGCGCACCGCGACGCGCTGCTCGACGTTCTGGCTGACCACGTTGGCCGGCAGGTCGAGGGTGTCGATCTCGTATTTGCCGCGGTAATAGGCGCTGCTCCACGGCACCAGCAGATGCCCTTTGCTGTCGGTACGACCGACCAACTGATTCTCGTAGCGCACCGGGACATCGGCGAAGCCCTCGGTGCTGACCACTACGAAGGCGTCATCGATGCGATTGGCGGCAAACAGCCCGGCGTCCATCCACACCAGCGACCCACTGGCATCGGCCCAGCGGGTCATGGCGTCGCGGGTGCCGTAGGTGCCGGCCTGCAACTGCACCGATTGCAGACGCCAGGTCAGGTCGGCCTGGCGGTAGGCCTGCTGGTCGCCACCGGCATAGCCGATATTGAAGCCCACCCCGCCCTCGCTGGGCACGCCGCGGCTGTAGTTGACCCGCTGCAGGCGCTCGCCGCTCTGGTTGCGTTCCATGCTCAGGCTGATGGTGCCGCGCAGGTCGAAGGGGATCACCAGTTGCGCCTGGGTCGCCCACTGCCCGCCGCCCACCTCGCGGTTGGCCGAGAGGTATAGGCTGGTGTTGCCCCACAGCGATTTGCTCCAGCTCAGGTTGAGCAGCCGGGTGCGGGTGTCGTTGCCGGCACGCACGTCGAAATAGCCAGCGCCGAAACTGCCATAGCGCTCCAGGTTCAGGCTCAGGGTCACCTGTTCGCTGCGCTGGCTGAGGCGGATGTAGGGGCTGTCGAGCAAGGACGCGTCGGCATAGTCGCCGTAGCGTTCGAGGCGCTGGTAATTGAAGCCGACGCGCTGGCTGTTGTACTGGTAGCCGAGGCTCGCCTGACGACCGCTGCGGCTGTCGAAACTGCTTTGGCTGAGCGCCGCATTGATCACCCCGAAACTGCCCACCAGCAGGTTGCCGCCCAAGCCCCCAAGGGCCAGTGATTCGGCGGCTTCGGCATGGGTTTCGAGGGTGAAGCTGTCGCTGACGCCATAGCGCAGGCTGGCCGAGGTCAGCGCCGGGCCGTAGCCAAAATCGCGCAGGCCATAGTCACGGCGCAGGCTGCCGGCGGCCACCGAGAAGTCGCTCAGGCCTTTCTGCAGCAGGGTGCTGGTGACATAGAACGGCAGCGTCGTGGCGATCTGCCGACCCTGGGCATCGGTGGTCACCACCACCGCGTCGCCCGCACCGTTGATATACGGCACGTTGGTCAGGGTGTACGGACCGGGTTGCAGGTCGGCGCTGGCGCTTTTGTAGCCGTTGATGAACAGGTCGACCGAGGACGGCACCGCCGCCTCGCCGGCAAAGGCCGGCAGCGGGTAGGTCACCAGGTCAGGGCGTACCGCGAAGTCCCGCGACAACTGAATACCGCCCAGGCGCACCGAGCTGGTCCAGGGCAATGAGCCGCTGATTACGTCACCGGCCTCGAAGGTCAGCAGGCGCGTTTCGTCGGTGTAGCGGAAGGTGGTGTCATAGCGCAGGAAACCGCGCTGGCTGTCGTCGTAACTGCGGCCGCTGAGCTGTTGTCGCCACTGGCCGGTGGTGGACAAGGTGCCCCAACTGTCGAACAGGCGCAGCTCGTTCCAGGCCGACAGGCTGGTGCCGGCGTCGTCGGTGTCGTTCAGGTAGAGGTCGTAGTTGAGCAGCGCGCCGAAGCTGCTGTGGGCCTGGCTGCCGTCGAACAGCGCGCGGTTGCCGATGCGTTGGTTCGGCAGCCAGCCGGGCGGCACTTCGATCAGCAGGCGCTGGGTCTGGCTGTCGTAGTCGCTGTGCAGGCCGCCGATGGTGTCCAGCGCCACCTGCTCCGGCACCTCGCCGGGGAGTTCGATGCCAGCGGCGCGCAGGTCGGCGCTGGCCATGTACAGATGACCCGAACGCTGCTGGACGGCGACCACGCTACCGCTGCTCATCTGGTTGACCACCAGTTCCAGGTACAACTGGGCATCGCTCACCGCCTCCAGCCCCGAGGGCGGCGGCGGCAGTTCGCCGGCCATCAGCGGGGCCGCCGCGAGCATCGCCATGCCACCCGCCAGCGCGAGCCGGCGGGTACTGGCCAGAAAGCCCATCACGCACTGCATCTCACCATTGGCTGGGCCTCCTTGGCCCGGATCCATCACTTATCCGCTCACGTTCAATTCCCCTGACCTATGGTCTGGGCCGCTTCACTGCCATTGATCCTGCCCTTGAGCACCGTCGCCGCCGAAGCCTGCAACGGCGCCGGCCAGCGCATCGTGGCGCCCGGCAGCACGTAGCCGAGCAGGCCTTCGACCACCGGCCGGTTTTGCCCGCCTTGCTGCATCACCACGTCGGTCAGGCGCGCGTGCACCGGGCCGGTGTTGCGAATCTCGACATAGGAACGCCCCTGCACCGCCACCTGCCGCCAGCTCAATTGCGGCTTGCCGACCCCGGCTGCGTCGCGCTGCCCCTGCGGGTCCGGCTTGCCCCACAGGCCCTGGCCGTAAACGAACAGCGGCACCGAGTAGCGCATCTGGAAGCGGATCGCCGCCTGTGGCCCGCTGGCGTTTTCGCCGGAGGGCATGGCCGGTGGAATCTCGTCGATGATGATGCGATAGGCCTGTTCCTGGCCCGCCGGCGAGGTGCCGGTGCGGGTCAGGCGGATCAGTTGTTTGCCGCCTGCGGGAATCTTCGCCACCGGCGGGCTGCCGATCACCTCGCGCTGGTTCTGGTACTGGTCGTCGAACTCACCCTGGCGCCAGGCGAAAATCCGCACCTGCAGGTTGGCGTCCTCGCTGCCGCGGTTTTCCAGCCACAGCGCGCCGGCCTTCTGCTCGGCCTCGATGACCGGGTCGATCGGCCAGATCAGCACCGAGGTCGCCGCCTGCGCCGACCCCGCCCCCAGCAGCGTCAATCCCAGTGCCAGCCTCGCCCCCCACGTACTCCGACGCTGAGCCTCTGTGCCCATGCCACTCTCCTTCGGCGATATTGTTTTCTTATGGACCGGGCGAGCACAGGCTCACCAAGTCAATGTCACTTGCAGCACGTCGCTGTAACTGCCCGCCGGCAGCGCGCCGCTCAGTTGGGCGCGGGCGTAGACCGGCAATTTGATCGTCGTCGGGTCGCTGTAGCTGACGTTCACCGTCTGGTCGATGCCCAAGGCCTGGCTGAAACCGGCATCACGAAACAACTGGTAGACCAGCAGGTCCGCGCTGGTGCTGCGCTTGAGGTTGCGGCTGCCATTGTTGTTCTGCCCACCGCCGACCTTCATGGTCATCGTCACCCCGGGCGTGCACTGCAACGTCACCGTGGTGCCGCTCAACTGGGTGGTCACCGCCGCGCTCGACAGGGCCGAATAGCTGCCGAAGTCCAGGTTGCCGTAACTGGTCACCCCACCGACCACCAGGCACCCCGCCTGCACCGTGGCGTTGACCAGGAAGGTGCTGCTGAGCGCCGCGTCCAGTGGCGTCGGCGCAACCGCCACCACTGCCGTCAGCGCCAGCGCCACCGCCAGCCGCCCGCTCATGACTTAGAAACTCAATTCGACCGCCACGGTGTCGGTGTAGACGCCCGGCGGCAAGCCGGCCTTGCCCACGGCCTTGCCGTACAGGTCGACGGTTTGCGCCACGCCCGTGCTGGTGGGCAGGGTGATGGTGCCGTTGATCGGCAGCAGCGTAGAGGTGCCGGCGTCGGTGTAGAAGTCATAGGGCACGAAGTTGGTGCCGTCGGACAACGCCCGGGTGCCACCGGTCGAGGCACCGTCATGGCTGCCCAGGCCGACCTTGATCACCGGTATCGCGCCTTTCGAGCAGAGCACGCTGATCGCCCCGCCGCCGCTCTGCACCTGGCCCGAAGCCTGTGTGAATAGCGCGTTCTGGGTGCCGAAGTTGAGGGCGCCGAAGTTGACCCCGCTGGTGGCGGTGGAGCCATTGACCTGACAACTGGCGATCAATGTCAGCGTGGCGTTGATCACACCGGTGACAGTGGCCGCCTGGGCCTGGGAAGCCAGTGCCAGCGCGACGCCAGCGATGAGGACACGGGAAAGACGAGGTTTCATGGTTCACTCCTTGTTACCAGTCCAGCGTCACCGTCAGGGTGTCGCGGTAAATGCCCGCAGGCAGGGCTTTGGGGTTGGCGGTTACCACGCCGTAGATGGGGATGGGAATTTGCGCCGCGCTGCTCACGGAAAAGTTGAGCTGCTGACCGATGCCGTAGTTGGAACGCCCGGCCGGGTCGGTGGAAAGCTGGTAGGGAATGAGGACGCCGCCATTGCTCAGGCGTCGGGTGGTGCCATCGGGGTTGGCACCGCCATTGATAGTGACGGTGAAAGCACGCACCTGCGGGTTGCAGCTGACCTGCAGGTTGCTGCCGCCCGGCTCGTCGAGGTTGGCCCGCAGGGTGTCGTTCCACACCGGGCCCTGCTGGCCGAAGTCGAGCACACCACCAGCGCCGGCAGGAGGCGCGCCGGGCTGTTCGCTGCTGATCTGGCAGGCGGAGGTAATCACCAGGCGCGCCTGAATATGGCCATTCAGCGCGCCGTTGACGCTGGTGCTGAGCAGGAGTGGTCCAAGGCTCAGCAAAAGAATGCGGGTCGTTTGCATGCTGCTCACTCCTTAAGCAGTGCCACCGTGACCATCACCAGGTGACGGTCACCTTCAACATGTCCGAATAACGTCCCGTCCTTGGAAGCTCGGTTTGAGTGTCGATACGTGCGTACAGGGGAAGTTCAACCGATCCGCTGTCCGGTACGCGCCCATGCTGGGCCGTGTTGACCGACAGCGGCGCGCGCCAGGCAGCATCCTGGTACAAGCGGTAGGGAATGGGTTTGGCCTTGGGGTCTGCGGCCACCAGATAACGCACTTCACCGGTGCCACCGTGCAGGCCGCCATCGACTTCGATCTGATAGGCGGTATCGGGATTGCACTCCAGCCGCGGCGGACGCAACACCAGCAATTGGCTGCTCAGCGGACCCGCGGGATCGTCAAGCCGTGGGCTCTGACCAAAATCCAGCACACCCAAGGCCTCGGCGGACGCTTCGCGGGGCTGATGGATCAGCAGACAGCCGCGCTGAACGTCGACACGCACCTCGACGAGAAACTCCGTGGCAGCAACACCCTGGGCCGCACACAGCCCGAACAGCGTCGCCAGTGACCATCCCTTCACTTGCCCTCCCTGTCCCTTACAGGACTTCGTGAATTTCAGGGTAGCAGCCGAGGACAAAGCTGCCAGCCGATCAAGAAATGTACAGCTCATGTACAAGAACTATCCGACGAGCACAAAAGACACGACTGGCAGCACTTTTCACTATTTGGTTAATATTGCCGCCGCTCGTTATCTGCCTGCCGGCTTCACGCTCTACGAGGAACCCTGCCCGTGCCCGTTTTCTCCTGGCTCCGCTCGCCACTGCACGCCCTGCGCCAGCGCCTTGGCGCTTCCACGGTCGCGACGCCAGGGCCGGACAGCCAGATCCAGGCGTACTTCCGGGACAAAGCCAGCCAGCAGGGCTACACCCTCAGCCAAGGCCAGCAACGGGTGATCGCGGCGATGGCCGAACAGGTCGCCCGCCTTCCCGCTGGCCGGGCCCGCAGCTTGTACCTTCACGGCCAAGTGGGTCGTGGCAAAAGCTGGCTGCTCGACGGATTCTTCAACGCCCTGGGCGAGATCCCCAAGCGCCGCCTGCACTTCCACGACTTCTTCGCCCGTCTGCACCAGGGCATGTTCGACCATCGCCAGGCACCCGACGCCCTGGCGCTGACCCTCGACGCCCTGCTCGGTGATTGCCGGGTGTTGTGCTTCGACGAATTCCACGTCCACGACATCGGCGACGCCATGCTCCTCACCCGGCTGTTCCAGGCCCTGTTCGAGCGCGGCATTTTCGTCCTGGTGACCTCCAACTACGCCCCCGAGGGATTGCTGCCCAATCCGCTCTACCACCAGCGTTTCGAGCCGGTTATCCGCCTTATCGAGGCGCGCATGGACGTCCTCGAAGTCGGCGGCGATCAGGACTACCGCGCCCTGCCTGGCGCCGGAACCCAACAACGCTTCACCCAAGGCCTGTACCTGTGGCCTGGCAGCCCGCAACAGCGCCACCAACTGGGCCTGAACGAAGCCACCGAAGACGTGTTGCTGAACGTCGGCAAACGCCAGTTGCGCGCGCGGGTTCGCGATGAACACAGCGTGGTTTTCGACTTCTCCGCCATTTGCGAACAAGCGACCGCAGTCATCGACTACCTGGACCTGGTGCAGCGCTTCGAACACTGGACCATCGAACACCTGCCGAACCTGGAAGACTGCACCATCGCCGCGCAACAGCGCTTCATCAATCTGGTGGACGTGCTCTACGACCGCGACAAGCAACTGTTGCTGATCGGCGAACTGCCGCTGGAGCAAAGCCTCGGCGGCAGCGTCGCGGACCTGGCGCGCACCCGCAGCCGGCTGGGGCAGTTACGGCAGATGGGGCCGGCCTGACGCGGTGCATGCCAGTCACCCCGCCCGCGCCAACCCCGCCAGCACTTCCTCGATTTCCACCAGCACCGCCGGATCATCCAGGGTCGAGGGCGGTGTGTAGGCCTGCTGGTCGGCGATCTTGCGCAGCACGGCGCGCAGGATCTTGCCCGAGCGGGTCTTGGGCAGGCGCTTGACCACCCGCACCTGGTTGAAACAGGCCAGCGCGCCGATCTGCTCGCGCACGGTGGCGACCAGTTCGGACTGCAACTGCGCCTCGCCCATCCCGACCCCGTCCTTGAGTACCAGCAGCGCCAGCGGCACCTGGCCCTTGATCTCGTCGCGCACGCCGACCACGGCGCACTCGGCGACAGCCGGGTGGCGCGCCACCAGGTCTTCCATCTCGCCGGTGGAAAGGCGGTGCCCGGAGACGTTAATCACATCGTCGGTGCGGCCCATGATGTAGACGAATCCGTCTTCATCCAGGTAGCCGCCGTCGCCAGTGTGGTAGTAGCCGGGGAAGGTGTTGAGGTACGAATCCAGGTAGCGCGAATGATCGCCCCACAAGGTCTGGCTGCAGCCCGGCGGCAGCGGCAAGGTGATGACGATCGCGCCCTGCTGGTTGGCACCGAGCAACTGGCCGTCTTCGTCCAGCACCCGCACGTGGTAGCCCGGCACCGCCCGGTTGCTCGAACCTGCGCGGCCGCCACTGCCATCGAGGCCCAGGCAGGGCGCGGTCACCGGCCAGCCGGTTTCGGTCTGCCACCAGTGGTCGTGCACGGTCTTGCCGCTGATGCTTTCCAGCCATTGATGGGTACTTGAATCGAGACGCTCACCAGCAAGGAAAAACTCGCGCAGCGAACTCAGGTCGTAGCCGCGCAGCAGCAGGCCTTCCGGGTCTTCCTTGCGGATCGCGCGCATGGCCGTTGGGGCGCAGAACAGGCCGTTGACCCGGTATTGCTCGACCACCCGCCAGTAAGCGCCGGCATCCGGGGTGCGGATCGGCTTGCCCTCGTAGAACACCGTGGTGCAGCCGTTCATCAACGGGCCGTAGACGATCAGCGAGTGCCCGACCACCCAGCCGACATCGGAAATGCCCCACCACACTTCACCCGGCTGCATGCCGTAGATGTTCTTCATGGCAAAGCGCAGGGCCACGGCGTTGCCGCCGTTTTCGCGGACGATACCCTTGGGTTTTCCGGTGGTGCCGGAGGTGTACATGATGTACAGCGGATCGGCGGCGCCCAGCTCCACCGGCGGCACCGGCCTGGCATCGGCCAGCGCGGCGTGCCAGTCCAGATCGCGGCCGTCCTTCAAGGTGGCGCGTGCCTGCGGCCGTTGCAGCACCAGCACCTTGCGCGGCTGATGGCGGGATTGTTCCAGGGCGCTGTCCACCAGCGGCTTGTATTCGATGACGCGATCAAACTCGACGCCGCACGACGCCGTCAGCAGCAGGGTGGGCCGCGCGTCATCGATGCGCAGCGCCAGCTCATGCGGGGCGAAACCGCCGAACACCACCGAATGCACCGCGCCGATGCGGGCGCAGGCGAGCATGGCCATGGCCGCCTGCGGGACCATCGGCATGTAGATCACCACCCCGTCGCCCTGCTGGACACCGAGGTCGCGCAGCAAGCCAGCCAGGCGCGCCACTTCGTCGCGCATCTGGCGGAAGGTGAAGGTCTGTTGGCTGTTGGTGACCGGCGAATCGTAGATCAGGGCAGTCTGCTCGCCGCGACCCTCGTCGATCTGATGATCCAGCGCCAGGAAGCAACTGTTCAGGCGCCCGTCGGCAAACCACTGATGGGTGCCATCGGGATTGTCGCGAAGGATTTCCGTGGGTTTGCGAAACCAGGCCAGGTCATGGGCGTGCTCGGCCCAGAAATCGGCGGGCGCCGCGATGGAACGGTCGTAGCTGTGCTGATAACTCATCGACGAATAACCCTACGCTTGTTGTTATTAAAGGGCGAACGTCGAGTATGGCCAGTTGGCGCCGGCCCGCTATCGAACTTAAGTCGCATGCCACGAAGTCTTTGCCGCTATCATGGCCGCCGTTTTGACTGACGACCCTGTCCATGCACACTCTTGAAGACCTCAAAGCCGGCCGTCTGGCAGGTATTACTCGCCTCGACCTGGCCTGTGGCCTTGAGCGGTTCCCGGAGGAAATCTTCGCGCTGGCCGACAGCCTCGAAGTCCTCAACCTGACCGGCAACGCCCTGACCGACCTGCCCGACGACCTCGGCAGGTTGCACAAACTGAAGGTGCTGTTTTGTTCAGAGAATCGCTTGAGCCAACTGCCCGTCGGCATCGGCCAGTGCGCCAGCCTGGAAGTGGTCGGCGTCAAGAGCAACCTTATCGAGGACGTCCCTGCCGCTGCGCTGCCGCCGCGGTTGCGCTCGCTGGTGCTGACCGACAACCGCCTGGAGCAGTTGCCCGAAGCCCTCGGTGATTGCGTCGAGCTGCAAAAGCTCATGCTTTCCGGCAACCGCCTGCGCAGCCTGCCGGCCAGCCTCGCCCGCTGTAAAAAACTCGAATTGGTAAGGGTCGCCGCCAACCGCCTGGAACAGCTCCCGGAATGGCTACTGGGCCTGCCCAACCTGGCGTGGCTGGCCTATGCCGGCAACCCGCTGCCCGAGGGCTATCGCCCGCCCGCAGTGGACGGGCACTGCGCCCGGCTGGACTGGCAGGACATCACGCTGGAACAAGTGCTTGGCCAGGGCGCGTCCGGGGTGATTCATCGTGCGCGGCTCAACGGACACGCCAGCGCCGTGGCGGTGAAACTCTACAAAGGCGAGATCACCAGCGACGGCACGCCGCTGGACGAGATGAACGCCTGCATCGCTGCCGGCCAGCATCCGCACCTGATTCCACTGCTGGGGCGCATCGACAACCATCCGCAGCAGCTTCCCGCGCTGGTGATGGAACTGATCGACCCGGCCTGGTTCAGCCTCGCCGGCCCGCCCAGCCTACAAAGCTGCACGCGGGATAGTTACCCCGCCGAACGCCGCCTTGAGCCACAGGGCGTACGCCGGCTCGTGTCGGCCATCGCTTCGGTCGCGGCGCACCTGCACCAGCGCGGGCTGAGCCACGGTGATTTGTACGCGCACAACATCCTTTGCGATGAGCACGGGCACAGCTTGCTGGGGGATTTTGGCGCGGCGTCGTTCCATCCGCTGGATGGCGGCAGCGCGGCGGCGGCGCTGGAGCGCATTGAGGTGCGGGCGTTTGGGGTGTTGCTTGGGGAGTTGCTGGAGCGTTGTGACGGGGATTTGCCGCTGTTGAGGGCGTTGCAGAGCGATTGTGTGCGGGCTGAGGTGTGTCGGCGACCGGGGTTTGCCGAGGTGGTGGTGAGGCTCGGGAAATAGCAGCGCGCTGGGGGCCTGCCTGACAACCGCAACAAAAAGGCCGCATCAAGCGGCCTTTGTTCAGCGATAGGCTCGACTCAAGCCGTCAGGCCCACATAGACGTTCTGCACATCATCGTGGTTATCGATCGCCTCGAGGAACGCCTCGACCTCAGCCAGAGCCTCTTCGCTCAGGCTGGCAGCGCTGACCGGGTTTTTCGGGGTGTAGCCGATTTTCGCCGAAATCACGGTGAAACCCTGCTCCGGCAGGGCTTTCTGCACGCTGTCCAGGTCGGTGGTTTCGGTGATGAACAGGGTCGCGCCCTCATCAGCCGGTTCGAAATCCTGGGCGCCGGCTTCGATGGCGGCCATTTCCGGGTCAGCGTCTGCGCTGTCCGGGGTGGCTTCGATCAGGCCGACGTGGTTGAAGTCCCACGACACCGAACCCTCGGCGCCCAGTTGACCCTTGCGGAACAACACGCGGACTTCAGCGACGGTGCGGTTGATGTTGTCGGTCAGGCACTCGACGATCAGCGGCACCTGGTGCGGCGCGAAACCTTCGTACTTCACCGCGTGGTACTGCACCTGCTCGCCCAGCAGGCCCGCGCCTTTCTTGATCGCGCGTTCCAGGGTCTCGCGGGTCATGGAGGCTTTCTTGGCCTGCTCGATCACCAGACGCAGACGGGCGTTCATGTCCGGGTCGGCGCCGCTGCGCGCGGCGATCTGAATTTCCTTGGCCAGCTTGCCCATGACCTTGCCTTTGGCATTGGCAGCTTGTTCTTTATGTTTGGCTTTCCACTGTGCGCCCATATCGACTCTCTTGTTTCAACGGCCGGTTCAGGAAGCGACCGGCAAAGGGGTGCAGTTTATACGCCCTGTTACCTGCAATCGACAAGAAAAGCCGGGGGACCGTGCCGCCATCGCACGCCTCAGGCCCCGGCACTGAGACATAACGGTGCAACAGGGCAGTTTTCTTCAATACCCGCCAACGACCGCCCGATAGGCTCCTGACTTTCTTCACTGACAAGAGAGACGCTGCATGAGCCTGTTGCTGTCCATGGCCGCCTTTGCGCTGGCCGCTTCCATTTCCCCCGGCCCGGTCAACCTGGTCGCCCTCGCCGCCGGCGCCCAGCATGGGCTGCGCCCGGCCATGCGGCATGTCAGCGGTGCCACCCTGGGCTTCTGTCTGCTGCTGTTGCTGGTGGGCTACGGCCTGCATGCGGTGCTGCGGGAGTGGCCGGGGCTGACCGAGGTGCTGCGCTGGGCCGGCATTCTGTTTTTGCTGTACATGGCCTGGAAACTGGCCGCCGATGACGGCAGCCTCGGCGATGGCAGCCCCGGCAAGCCGCCAAGCATGGCCTACGGCGCGCTGATGCAATGGCTCAATCCCAAGGCGTGGCTGGCCTGCGTGGCCGGGGTCGGGGCGTTCGTCGGGCAAGGCGAAACGGCGCTGCTGTGGCAGTTCACGTTGATCTATCTGGTGATCTGCTACCTGTCGGTGGGCTGCTGGGCCTGGGCCGGGACGGTGATTCGGCGCTACCTCGACAACCCGCGGCGCATGCGCCTGTTCAACCGCGCCCTGGCCTTGTTGCTGGTGGCCAGCGCGCTGTACCTGTTACTGGGCTGAGCGATAGTGCCCGGGCGTGGCCGCCAGATGGTGCTTGAACGCGCGTTGCAGGTGCGCCTGGTCGGCGAAACCCGCCTCGTGCGCCACCTCGGCGATCAGCCGGCCCTGGCGCAACTGGGCGCGGGCATAACGCACGCGGTGATCGAGCAGGTAACCGTGGGGCGTCATTCCATAATGCTGCTTGAACGCGCGGATCAGGTAGGAAGTGGATAGCCCCGCCGCCTCGCCGATGTCTTCCAGCTTCAGCGGTTCGGTGCAGTGCTGGCGGATATAGCACGCCGCCCGTTCAAGGCGTTCGTTGCCCTGCCCCGCCAACGCCGGTGCGGCCTGCACCTGGGCACGCAGCTGACTGAAAAACGCTTCGGCGGCGATGCGCTTGTGCTCGCTGTCCAGTTGGTTGTCGATCAGTTGTGCGTAGAGCCCGGTCAAGGCTTGATACAGCCCTGGCGCAGTGCTCAGGGTGCGGGCCAGCGGCTTGAAACCAAGACCGCGCAGCCAGGGCATGTCGACATACAGCATCAGGTAGGACCAAGGCTGGTCGGCAATCGGGTTGCAGGCGTGGACCACCCCCGGATTCATCATGACCACCGTACCGGTCTCGATTTCGTGCCAGCGCTGGCCATCGAAGTAAGTGCTGCACCCGGCAGTGATGGCACCGATGGAAAAGCCTTCGTGGGAGTGTCGGGCATAGCAGACTTTGCGGCCATCGGCGACGCCACGGGCTTCGATGAAGGGCAGCGCTGGATCACGCCAGAAGTGCGAAATGCTGCTCATCAAAAAACTCCCGAGTAACCGTACGAAAACACGCACAGAAGCCTAACACCCGTCAGTCCTGCTCTCCAGCGGCTTGCGGACCGAACAGCCCGAAGCGGGCCACTTTCAGTTGTCGCGAAGGCTCGATGTCGCGGTTGACCAGCGGCAGGATCAGCGCCATGGCGCCTTGATAGAGCGCGCCACTGCCCGTAGCGGGTTCGCGGCAACGGTCGAACAGCGCGAGCAATAGAACGCCAATCGCGCCCGGCCACGGAGGCTCGTAGCGCGCGGCCACGTAGATTGTCTCGAAAAACCCGTGATGACCGTTGCGCAACAGGAAAGCGCTGATCGCCAACTGGAACCGCCAATAATCCTCCGGCGCGGGCACACGACCGAACCATTGCGGTAACTCCCCGCTCAGCACCGCGCAAATCGGACTGATACCGGCGACGAAGGGGCTGTCCAACGACTCCATATAGCGGCTCGCGAGGCTGTCCGGCTCGGGCACGAACTGATGGTAGCCGCGGTATTTGTCCTCGGCGATCAGCCAATCGTCGTCCGTCAGCTCGGAGCGGCTGTTGAGGATCAGGTAAGGATCAACCGCTCCGCGCCGGCCCGACCAAGGGCCGTCTCCCAGCGGCGGGTGGCTGTTGACCGGTGCATACGACTGATCGGAGTGACGGGCGAGGGACACCAGTACCTGGCACACCGCCTGCCGGCGAAGCGCGCGGCCCGCGTTACTGTCCAACAACGTCCCGGCGCGGGCGCACAGCGCTGAATCGGCATCGGTCAGCGCCGTTTCGCCCAGCAATAACAGGCGCAATAACGTCAGCGCCTTTACCCGGTAGCCCATCGGTTCCAGCAGTGCGCCCAGCAACTGCCCGGCACGGCCCACGGTTGCCTGCAGGTAGGCATCTCCCAGCAATTTCGCCAGCCCCTGCTGGACAAGGTTTTCCCCCAGACCAAACAACAAGGTTTCCAGCGGCGGCCAGTGCCATACGCAGTGGGCAAAAGCCCGCTCCCAGAGCACCTTGCCCAGGTGATTGCCCTTGATATCCCGCAGGCTGTCGCGCACCACTTCCGGCGCCGTCAGGATCCCGCCCGGGGTCAGGTGATTGCGCTCGAGCAGGCGCAGCCACTGCGCGCAGAACGCCGCGTGTTCGAGCGGATAGCGGAACCATGGGCAGGCCTCCCTGCCCCTCTCGCGCAACTGTTCAAGCCGGAGGAAGAACAATCCGTTTTGCACCCAGACTCGACGCAGCTCGGAGACGCTGAGCAGGTGACTGCCCTTTTCGGTCACCGCGGCGAAGGGGGTCGCTGCCAGAAACCGGCCATCTCGGTGCAGTTCCAGCAGGTACAGACGTTCACCAAAGCCCAGCGCCTGCTCCCACTGACGAAGGCTGACAAACGTGCCATCGCGATCCGGGTCGTAATGCGTGCGGGCGTAACTTTCCAGAGCAATGGTCTGGAAGCTGCTGATATCGGCGTAACGATCAAGCAGTTCACTCAGGGCATGAGGCAGATCCACGTTGCGCACCTGATGCCCCGTGCGCCGCTCGTTGAAGACCTGCATGGCCACCTGGTTGGGCACCTTGCGGTCGACATTGAGCACACGGATCCGCGCGCCCTGGTTCAGCACCTGCACCAGAAAGCCTTTGCGCAGGGTCTGCTCGGACACCAGATAAAGCCCCAGCAGGTCGACCACGAACCCGGTGCGGACCAGCACCGAGCGGATCGGCGCGAAGGTCGGCGAGCGCGCGTGCGCAGGCTCGTGCTTGAGCCGGTACTGCTGCTGCCAGGACAGGGAGCGGTCGGTGGTGCCGAACGAAAAGTTCATCACCCCGTTGGCCTGCACCACCAGCTTGCCGTGGTCCAGGTACAGGTCCTTGAAGCGGCCGTCGTCGCTCGGGTCCACCAGCGCGACGTTCAGACGGACATAGCCGGGGCGCTCCTCCATCAACAGCAGCGACAGGTTGACCGGCAACTCATCCGAAGCCGCCGGGATCTCCTCCAGCGCCGCCAGGGCCGCTGGCCGCGCGCTCAGCGGCGCTTCGAGCACGGCGCGATAGCGCTCGGTCACCGTCTGCCAGCCCTGGGCGCGAGCGAACAGCTGGGTTCGCTGCTCGCCTGGCACAACCTGCGCGTCCAGCTTGCGCTGAGCCAGATGGCCGAGACGCTGCAAGCGCACCAGCAGCCCCTGACACGGCACCGCCAGGCCATTGCCGGCGACCAGCAGTTTCAGCGCCTTGCGCCAGGCCTGTTCGAAGCCTTGCATGGCCGCTTGCTGGCGCACGTAGAGCAGAATTTCGCCGTCCAGCCGACGGCCGTAATCATCACGCGCGGGCGTGGCTTCCTGCCGGTCCAGTTGCGCACGATAACGCCGCAAAAGGTCCAGGTGCTCGTCGATGGCGCGGGGTTTGTCCTGCGTGGTGTAGTACTGCGCGGCGAGGATATTGAGGGTCGTGCGCTGCATTTCCAGCAGGCGCCGGTCGACTTCGGCCAGGTAGTCGGCGCGCTCGCCGGGGGTCATGTGGAACCACGGGCTGCGCCGACCGGCCTCGGCAATACGTTGGTCGATCAGGGTATTGAGCAGGCGGGTGTAATCCCGCGAAGGGTGCGCCATGGGGATCGTCCGTGAGGGCCTGGGGAAGGCCGCGATGCTAACGCGCCAACCCGCCACACACGGACAGGGAACCGCTACCCGGCGTCGTGCACCACCACCAGCAACTGCGCCTGCACTTCACCCAGCGAGCGCAGGCGATGGGGGGTCTGGGCGTTGAAATACAAGGCATCGCCGCGTTCCAGCACAACCCGTTCGGTCATGAAATCGACCTCGACCCGGCCTTCATGGACGAACAGGAATTCCTCGCCCAGGTGCTCCTTGAACGTGGAATCGCTGAAGTCCGGCGGCGGGCTGATCAGGAACGGCAACAGGCTGCGCTGGCCGATCTGGTTGGCCAACACCGCATAGCCCGGCCCCTGGGAACTGCCCGAGAGCGACTGGCGCTCGCCCTGGCGAACCAGGCTGTAGCGGGCCTGGTGCGGAGCATCTTCGGCGAACAGTTCCTCGACATTGACGTTCAGCGCCCGCGCCAGTTTCAGCGCCGCGGCGATGGACGGCGTGTTCAGGCCGCGCTCGACCTTGGACAGGTAACTCTTGGTCATGCCGGATTTTTCGGCCAGCACCTCAAGGGTCACGCCAAGTTTTTTTCTCAATAATTTCAATCGGATAGACATGCGCCGCGCTTGATTCCAGTTCGTTGGGCAACTTTTCCCTTGCCTATGACACTTTGTGTCATATAGCCTTTGCTGTGTCATTCGACTGACCGCCCCGCTCACTTTCCAGGCAACCGGGACGGGCAAGCCATGACGCTTCATCACACCACCCGAGGACACCCGAATGGCCAACACAATGGCACTGCCCAAGGACCAACTGGTCCAGCAGGCCCTTGCGCGGATGCAAGGCTCGCTTGCCGATAATACGTGGACTGTACGAGAAAAGCTGGCCCTGACCTGTCGCATTCTCTTCGACCGCGGCCATGATTCCGGCCTGGCCGGGCAGATCAGCGCCCGTGGCCCGCAGCCCGGCACCTTCTACACCCAGCAACTGGGCCTGGGTTTCGACGAGATCAGCGCCAGCAACCTGCTGCTGGTCAACGAGGACCTGGAAGTGCTCGAAGGCCAAGGCATGGCCAACCCGGCCAACCGCTTCCACAGTTGGCTGTACCGCGCCCGCCCGGACGTCAACTGCATCATTCACACGCACCCGACCCACGTCGCGGCGCTGTCGATGCTGGAAGTGCCGCTGCAGGTGTCGCACATGGACGTCTGCCCGCTGTATGACGATTGCGCTTTTCTCGAAAGCTGGCCGGGCGTGCCGGTGGGCAACGAAGAAGGTGAGATCATCGCCGCCGCGCTGGGCGACAAGCGCGCCATCCTGCTGACGCACCACGGACAGTTGTCTACCGGAGCCGATATCGAACAGGCCTGCGTCACCGCCAACCTGATCGAGCGCGCGGCGCAGTTGCAACTGCTGGCCATGTCCGCCGGGACCATCAAGCCCATCGACCCGGCCCTTGGCCGCGAGGCCCATGACTGGATCGACCGGCCCAAGCGCCACGGCGCCGCTTTCAACTATTTCGCCCGGCAAAGCCTGCGCCAGCACGCCGACTGCCTGAACTGAGCCCTTTCTGGAGTACGTTTCATGTCCACGACTTTTCACGGCATCATCGGCTACACCGTCACCCCGTTCAGCGCCGACGGCGAGCAACCCGACCTCGCCGCCCTCGGTCAGTCCATCGACCGCCTGATCGATGGCGGCGTGCAATCCATCGCCCCGCTGGGCAGCACCGGTGAAGGCGCCTACCTGAATGACCGCGAGTGGAGCCAGGTCGCTGAATTCAGCCTGGCCCATATCGACCGGCGCGTGCCGACCATCGTCAGCGTCTCCGACCTGACCACCGCCAACGCCATCCGCCGTGCGCGCTTCGCCGAAGCACAGGGCGCCGACGCCGTGATGGTCCTGCCGGCGGCCTACTGGAAGCTCAGCGAGGCGGAAATCCTCCGGCATTACCAGCGCATCGGCGACAGCATCGGCATCCCGATCATGCTCTACAACAACCCCGCCACCAGCGGCACCGATATGTCCGTGCCGTTGATCCTGCGCATTGTCGCGGCGGTGGAGAACGTGACCATGGTCAAGGAGAGCAGCGGCGACATCCAGCGCATGCACGCCCTGCACCAGCTCGGCGAAGGCCAGGTGCCGTTCTACAACGGCTGCAACCCGCTGGCCCTGGAAGCCTTCATCGCCGGCGCCAGCGGCTGGTGCACCGCCGCTCCCAACCTGATCCCGGCGCTGAACCAGCAGTTGTACCAGGCGGTGCTGGACAACGACCTGGAACAGGCGCGGGCCTTGTTCTACAAGCAGTTGCCATTGCTGGAGTTCATCCTCAAGGGAGGTTTGCCGGCGACGATCAAGGCTGGCCTGAAGCTGGACGGGCTGGATTGCGGCGCGCCGCGCGCGCCGGTGTTCCCGCTGGATGACACGGGGATTGGGCGGTTGAGTGCGCTGCTGGAGCAGCTGCGCTAAGGGTCTGGAACTGACTTACCCCTGATCGGAGCACACCTCGGCCAGCTTCAGATACCGCAGCGTGTGCTCCTGCCCGGACGAGTCCAGGTAGGTCATGGCAGCCCTGATCACCTGACACTCCTCGGTGACCGGCTCGGTCATGCTCAGCACTCTGGCGACGTCGAGACGCATGCCGTAGTGGTAATCGGTGGCGACATCCTGTGCCTGGGCGGCAGCCGCGAACAACAGGCCAAGCGACAGCAACAAATGCACTTTCATGGTGAATCTCCTCGTTGCATGAGCAACGCGATGAGAACCGATGCAACCCTTTGAGTGTGGGCGCAGACCGCGGATTCCGTCGCCCGGGGGGATCAACGGCAACAAATCGGTTAACCTGCGCTCCCTGCCCCGACAAGCCATTCCCCATGGAACTGCATATCGTCCTGCATGGCCGCAAAGGCCTGGCCGACCAGCTTTACCAGCAACTGCGCGACGGTATCGACAGCGGACGGCTGGCCGCCGGCACGCAACTGCCGCCCACGCGGCTGCTGGCGGAGCAATTGGGCGTGTCACGCAAGACCGTGGCCGAGGCCTATTCGCGGTTGACCTACGACAACCTGCTCAGCGGCCAGGTCGGCCGCGGCACCTTCATCACCCCGCAACTGACCAGCGCCGCGCCCGCGCCGACCGCCACACCGCTGGCCGGCGAGGACAGCCTGGCCCGTTGGCGCGCCCGTGGCATTCCCATGGGTCGCCCAGCGCTGGCGCAACCGTCGCGCTACGACTTTATCGGTGGGGCGTCGAGCAAGGCCCATTTCCCGTTCGACGCCTGGCGCCAGTGCAGCCTGCATGCGCTGCGCCAGTGCCAGCGCACCGACACCCGCTACAGCAATGCTCAAGGCTTGCCCGAACTGCGCGAAGCCATCGCCCGGCACATCGCTTTTGCTCGTGGCGTGCATTGCAGCGGCGCCGATGTGCTGGTGTGCAACGGCGCGCAGCAGGCCCTCGACCTGATCGCCCGGGTGCTGATCGAGCCGGGCTGCACGGTGGCAATGGAAGATCCCGGTTATCCGCCGGCGCGGCACCTGTTCGAAGCCCTCGGCGCGCGCATCCAGCATGTGCCGGTGGATGCCGAAGGCCTTTGCGTGGAGCGGATCGACGCCGGTGTCCGGCTGATCTACGTCACGCCCTCGCACCAGTTTCCGCTGGGCATGCCGATGAGCCTGCCGCGCCGTCGCGCCCTGCTGGCCCGGGCCGCCGAACTGGGCGCGGTGATCATCGAGGACGATTACGACAGCGAGTTCCGCTACGAAGGCCGGCCCACCGACGCCCTGCAGAGCCTCGATGAACACGGCCTGGTGGCCTATGTCGGCACCTTCTCCAAGACCGTGCTGCCGGAACTGCGCCTGGGCTACGCCATCCTGCCGCCGGCGCTGCTGGAGCCGGTACGCATCGCCAAGCAGTTGAGCGACTGGCACACCTCGACCCTGAGCCAGTGGGCCCTGGCCCGCTTTATCAGCGAGGGCCATCTGCTCAAGCACATCCGTCGCTGCCACGACCTGTACGCGGCGCGCCGCGAACGCATCCTGCAACGCTTGCAAGGCGACCTCAGCCCGTGGTTCGAAGCGGTGCCCACCACCGCGGGCTATCACCTGAGCGCGCTGGCCAAGGGCGAGCTGGACGTGGATTTTCTGATTGCCCTGGCGCGCAAGGTAGAAGTCGGGCTGTATTCCATCGCGCCGTTCTTCACCGAGGCAACGCCGCGCCACGGCCTGCTACTGGGTTTCGGCGCCATCGAGCTGCTGGATATCGACCCGGCGCTGGACCGGGTGCGCGACACCCTGCAGCACCTCAGTTGACGGCGCTGGCCGGGCTCGCCGTGACCTTCATCGCCGCGGTGTAGCCATTCGGCGCGAAGCGCCCGGTGACCAACAGCATCAGCACCACGGTGACGGTCAGCAGTGTCCACGACGCCTGGAAATCGCCGCTGATATCCCGCAGCCACCCCGTCAGGTACGGCACCAGCCCGGTGATGATAAAACCGATGCCCTGGACGAACGCCGCCAGCCCGCCGGCCTGGCGTGGGTCTTTGCAGTGTTCGAGGGTGAGCGTCAGGCTCAGGCTGAAGCAGGCGCCGAGCCCGAAACCGATCAGGCCGACCCACAAACCGGGTGACAACGCGGGGTCCAGCAACAGGCCGGCAAATCCGATTAACTGCGCGAGCAGCGCCAGCCACAGGCCGGGGCGGCGGTCCGCCAACCGGCGCAACAGCAGCGGCAAACCGAGCGCGCCGAGCACCTGGAAGATCGTCATCAGACCCACCAGTTCTCCACCGCCGCGTGCGCTGCCGCCGACCTGCTGATAGTAGGCCGGCAGCCAGGCCACCATGCTGGTGTAGCCGCCATTGATCAGGCCGAAGTAAATCGCCAGCAGCCAGGCCCGACGGTTGCCGAAGAAGTGTCCGCCGCCATTCCCGCCGCGGCCGGCGGCGGCTTCCAGTTTCGGCCCGACCAACCCGAGCAGGAGCAACGCCAGCAACACCGGCAACAGCCACACGCCCAGCCCCGCCTGCCAGTGTCCGAAATGCTCGGCGACCCGCGGCCCGAGCACCGCGGCCAGCCCGCCACCGCTCATCAAGGCCGCCGAATACACGCCCATCGCCAGCGCCAGCCGCCGGGAGAACCAGCGATTGACCAACCCCGGCATCAGCGCCTGGACGAAGGCCACGCCAAGCCCGGCCAGCACCGCACTGGCGATCAGCTCCGTGCCGCTGCCCAGCAACAGGCGCCAGAAACAGGCCAGGCCAATGGCGCCCAGGCCCAGCAACAAACCGCCCTGCTCGCTCAGCCAACGGCGCAACCACGGCTGCAACAACGGCACCAGGCCCATGCACAACACCGGCAATGCCGTCAGCAACGCGGCCTGCTGGTAGCCGATGCCGGTGCCGCTGCGGATGTCTTCCAATAGCGGACCGATGCTGGTGAGGATCGGCCGCAGGTTGACGGTCACCGCGACCACCAGCAGCAACAGCGCGGCGCTACGCCAGCGCGACGAGGCCTCGGTCATGCCGGGCGCACCTGCTGCCAGAGGCCGTACAGCCCGTCCTCGCCCTCCGGTTTCAGCGGACGCAACGGCAACGACTGCTGTTGCGGCGGGCGGGCCATCTGCGCGTAGACCGCGGCGGTGGACAGGCCGTAGGGCTCGCCCTCCTCGTTGCTGTAGGCGAACCAGGCCCGCTCGATCCCGCACAAATGCATGGCGGCCAGGCACATCGGGCACGGATGGCCCGTGGCGTAGACCTCGCATCCGTCCAGACGCGGCCCCAACTGCCGGCTGGCCAGGCGGATCGCCTGCATTTCGGCGTGGGCGGTGGGGTCCTGGGTGCAATGGATTTCGTTGACCGCGCGGGCGATTACCTGCCCGTCACGCACCAGCACCGCGGCGAATGGCCGGCCACCGGCCTGGATATTTTCCCGGGCCAGGGCCAGGGCTTCACGCATGAACGCGTCGTTACTCATCGGAAATTCCTCGGTGATTTCAGTGGGCGCCGGCAGCCAGCAACCGCTCGACAATCGCCTGCTGGCCGCGCTCGCGGGCGTGTTGCAGCGGGGTGACGCCATTGCGGTCGGCCAGGTTCACCTTCGCGCCGGCGTCGATCAGCAGCGTGACGATGGCCTGATGATCCGGCCCGCCGTCGCTGAGCAGGATGGCTTCGAGCAGGCCGGTCCAGCCGAGGTTGTTGATGTGGTCGGGGTTGACACCGGCCTTGAGCAAACGCGCCACCACCGCCACATGACCGCGCTCGCAGGCGGGAATCAGCGCGGTGCCGCCGTAGCGGTTGGTGCTCTTCAGGTCGGCGCCGTGGGCCAGGGTCAGTTCGAGAATCTCCAGGTGACCCTCGGCCCCGGCCAGCAGGTAGGGGCTGTCGTGGATGGCATTTTTGGCGTTGACGTCGGCACCGGCCTCGATCAACTGGCGAGCGGCATCGAGGTCGTTGCGCGCGGTGGCCAGCAGCAGCGCGGTGTTGCCGCGAGCATCACGCTGGTCCACGGCGGCGCCGGAGCGCAGCAGCGTCTGCAGTTGCTGACGGTCACCGCTGACGACCGCTTGCGGCAGATCAGCGCAAGCGACGCTACTGGCGGCCAGCCCGAGGCCGGCGAGCACGCCGCGCCAGGGCTGTTTGCGGGTTCGGTTCGGGCGCATGGCATTCCCTCTGTCGATTGAGCCGCGATTATCCCGAGCCAGCGGTGTAGCATGAAATTAATTCATTTCATGCATACCAGTGGACTTGTGAATGCTTGACCCCCTCCTGCTCCGCGCCTTCGTCACCGTGGTGGAAACCGGCAACTTCACCCGCGCCGGTGACCGCCTGCACCTGACCCAATCCACCGTCAGCCAACAGATCATCCGCCTGGAACAGAGCCTCGGCAGCCGCCTGCTCGACCGCAGTCAGCGCCAGGTCTGGCCCACCGAGGCGGGCGAGCGACTGCTGGGCTATGCGCGGCGCATCCTGCGCCTGGAAGAAGAAGCACGCCTGGCGCTCAACCCCACCCAGACCCAGACCGCACTGCGCCTCGGCGCGCCGGAAGACCTTGCCGGCGAGTTGCTGACCGAAGCCCTGCGCGGCTTTATCGGCGAACGCCCGCACCTGCGCCTCGAAGTCGAGAGCGGCCTGAGCAATCCCCTGCTGCACCTTTACCGCAACGGCGAGCTGGACGTGCTGCTGGTCAAGCAGTGGGGCGCCGACCGCGACTGCCACGCGCGCTGGCCGGAGCCGTTGTCCTGGGTGTGCAGCGCCCGCGGCATGGTCGCCCACGACCCGTTGCCGCTGGTGGTGTTCCCGGTGGGCGCGCTGTACCGCCAGGAAATGATCCACGCCTTGGAAAGCGCCGGCCGACCCTGGCGAATCAGCTACTCCAGCACCAGCCTGGCCAGCCTCGGCGCCGCGGTCAGCGCGGGCTTGGGCGTCAGCCTGATCCCCAGCCGCTGCGTGCTGCCGGATCACCGGAAACTGAGCGAAGACGAAGGTTTTCCGCCGGTGGACGGGCTGGAACTGGCCCTGTATGCCAGGCCAGGGCTGGATGGGGATGGGCTGGCGTTACGGGATTTGTTGATGGGCCTGGGTGAAGCGCGGGGCCGAGGGTGAAGCGGATTGCGGCAACCCGATTGGCCTCCCCACAAATCCCGAAATTGGCTATCTGAAACCCGCCTCTCGCCGATTAAGGTGTGCTCCATCCCGCGCTGTCGCGGAACCACAACGGAGCTACCAGCATGACCACCCGCATCGAATGGGCCAAACACGCACCCGAAGCCTACAAAGCCATGATCGGCCTGGAGCAGGCCCTGGCCAAATCCGGGCTGGAGAACTCGCTGCTGGAGTTGATCCGCCTGCGCGCCTCGCAGATCAATGGCTGCGCCTACTGCGTGAACATGCACGCCAATGACGCGCGCAAGGCCGGCGAAACCGAAGCCCGGCTGCAGACCCTGAGTGTCTGGGCCGACACCGCCTACTTCACGCCTCGCGAGCAAGCCGCGCTGGCCTGGACCGAGAGCCTGACCCGGCTGCCGGAAAAACATGCGCCGCAACACCAGTACACGGCGCTGCTGGAGCATTTCAGTGAAACCGAAGTGGTCAACCTGACCCTGGCCATCGCCACCATCAATGCCTGGAACCGCTTCGGCGTGGGCTTTGCGATGGTTCCGGCCTAAGCCGGCCGCAGGCGCTGGCGATAGCTGCCAGGGCTCTCCCCCGTCCATTTCTTGAACGCCCGGTGAAACGCGCTGGGCTCCTGGAAGCCGGTCTGCTCGGCGATCTCGGCGACGCTGAGGTCGCTGTCGCGCAGGCATTCGAAGGCCATGGCCTGGCGCACTTCGTCCTTGATCTGCTGGAACGAGCAGCCTTCGCGCTCCAGTTGCCGGCGGAAGCTGCTGGGGCTCAGCCCCACTTGCCCGGCCAGGCCCAGCAGGGTCGGCCATTCGCCGTACTGGCGTAGGCGCAAATACCGATAGACCCGCGCCGCCAGGCCGTTCTGGTTGCGGTAACGCACCACCAGCCCTTGCGGCGCACTGCGCAGGAAGGTCTTCAGCGCGCCAAGGTCCTGCACCACCGGCAATTTCAGGTAGTCGGCGGAGAATTCCACTTCGGTGCGGCCGGTGCCGATCTGCAGGTTCGGCCCCCACAACAGCGCATCGTCGTCCAGTGCTACCCGCGCATCGCTCAGTTCAGTGCGATCAATGGCGATACGCCGTCCGCCCAGCCAGCACAGCAGGCTGATCACCAGCACCAGCAAGGTTTCCTCGGCATAGACGCGCCGCTGCGGGTCGTCGATGCGCGAGTGCAGGCTGATCACCGCGCGTTGTCCGCGCAGGGTCAGGGTGCCGCGCATGTCCCGCAGGAACAGGCCGAAGTTGCCCAGGCACTGGCGCAGCGCTTTCTCCAGGTTCGGCTCCTGGATCAAGCCGCGGCAGATCAGCGCGAAGCTGCCCAGCGGCATGCCGTGGCTGTCGAGGTTGAAAAATTCGTCGTCCAGCGCTTCGATAAGGATCAGCCACAGCCGGGCGAAGGCCGAGGCCGGCACGCGGGCGTTGAGTTCGTGGATCAGCACCGGATCGATGCCGGACTGCTGCAACAGCGCCGCGGCCCGCGCGGGCTGGTCGCGCAGGCTGTAGAGCATGATATGGACGAAGTACATCGCGACCGAATCGTTTTCCCGCATGACAGCTTCCGCATTGACCTCGACGGCATGGCAAAAAGTAACAGCCCGGCTGGGCACTTAAGGCATAGGCCCGAACGCCCCCAGTGCCTAGACTCGACACACCCCGGGCGTGGCCGGGCGTCATTCTCTCAGAGCCACGTGGCTCCACGCCACGTCTTCGCCCATTGGAGTCGATCATGAACAACAACGATATCTACGTAGTCAGCGCCGTGCGCTCGGCCATTGGCACCTTCGGCGGTTCGCTCAAGGACCTGCCACTGGCGGACCTGGCGACCCAGGTCACCCGCGCCGCCATCGAGCGCTCCGGCGTCGCCCCCGAGCAGATCGGCCACGTCGTGATGGGCAACGTGATCCCTACCGAAGCCCGCGATGCCTACCTGGGCCGGGTCGCCGCGATGAACGCCGGCATCCCCAAGGAAACCCCCGCTTTCAACGTCAACCGCCTGTGCGGTTCCGGCCTGCAGGCCATCGTTTCGGCGGCGCAGACCCTGCTGCTGGGCGAAGCCGAAGCGGTGATTGCCGCCGGCGCCGAATCCATGAGCCGCGGCCCGTACCTGCTGACCCAAGCCCGCTGGGGCGCGCGCATGGGCGACATGAAGAGCATCGACTACATGCTCGGCATCCTGCACGACCCGTTCGAAGGCTTCCACATGGGCATCACCGCGGAGAACGTTGCCGAGAAGAACGGCATCACCCGCACCATGCAGGATGAAGTCGCGATCACCAGCCAGCAACGCGCCGCCCGCGCCATTGCCGAAGGCCGCTTCGACAGCCAGATCGTGCCGATCGAAATCCCCGGCCGCAAAGGCCCGGTGCAGTTCAAGGTGGACGAGCACGTGCGCGGCGACGTCAGCAGCGAACAACTGGCCGCAATGAAAACCGCGTTCAAGAAAGACGGCACCGTCACCGCCGGCAACGCCAGCGGCCTGAACGATGGCGCCGGCGCGCTGGTGCTGGCCACCGGTGAGATGGTCAAGCGCCAGGGCCTGAAGCCGCTGGCCCGCCTGGTGGCTTACGCCCACGCCGGTGTCGAGCCGGAACTGATGGGCCTGGGCCCGGTGCCGGCGACCCGCAAGGTCCTGGAAAAAGCCGGCCTGAAGGTGTCCGACCTGGACGTCATCGAATCCAACGAAGCCTTTGCCGCCCAGGCCTGCGCGGTGTCCCAGCAACTGGGCTTCGACCCGGAAAAGGTCAACCCCAACGGTTCGGGCATTTCCCTCGGCCACCCGGTGGGCGCTACCGGCGTGATCATCGCCACCAAGGCGATCCATGAATTGCAACGCATCAAAGGCCGCTACGCGCTGGCGACCATGTGCATCGGCGGCGGCCAAGGCATCGCCGTGCTGTTCGAACGGGCTTGAAGGAAACCATGAAGATGACGCTTGAAAACATCGCCGTGATCGGCGCCGGGACCATGGGCAACGGCATCGCGCAGGTCTGCGCCGTGGCCGGTTACCAGGTCACCCTGATCGATGTCTCCGACGCCGCGCTGGAGCGTGGCGTGGCGACCCTGCGCAAGAACCTCGATCGCCAGGTCAGCAAGCAGACCCTGGAAGCGGCCCAGGCCGAAGCCGCGGTCACCCGCATCCGCACCAGCACCGACTACGCCGCGCTCAACGACGCGCAGTTGGTGATCGAAGCGGCGACCGAAAACCTCGAGCTGAAAAAACGCATCCTCCAGCAGGTCGCGGCCAACGTCAGTGAACAGTGCGTGATCGCCACCAACACCTCATCGCTGTCGGTGACCCAACTGGGCGCGGCCATCAGCGCGCCGCAGCGGTTTATCGGCGTGCACTTCTTCAACCCGGTGCCGATGATGGCGCTGGTCGAGGTGATCCGCGGTCTGCAAACCAGCGACGCGACCTACGCCACGGCCATGGAACTGACCGGCAAGGTCGGCAAGACCGCCATCACCGCCGGCAACCGCCCAGGCTTCGTGGTCAACCGCATCCTGGTGCCGATGATCAACGAAGCGATCTTCGTCCTGCAGGAAGGCCTGGCCAGCGCCGTGGACATCGACACCGGCATGCGCCTGGGCTGCAACCAGCCGATCGGCCCGCTGGCGCTGGCCGACCTCATCGGCCTGGACACTCTGCTGGCGATCATGGAGGCCTTCCACGAGGGCTTCAATGACAGCAAATACCGCCCCGCCCCGCTGCTCAAGGAGATGGTCGCGGCCGGCTACCTGGGCCGCAAGAGCGGTCGCGGTTTCCACACGTACGAGTAAGCCACCATGCCCAAGACCTGTGCCGAACGCTGCGCCGATTACGAAGACCGTCGCGACAAGGCTCTCGAACTGTTCGCCGCCAAGGGGTTCGGCCAGGTCAGCATGCGCGAGCTGGCTGCCCATGTGGGCCTCACCGCCGGCTCGCTTTACCACCATTTCCCGAGCAAGCAGCACCTGTTGTTCGACCTGATCGAAGAACTGTTCGAAGAGCTGCTTGCCACCCTGCATCCGGCCGGCCGGGGCAAGCCCATCAACGTGCGCCTGTCCGCGGTGATCCGGGCGCACTGGGCGCTGCACGCGGAACGGCCGCTGCATTTCCGCCTCGCCGAACGCGACCTCTGTTGCCTGAGCGATGAGCAACAGGCGCACATCGCGCAAATGCGCCGGCAGTACGAGAGCCACCTGCTGCGCGCGATCGCCCCTTCCACCAGCCTCACCGGCCCGGCCCTGGAGGCTGCGGCGCATGTCGTCGCCTGCATGCTCAACAGCCTGCCGGGCTGGCTGCAACATTCGCCATTGCCCCAGGCCCAGCGCCTGGCGTTGATGGAGAGCATGCTGCTGGGCGCCATCGAACGCACGCTGCCGGAATGCATCAGTTCTGCGGCGTGAGTGTCATCGATTCGGGTGAATGACCCGCTGCCCCTCGGCGTCAGGCCGATGGACGAACAACCCGTCGAGCAAGGGGCTGTTCGAGTGCAACGGGGCGTTCCAGTGCGCGGAACGGTGGATGTAGCGGCGTCGCAACAAGGCGATTTCGCGCTCATCCAGCCCATGCGCCGCCGTCTGGCCGAGACCATAGGCCTGCAGTTTCGCGGCAATTCCGTGCAATTCCGTGGGCAGCCTGAGTTCGGCGCAGTCCGGCACAGGCGCCAGCGGCACGCCAGCGCGCACGGCCAAGGCATGCATCAGCCTCAGGTACACCAGCGACAACTCCCCCCGTACCCGCCGCGTCCCCACGACCTGCGCTGCCACGCGTTTCTCACGCTGGAGGTCGCGCTTGGGCAAGAAAGGCTGGTCGCTGCTGTGAAGGTCGATGCTCAGTTCGAACCCCTGCGCCTCCCACTGCCCGCGCTGCTGCTCCAGGCATTGACTGGCCTGCAACCACGCACGGCTTTGGCGCTCGGGCAGGTGCCGCGCTTCCAGGCTGCTGAACGGGCGCGCCAGGCGCAGTCGTTCCTGCTCGTCCGGCAAGTAGCCGCCGCCGATGTCAGTGTGCGAGCCCGGCAGCGGCAGGTCGTTGTCGCTGGCCACCAGCGGGAAATTCACCCGGCGCTCGTCGGCCGCCACCAGTTGCACGACCTGCCGCGCCAGTCCGGCGCGCAGGCCGAGTTGCAGCCCGTCGTAGTCGCTGTTGGCGGCGCTGAAGTTGCCTTTGAGCGGCGCCCAGATCCCGGCCACGGTGTCGAACAGGCCGATGAAATTGAGTAGCGGCGGACAGTCGGGACAGATACCCGCCAGCCCGTTGGCGAAATGCCGAGCCGCCGCCGCACCGCGACTGAAGCCGAACAGATCGACTTCGACAGCGCGAATCCCGCGCCCGGGATTGTGCTGGGTGAATAGCTCGATCAGTCCGCTGATGCGCACGGGAAGCGGCTCCAGCAGCGCCCGCACGCCCTGTTCATGGCGGCCGGTGGCCTGGCCCAGCAGCGAATCCGCCGCGCCGCGCCGGGTGCCCGCCCCTTCGACGTACAGCGCCATCGCCGCCCGCGTCTGTCCCGGTTCGAGGCCGAGCCGCGCCTGTTGCGGATACAACTCGAACAACCGCGCCACATTGCTCTTGCCGGTGACGTAGCTGCCCGAGGTGTTGCCGGAGACGGCGCCTTGCTCGTGGTTGTGCAGATTGAGCCCGGTGCCGTCGAAGAACAGCCCCAGGTGCAAGGTGATCGCGTGAGGGTCGGCGGGTGTGGACGGATTCATGACGGTTCCTGTGTCGAGAAAACAAGGAACCGATCGGATCATCCCGCTGAAAGACGGGATGCAGGAAAATTTCCCTTAATTCGTATGAATCGCCTGACGCTAGCGGAGCAATCGCTGAATCTGCTCGCGCAGGCTGTCCAGGTCGAACGGCTTGGCCAGGATCGGCGCGCGGAACGCGATCGGGCTGCCTGACTCGCGGATTTCCGCGGGGTAGCCGCTGATGAAAATGACTTTCAGGTCAGGCCGCAGCTTGACCGCGGGCTCGGCGATATCGACCCCGGAAATGCCGCCCGGCAGGCGAAAGTCGGTGACCATCAGGTCCAGGTGCGGCTTGCTGGCCAGGATCTCGAACGCCTGCGCGCCGTCCTCGGCCAGCAGGACGCGGTAACCCTCGCCCGACAGGTAGTCATTGAGGACCATCCGGATAACCGGCTCGTCTTCGACGACCAGTACTACATCTTGTGCATCTTCACTCATGCCAACGCCTTGATTCGGTTCATTCGGGTGGTGTCGTTCGTTGATAGACCCCTGGCTTACGCAGAGGTTGCCTGTTGAAGATCACTTTCGTTTTCCGCAGCATTTCCCTGCATATCGCATACCAGCGGCAGGCTGACGCGGAACGTCGCGCCCTCGCCTTCGGCGCTTTGCACCACGATGCTGCCGCCATGGGCCAGGACGATCTGCTCGGAAATGTACAGCCCGAGGCCGAGCCCGGCGACGCTCAGGTTGGAACTGACCCGCTCGAACTGCTGGAAAATCCGCTGCTGGTTTTCCGGGCTGATGCCAATCCCTTCGTCGCGCACCTCGACGCAGGCCATGTCCGCGTTCGCCGACACCCGCACATGCACCGGGCGCTTGGCGCCATAACGCAGGGCGTTGCTGAGCAGGTTGGCGATCACCTGCTCGATGCGGAATTCATCCCAGACGCCTTCCACGCCGTCGTTGATCACCAGCTCGATCGACGATCCGGCGGCGGCGGCCTGGGCGGAGAAGTTCTCCACCAGGCCACTCACCAGTTGCGCCAGGTCGAAGCGCGAAGGCCGTATCGACAGTTTGCCGGTGCGGATCCGCGAGACATCGAGCATGTCCTCGATCAGGCGGATCAGGCTGTTGATCTGGCGCTCGTCGCGCTCGACCATGGCGCGCATCTTGTCCAGGGTGAAGGCATCGGCGTTGTCCCGCGCCAGGTGCAGCTTGCGCAACTGGGTTTCGAGAATCAGACCGTTGAGCGGCGTGCGCACTTCGTGGGAGACGATCGACATGAAGTCATCGCGCATGCGCACCGCGCGCTCCAGCTCGCCGCGCGCCACCTGCAACTGTTCCAGCAGCAGTTGCTGCTCCTGGCGACCACGCTCCAGCGCCTGCAATTGCTGGTCGAGGGCCTTGCGCTGGCGGTACAGCTCGACGAACACGGTGACCTTGCTTTTCACCGCGTGGGTGTCCAGCGGTTTGTGCAGGAAATCCACCGCGCCGCTTTCGTAGCCCTTGAAGGCGTAGTTCATCTCGCGCGCCGCGGCGCTGACGAAGACGATGGGAATGTGCTTGGTCTTTTCCGTGCCGCGCATCAGTTCGGCCAGCTCGAAGCCGTTCATGCCCGGCATCTGTACATCGAGGATGGCCAGGGCGAATTCGTGCTCCAACAGCAGCGACAGCGCCTGGTCGGCGGAACTCGCCTGGTACACCGTGCGATCGTTGCCCTTGATCAGCGCTTCGAGCGCCAGCAGGTTCTCCGGGAGATCGTCGACGATCAGCAGTTTGGCTTGGATATGGCTTAGCATTCTTGTGCTTCCAGCTTGGCGAGCAGATGCCCGATGCCGTTCAAAGGGAGTATATGGTCGGGCCGGTGCAGCGCCAGCGCAGCGTTTGGCATGGTGGCGACCTGAGCCTGGGCCGGGTCCTGGACGACGGTAAGACCACCGTACTCACTGATTCGTGCCAGACCACTGGCACCGTCTTCGTTGGCACCGGTCAGCAGCACGCCGACCAGCCCCGGGCCAACGGCGTCGGCGGCGGATTCGAAGAGCATGTCGATCGAGGGCCGCGAGTAATGCACCCGCTCTTCCTGGCTCAGGGACAGCGAGCGGTCACGCTCCAGCGACAGGTGATAGCCGGGGCAGGCGACATAGATCATCCCCGCCTCGAGGCTTTCCTTGTCCCGCGCCTCGCGCACCGGCCGCTTCAGCCGGCGGGCGAAAACCTCGGCCAGTTGGCTTTCGTGGTCGTCCGGCAGGTGCAGCACGCAGAGCACCGGAATCGCGAACGCCCGCGGCAGCAGCGCCAGCACCGAGAGCAGCGCACTGACGCCGCCCGCCGAGGCCCCCATGACGATCACTTCGGCCCTGTTCATAGTTTGCGGTAGATCCGTTCCGGCTTGACCAGCGCTTCGAAGCGGTCGGCGTAGGCGGAAAAATCCAACGTTTCCTTGCTGCCCAGCACCAGGAATCCACGGTGGCAGAGCGATTCGTGGAACAGCCCGAAAGAGCGGTCCTGCAGGCCCTTGTTGAAGTAGATCAGCACGTTGCGGCAGGACACCAGTTGCGTCTCGGAGAACACGCTGTCGGTGGCCAGGCTGTGGTCGGCGAAAGTAACGTTATCGCGCAGGCTGCTGTCGACAATGGCGTTGCCATAGGCGCAGGTGTAGTAGTCGCTGAAGGCACGCTGGCCGCCGGCGGCGATGTAGTTCTGCTCGTAGTCGCGCATCGACTGCATCGAGTAAATGCCCTGTTTGGCCTTCTCAAGCGACTTGGGGTTGATGTCGGTGGCGTAAATGATGGTGCGTTCGAGCAGGCCCTCTTCGCGCAGCAGGATGGCCATGGAATAGACCTCTTCACCGGTGCTGCAGCCGGCGATCCAGATCTTGATCGACGGCCAGGTCTTCAGGTGCGGCACCACCTCCCGGCGCAAGGCCAGGAAGTGGCTCGGGTCACGAAACATCTCGCTGACCGGGATGGTCAGGAACTGCAGCAGTTGCATGAACATTCCCGGATCGTGCAGCACCCGCTCCTGCAGGGCGGTGATCGTCGCGCAGTCGAAATGCCGCGCGGCATGCAGGATCCGGCGCTTGATCGAAGCGCCGGAGTAATCGCGAAAGTCGTAGCTGTACTTGAGGTAGATGGCCTCGATCAACAGCCGGATTTCAATGTCGGTGTTACGTTCGCTTGTCAAATTCGCTCCAGTTGCGGCAGCCAGACACGGATCAGGGAAAACAGCCGGTCCAGGTCAATCGGTTTGGCCAGGTAATCATTGGCGCCGGCCTGCAGACAACGCTCCTGGTCGTCCTTCATCGCCTTGGCGGTCACCGCGATGATCGGCAGCTTGCGCCAGCGCGGGTCCTTGCGGATCAGCCGGGTGGCCTCGAAACCATCCATCTCCGGCATCATCACGTCCATCAGCACCAGGTCGATATCGCCGCCCTGCTCGAGTTTTTCGATGGACTCGCGGCCGTTGCGGGCGATCTCCACCAGCGCGCCCTTGTGCTCCAGGGCGCTGGTCAGGGCGAAGATATTGCGCACATCGTCGTCCACCAGCAGGATCCTGCGGCCTTCGAAGACCTTGTCGCGGCTGCGCGCGGTCCTGAGCATGCGTTGCCGTTCATGGGACAGCGTCGATTCGACTTTGTGCAGGAACAACGTCACTTCATCCAGCAGGCGCTCCGGCGAGCGCGCGCCCTTGATGATGATCGAGCGCGAGTACTTGAGCAGTTCGGTTTCTTCGTCGCGGGTCAGGTTGCGCCCGGTGTAGACGATCACCGGCGGGAAGGCGCGGATCTCGTCGATGGTCATGCGCTTGAGCAGCTCGTTGCCGAGCATGTCCGGCAGTTTGAAGTCGATCACCATGCAGTCGTAGATGTTCTCGCGCAGCAGTTCCAGCGCTTCCTGCGCGGTCGCCACGGCGGTGATCTGCACATCGTCATCGCCGATCAGGCGGGCGATGCTTTCGCGCTGCAGGTCGTCGTCTTCCACCAGCAGGATGTGCTTGAGTTTCTGGGTCAGCTTGTCTTCCAGGCGGGCGAACACGGTTTTCAGCTCGTCGCGGCTGGTCGGCTTGACCACATACCCCACGGCGCCCATGTGCATGGCGGTCTC
The DNA here is from genome assembly GCF_025466015.1 of Pseudomonas sp. 5P_5.1_Bac1. Taxonomy (NCBI): domain Bacteria; kingdom Pseudomonadati; phylum Pseudomonadota; class Gammaproteobacteria; order Pseudomonadales; family Pseudomonadaceae; genus Pseudomonas; species Pseudomonas sp. 5P_5.1_Bac1. Next base: position 116,915 of record NZ_JANLNX010000108.1, on the reverse strand, counting down.
GACCCGGTCCTCGACGGAAATCACGTGCACCGGGATGTGCCGCGTGGCGGCCTGTTCCTTGAGCCGTTGCAGCACGGTCAACCCGGAATGGTCGGGCAGGCGCATGTCCAGCAGGATGGCGTCGGGAATAAAGCGTTCGGCCAGCTCGAAGCCGTCGTCGGCGGCCTGCGCCACCAGGCAGTTGTAGCCCAGCTCGTGGGCCAGGTCGAAGAGGATGCGGGCGAAGTTCGGCTCGTCCTCGATCACCAGGATGCAGCGGTTGGAGAACGGTGCCAGTTGCCGGTCGTCCTCGAAGGACAGGCGCTTGGCCGGCGCCGCCAGCGGGGTCGGCGGCAGCGGATCGATCAGCGCCGGCGCGACCACCACCGGCTGGGACAATGGCTGTGGACGCGAGATAGGCGAAGGCCCGACCTGTTCGACGATCGGCTCGTACGCCTCCGGCAGAATCAGGCTGAACACGCTGCCCTTGCCCGATTCGCTCTGCACCTGGATCTGCCCGCCAAGCAAACGCGCCAGATCGCGGGAAATCGACAGGCCCAGGCCGGTACCGCCAAAGCGGCGGTTGGTGGTGCCGTCGGCCTGATGGAAGGCTTCGAAGATGAGTTGCTGCTGGTCCGCCGCGATGCCGATGCCGCTGTCGCGCACATGGAACACGATGCCGCTGCCAGGCTGGTGGGTGACGGTCAGGCCGACCTGGCCGCGATCGGTGAACTTCAGCGCGTTGGACAGCAGGTTCTTGAGGATCTGTTCCAGGCGCTGGCGGTCGGTGTAGAGAGTCGCCGGCACATCCGGCTCGATGGAGACGCTGAAGGCCAGCCCCTTGTCCGCCGCCAACGGCTCGAACATGCCGCGCAGGCCCTCGGCCAGGCGTGCCACCTGGGTGGTTTCGGCGCGCACGTCGAGTTTGCCGGCCTCGACCTTGGCGATGTCGAGGATGTCGTTAATCAGATTGAGCAGGTCGTTGCCCGCGGAGTAGATCGATTCAGCGAACTTGACCTGCTCGTCGCTGAGGTTCTCCTGCGGGTTCTCGGCCAGCAATTTGGCCAGGATCAGCGAGCTGTTGAGCGGCGTGCGCAGCTCATGGGACATGTTGGCGAGGAATTCGGACTTGTACTTGCTGGAGCGTTGCAGCTCCTCGGCGCGTTCCTGCAATTGCACCTGGGCTTCGTTCAGCTCGGTGTTCTTGTGGTCCAGGGCATCGCGCTGGGACGCCAGGGCATCGGTGCGCTCGGCCAGTTGTTCGTTGGTCTGCTCAAGCTCGGCGCGCTGGGTTTCCAGGTAGGCCTGGGACTCCTTGAGCACCCGCGATTGTTCTTCCAGCTCTTCGTTGGCGGTTTTCAGCTCTTCCTGCTGCACCTGCAGCTCTTCGTTGAGTTGCTGGGTCTGGGCCAGCACTTCCTGCAGGCGCTGGCGGTAACGCGCGCTCTCGATGGAGGTGCCGAGGTTGTTGGCGACCCGCTCCAGCAGTTCGCCATCGCGCGGACTCAGCGGACGCAGGAAACCCAGTTCAAGCACGCCATTGACCTGGCCGTCGTTGCTCGACGGCATCACCAGCACGCTGCGCGGCAGGCCCTCGCCGAGCCCGGAGCTGACCTTGAAGTAATCTTCCGGCACATCGTCCAGCACCATCAGACGGCTCTGGCTGACAGCCTCGGCCAGCAACCCTTCGTGGGAGCCGACCACCTGGTCCCGGGCTTCCTGCTCGCGGGAGAAACCGTAGCTGGCGACGCGGTGCAGATCGCCTTGCTCGTCACGCACGTACAGCGCGGCGACCACGCTGCCCAGGTAGTTGGAGAAGAACTGCAAAATGTTGTGGCCCAGGGTCGGCAGGGTCTGCTGGCCCAGCACCCGCTCGGCCAGTTGCGACTGGCCGCTGCGGATCCAGGCCTGCTGTTGAAGGTGCTCGGTGGCACGTTCCTGGGCCTGGAGGTTTTCCTGATAGCTGGTGGAGAGGTTGATCAGGTCGCGCCGGCCAATCCAGGCCAGCAGGCCACTGATCAGGATGATGAACGCCAGGTACAGGGAAATGGATACCCAGGTGGTGGTACTGACCTGTTCGTTGCGCTTGGCCCGCAGTTGCTGCTCCAGGGCGACGAAGTCTTCGTATTCCTTGCGGGTCTGGTCGGTCAGGCGCTTGCCGCGACCGGCCTCGATATCCGAGCGGTAGTCACCGCCACCGCGGCGCGACTGGATCATCTCCCGGGCGAAGATGTCCCACTCGGCCTGCAGCGCTTCCAGGCGGCCGAGGCGATCGATCTGTGTCGGGTTGTCCGCCACCAGCTCGCGCAGGGTCTTCATCTGCGCGCTGATCCGTGGCTTGGCCAGTTCGTAGGGATCGAGAAAATGCTCGTCGCCCGTGAGCAGGTAGCCCCGCATGCCGGTTTCCATGTCGATGGACAGCTTCAGCGACTCGTTGGCGTTGTTGATCACCCGGTCGGTGTGGCCGACCCACTGGATGACCGAGAGCAGGTAGGCGATTACCGTGACAAACACCACGGCACTCAACAGGCCGACCCCGAGGGGCAGGCTGATATTGCGCACCAGCAGCTTGCGGAAGCGCTGTTGGTCGGTTGTTGAGGCTGAATGATTCATCTGTAGGGTCCGGGCGGCAGAATTGGGTTGATTTTTTTGTCTTATGGTTCAGGTTTTCGATCTGACATGCAAACCGCAACCACGCTGCCCCTCCCAGTCTATCCATGTTCACGGCAATCGACAGGGCACAAAGCCAGTATTTGAGGCATCGGTTCGCCAATCGTTCCCTGCTTCAACGTCGACCGCTATGCTGCACATCACTGATGCCGGGGAACTTCCTGCGGCGTTGCGTTTACAGAGTCAGTAATACCTATTGCCGCAGGAGCAACCCATGCCCGCTATTCCCCCTCTTCTGGTCGTTGAAGACGACAACATCGTGCGCATGCTGTTGGTCGATGTGCTCAATGAACTGGGGTACGAGGTTACCGAGGCCCAAGACGGCGAAGAGGCACTCAAGCTGATCGAAGACCCGCAACAGCCCTTTTCGCTGATGCTCACTGACGTCGGCCTGCCCGGCATGAACGGCCAGGAACTGGCCCGCCTGACCCGCGAATTGCGCCCGCTGCTGCCGATCGTGTTTGCCAGCGGCTATGGCTCGACCATGGATGTGCCGGAAGGCATGCATGTGATTGGCAAGCCGTTCACCATCGATCAGTTGCGGGACAAGATGAAGGGGATTCTTGGTTGAACCCAGGTTGTCAGCGCCCTTGAGATCGAGCGCCGCTTGCGCGGCGCGACCCCCCAATAACCAAACTACCCCCTTCCCTTCCTCCCTTATGCAAAAACCCACCCATGTGTCTTCAATCTGAAATATGACCAGCGGGTCACATTTTCTCCGATCCCTCTCCTACACTGGCAAATCCTGCGTGGTACCGCCCGGACAACCCGACCGAAAAAAGTTGAAACTTTCGGATCACGGTACCGGTCAGGAATTTAAGTAGGTCATCGCTTCCGGCGTTCCCGGGCGCGGCCCACCCATCCCTACACTTCGTCAGTTCGCCAATGGCAGGAGCGCCATTTGGCGTAGCGCTTGCACGGGTGACAGGGACGCAACACTGCACAGCAGAAGAGAGATAGACCGAACAGGCATCGCATTAGGGTGATTCACCCGCAGAACAAGGGATGGAGAGAAGTATGATCAGTGCCGCTGTCGAACCGCATACCGAGCATTTCAATCCGGACACCAGCGCCCCCGTGGGCAGTGACATCGTCGCAACGAGCCGTGGCTATGCCGCCGACGCCAGACAGAACCGGCACAAACGCAAAGTCTTGTTCGTTACTTCGGAAATCGCCGACCTGGTCAAGACCGGCGGCCTGGGCGACGTCTCCGCCGCCCTGCCCCGCGCCATGAGCCACTTGCACGATGTCCGCGTGCTGATCCCCGGCTACCCGCAAGTGATGGAAAGCGACAACCCGATCCATGTGGTCGGCGAACTGGGTGGCCACGCGGCGCTGCCCGCTTGCCAGATCGGGCGCATGGACCTGCCGGACGGCCTGGTCATCTACGTCCTCATCTGCCCCGAGCTGTACCAGCGCGAAGGCACGCCCTACGGCGCCAACAACGGCCGTGACTGGCCCGACAACCACATCCGCTTCGCCCGCCTGGGCCTGGCCGCCGCCGAAATCGCCGCAGGCGAAGGCATGGTCCACTGGACCCCGGACCTGGTCCACGCCCACGACTGGCCCGCCGGCCTGGCCCCGGCCTATATGCACTGGCGCGGCCTGAGCACCCCGACCCTGTTCACCATTCACAACCTCGCCTACCAGGGCGTGGTCAGCCGCGCCTGCTGCCCGGAACTGGCGATCCCCGAACACGCCCTGCAACAGGAAGGCATGGAGTTCTACGGCAAGCTGTCGTTCCTCAAGGCGGGCCTGGCCTACTCCAGCCACATCACCACGGTCAGCGCCACCTACGCCCGCGAAATCACCACGCCGGCATTCGGCTGCGGGCTCGACGGGTTCCTCGACAGCAAGGCCCAGCAAGGGCTGCTCAGCGGCATTCCGAACGGCATCGACGAGAGCTGGAACTCGGCCACCGACAGCCACCTGGAACACCGCTTCGGCCTCAATGACTGGGAAGGCAAGGCGGCCAACGCCACGCAGGTGCGCGAACTGTTCGGCCTTGAGCCGTCCACCGGCCCGCTGTTCGCCGTGGTCTCGCGACTGGTCTATCAGAAAGGCCTCGACCTGACCCTGGGCGTGGCCGAGTTCATCGTCGAGCAAGGCGGCCAGCTCGCCATCATCGGCCGCGGCGAACCCGAGGAAGAACAGGCCATGCGCGAGCTGGCGGTGCGCTTCCCCGGCCGCATCGGCGTGCGCATCGGCTTCAACGAAACCGATGCCCGGCGCATGTTCGCCGGCAGCGACTTCCTGCTGATGCCGTCGCGCTACGAGCCCTGCGGCCTGAGCCAGATGTACGCGCAGCGCTTCGGTTCGTTGCCGGTGGCGCGCAATACCGGCGGCCTGGCCGACACCATCGAGAGTGGCGTCACCGGCTTCCTGTTCGACGAATCCACCGTGGAAAGCTACCGCGAGGCGCTGCAACGGGCCTTCTACGTCTTCGAGAAGAAACCGCTGCTCAACGCCATGCGCTGCCTGGCGATGACCCAACCCTTCAACTGGTGCCAGGCGGTGGAACCCTACGCCCGGCTGTACGAGGAACTGGTCGTCCGCGCCACTAGCCAGCGGGGGTAAGCCATGCCGCCCCTGCCCCTGTGCTTCAACCATGGGGCGCTGGTCGAGGACGGCCAGCGCACCCGCTTCGCGTTGTGGGCGCCCGACGCCCGCAGCGTCGAACTCGAACTGGATGGCGCGACCTTCGCCATGGCTCCCGAGGCCGATGGCTGGTTTCGCCTGCAACGGCGCTGTCCGCCGGGCAGCCTGTATCGCTACCGCATCGACGGCGACCTGTCGGTCCCCGACCCCGCTTCGCGCTTCCAACCCCAAGGCGTGCACGGCCCCAGCCAGGTCATCGCACCCCAGCGCTACCGCTGGCGTCACGATGGCTGGCGCGGCCGGCCCTGGTCGGAAGCGGTGATCCAGGAACTGCATGTCGGTCTGCTCGGCGGCTACGCCGGGGTGATGAAGGAATTGCCGCGCCTGGCCGAACTGGGCATCACCGCCATCGAACTGATGCCCATCGGCCAGTTCCCCGGCGAGCGCAATTGGGGCTACGACGGCGTTCTGCCCTTTGCCCCGCAGCACAGCTACGGCTCGCCGGAACAACTGCAAGCGCTGATCGACCAGGCCCACGGCCTCGGCCTGATGGTGCTGCTGGACGTGGTCTACAACCACTTCGGCCCCGACGGCAACTTCCTGCACCACTACGCCAGCGAATTTTTCCGTGAAGACCGGCAGACCCCCTGGGGCGCGGCCATCGATTTTCGCCGCACGGAGGTGCGCGACTTCTTCATCGAAAATGCTCTGATGTGGCTCAACGACTACCGTTTCGACGGCCTGCGCCTGGATGCGGTGCACGCCATCGACGACCCGGACTTTCTTCGCGCATTGTCTGGCGCCGTGCGCCAGCACTGTGCCCCGGACCGCCACTGCTGGCTGGTGCTGGAAAACGAGTTCAACCAGGCGCACCTGCTCGGGGCCGATTTCGACGCGCAGTGGAACGATGATGGGCACAACACCCTGCATGTGCTGCTGACCGGCGAGGAAGAAGGCTATTACGCCGATTTCCGCCAGCAACCGGCGCAGCGCCTGGCCCGCAGCCTGAGCGAAGGTTTCGTCTACCAGGGCGAAGCCGACCGCCATGGCCGGCCGCGCGGCGAGCCCAGCGGACACTTGCCGCCGAGCGCCTTCGTGCTGTTTTTGCAGAACCACGACCAGACCGGCAACCGCGCTTTCGGCGAGCGCCTGTCGACCCTGTGCGAACCCCGCGCGCTGCGCGCCGCGACCACCCTGCTGCTGCTCTCGCCGATGATTCCGCTGCTGTTCATGGGCGATGAATGGGCCAGCGAACAGCCGTTCCTGTTCTTCACCGATCACCACGACGAGCTGGCCGATGCCGTGCGCGAAGGCCGCCGCGCCGAATTCCAGGGCTTCGCCGCGTTCACCGAACCAGAGCGCCGGGAGCAGATCCCCGACCCCAACGCGTTGCAGACTTTCATCGACTCCCGCCCCCGGCGCAACAGCCACAGCGCCGCCTGGGAAGACTTCTACCGACAGCTCTTGGCTCTGCGCCGCCGTCACATCGTGCCGCACCTCGACGGCGCCCGGGCGCTGGGCACCCAAGTGCTCGGCGACAAGGCACTCAGCGCCCATTGGCGGCTGGGCGACGGCAGTGAGCTGCGCATCGACCTCAACCTCGGCCCGGAACCGGTGCAATCGGACCTGACCGAGCGTCATCAACCGTTGTTCCAATGCACTGAAGCAGTGCAACAACCAGGGACCCTGCCCCCCTTCAGCGCCCTGGTCAGCCGCATTCCTCCTTCCGCCGCGGAGTCTGCCCAATGAGTGACCTGCATCTGCACCACCTGGCCCGCCTCGCGGGCCTGGCTGTCGACTGGATCGACGCCAACGGCAAGGCGCAAAAGGTCAGTGATCCGGACTTGCGTGCCATCCTCGCCGCCCTCGGCCATCCCGCCGAGGATGCCGACAGCGTCGCCCACAGCATCAAAGCCCTGGAACAGGCCGAGGATACGCAGCACCTGCCGCCGCTGTTGACCGTCGACCTCGGCGAAGCCCTGCCGCTGGCGCACTGGTTCGACGCCGGCAACCTGTGCCACGCCGTGCTCGAAGACGGCAGCGAACAGGCCCTGCGCCTGGACGCCCAAGGTGCCCTGCCCGGCGGCCTGCCGCTCGGCTATCACCGCCTGAGCATCAACGGCCAGGGCTTCACCCTTGCCGTGGCGCCGCTGCGCTGCTTCACCCTGGCCGACGCCGACGACCACTCGAACCCGCGCAGTTGGGGCGTCAGTGCCCAGCTCTACAGCCTGCGCCGCCAGGGCGACGGCGGCTTCGGCGACTGCCTGGCCCTCGAAGCCCTGGCCCGCAGCGCCGCCGAACGCGGTGCCGATGCCCTGGCGATCAGCCCGACCCATGCCATGTTCGCCAACAACAGCCACACCTACAGCCCTTATTCGCCCTCCAGCCGGCTGTTCTACAACAGCCTCTACGCCAGCCCGGAAATCCTCCTCGGCGAACGCGCCGTGCGCGTGGCGCGGGAAAGCCTGGAACTGCCTTTCGACGAACTGGAGCAGTTGCCGCTGATCGACTGGCCACGGGCGGCCGGTGCCAAGCAGAAACTGATGCGCGTGCTGTACCGCGACTTCAGCCGCGGCGACCACCCGCAACGCGAAGACTTCAACAGCTTCCGCAAGGCCGGCGGCCAGGCGCTGGAAGACCACTGCCGCTACGAAGCCCTGCTCGACGCCGCCGCCACCAAGGGCAGCAGCCAGGACTGGCGGCGCTGGTGGGACGGCTGGCGCGAGCCGCGCAGCGTGGAGGTCGCGCAGTTCGCCGATCACTACCCGGCGGCCATCGAGTACTACGCCTTCTGCCAATGGCTGGTGGCCCGCGGCCTGGAACGGGCGCAGCAGGCGGCACGCGGCCAGGGCATGGCGGTCGGCCTGATCGCTGACCTCGCGGTCGGCGCCGACGGTGCCGGCAGCCAGGCCTGGAGCCGCCAGGACGAACTGCTGGCCGACCTGCACGTCGGCGCGCCACCGGACATCCTCAACCGCGCCGGACAGAACTGGGGCATCTGCGCCTTTTCGCCGAAAGGCCTGCGCCGCAACGGCTACCGCGCCTTTATCGAAATGCTCCGGGCCAACTTCGCCCATGCCGGCGGCCTGCGCATCGACCACGTGATGGGCCTGCAACGGCTATGGCTGATTCCCAACGGAGCCGCGGCCAGCGCCGGCGCCTACCTGCACTATCCGCTGGACGACCTGCTGCGCCTGCTCGCCCTGGAATCGGTGCGCCACCGCGCCATCGTCCTCGGCGAAGACCTCGGCACCGTGCCCGACGGCCTGCGGGAGAAACTCGCGGCGCGGGGCATCCTCGGCATGCGCGTGCTGCTGTTCGAACAGGACCCGCCGGGGCACTTCAAGCCGATCCTCGACTGGCCGGACAACGCCCTCGCCACCACCAGCACCCACGATTTGCCGCCATTGGCCGGCTGGCTGTCATCACGGGATATCGACTGGAACCACCGCCTGCAACTGATCGACGCCCTCACCGAACGGCACTGGCGCGACACCCGCCAGGGCGAAATCCGTGGCCTGCGCCAGTTGCTCGAACGCAACTACAACCAGCCCATGGACAACGACGACACGGTCATCGACGCCAGCGTGCGCTTGCTCGGCCACACCCGAGCACCGCTGGTGCTGCTGCCACTGGAGGATCTGCTGGGCGTGGACGAACAACCGAACCTGCCCGGCACCACCGAAGGCCATCCCAACTGGTGCCGCCGCTTTGCCCCGCAAGCCCGCGACCTGCTCGACGACTACGACGCCGCGCGGCGTCTGGAACTGCTGGCCCAGGCCCGCGAACAAGCCTGGGAGCGTGACCGATGAGCCCACTGACCGCGACCTTGCGCCTGCAATTTCATGCCGACTTCACCCTCGATGACGCGGTGCCGCTGGTGCCCTACTTCGCGCGCCTCGGCATCAGCCACGTCTATGCGTCGCCGCTGCTGGAGGCCCGCCCCGGCTCGCGGCACGGCTACGACGTGGTCGACCCGACCCGGGTCAGCCCGGAGCTGGGCGGCGAGGCCGCACTGGAACGCCTGGTTGCGGCGTTGCGCCAACACGGCATGGGCCTGATCCTCGACATCGTTTCCAACCACATGGCCGTGGGCGGCGAGCACAACCCCTGGTGGCAAGACCTGCTGGCCTGGGGCCGGCGCAGCCGCTACGCGGAGTTCTTCGATATCCAGTGGCATTCGCCCGACCCGCTGCTGGAAGGCCAGTTGCTCCTGCCCTTCCTCGCCGACGATTACGGCAAGGTGCTGCAGGCTGGCGAGACGCCGCTGCGTTTTTCAGCGGACACCGGGCGCTTCCAGATTCATCACCATGAACACCGCTTCCCGGTCAGCCCGCCGGACTATGCGCTGGTCCTCGCCGCCAGTCAGTTGTCGAGCCTGCGCGACCTCGCCGGGCGCTTCGCCGCGCTGCAAAACGCCGACGACGCCGAGCCGCTGCACCGCGAACTGATCGACCTGGCCCGGCTGGCCCAGGTCGCGGTGGATATCGAGCGTCTGCTGGAAGGCTTCGATGGTCGCCAGGAAGCCGGCTTCATCCGCCTGCACGGGCTGCTGGAGCGCCAGCACTATCGGCTGGCGAGTTGGCGCACGGCGGCGGACGACATCAACTGGCGGCGCTTCTTCGACGTCAACGAACTGGGCGGCCTGCGCGTCGAGCGGCCGACGGTGTTCGAAGCGACCCACGGCAAAGTTTTCGAGCTGATCGCCCGCGGCCTGGTGGACGGCCTGCGCATCGACCATATCGACGGCCTCGCCGATCCGCGCGGTTATTGCCGCAAGCTGCGCCGCCGGACCCGCGCCCTGCTGGCGCAACGGCCCTTGCACGCGGCGCTGGAGCACCTGCCGATCTATGTCGAGAAGATCCTCGGTGTCGGCGAACGCCTGCACCGCGACTGGCAAGTGGACGGCACCACCGGTTATGAATTCATGAACCAGGTGTCGCTGTTGCAACACGACCCGGCCGGCGAGGCGCCGCTCGCCAACCTGTGGCACGAGCTCACCGAGCGCCCGCCGTTCAGCGAGGAAGTCCGCCAGGCCCGGCAACTGGTGTTGCAAGGCTCCCTCGCCGGCGACTTCGAATCCGTGGCCCAGGCGCTGTTGCAGGTGGCGCGCAATGACGTGATGAGCCGCGACCTGACCTTCGGCGCGATCCGCCGCGCCTTGCAGGCACTGGTCGAGCACTACCCGGTCTACCGCACCTACATCACCGCCTGCGGTCGGCCAGAGCAGGACGAAGAGTTTTTTCAGTCCGCCCTGGAACAGGCGCGGATCAGCCTCGGCGACAGCGACGCCGGCGTGCTCGACTACCTGCAACGCTGGCTCGGCGGCGAAGCCTGGCGCCGGCTGCCACCGGGGCGGCCGCGCAAGCAACTGCGCCATGCCTGCGTGCGCTTCCAGCAACTGACCTCGCCGACGGCCGCCAAGGCAGTGGAAGACACCGCCTTCTATCGCTCGGCGGTGCTGCTCTCGCGCAATGACGTGGGCTTCGAGGCCGAGCGTTTCAGTGCGCCCGCCGAGGACTTCCACGCCCACTGCCAGCAACGGCTGGCCGAGTTCCCCGACAACCTGCTGGCGACCGCCACCCACGACCACAAGCGCGGCGAAGACCTGCGTGCCCGCCTCGCGGTGATCAGCGAGCGCGCCGACTGGTTCGCCAGCCGCATCGAACATTGGCGCGAGCTGGCCGAACCGCTGCGCCAGGCACTGGCCGACGGCCCCGCGCCCACCGCCGGCGATGAACTGATGCTCTACCAGACCCTGCTCGGCAGTTGGCCCCTGGAGTTGCGCGCCGACGATGAGCCGGGGCTGCGCCGCTACGCCGAACGCCTGCATGAATGGCAACGCAAGGCGCTGCGCGAGGCCAAGTTGCGCAGCAGTTGGAGCGCGCCCAACACCGACTATGAAGACGCCTGCGCCGCCTTTATCGACGGCCTGCTGCTGGACCGTCAGTCCCAGCAACTGCGTCATTCCCTGGCGGACGCCGCTAACGCGCTGGCCTGCCCCGGAGCGCTGAACAGCCTGGTGCAGTGCCTGTTGCGCATGACCGCGCCGGGCGTGCCCGATCTGTACCAGAGCAACGAATTCTGGGATTTCAGCCTGGTCGACCCGGACAACCGCCGCCCGGTGGATTTCGCGGTACGCCGCCAGGCCCTCGACGACAGCCAGGCACCCGAGGCGCTGCTTGGCGCGTGGCGCGACGGGCGCGTCAAGCAGGCGTTGATCGCCCAGGTGCTGGAGCGGCGCCGGCAATACGCCGACCTGTTCCTGCGTGGCGCCTACCTGCCGCTTGAAGTGCGCGGCGAACACGCCGGAAACGTCCTCGCCTTCGCCCGTCTCGGCGAAGAGCAACGGGCCGTCGTCATCGTTCCCCGCCTTGCCGGCAATCTGCTCGGCAACACCGCACACCCGCTGATCCCGGCACAGAACTGGGGCGATACCCGGGTGGTTCTGCCGTTCGCCTTGTCCACTGCCAATTGCACGGGACTTTTCGATCAGCGCGCAGTCACAAGCATCAAGGAGCCCGGCTCCCGGGAGCTGTGGCTGAACACCGCGCTGGAGCGCTTTCCCGTGAATCTTTTCATTGAGCACATTGAGTCATCAGGAGCGTAGCCATGAGTGTCGAGGAAAAACGTATCCGCGAATTCGCGTATCAGATCTGGGAGTCGGAGGGTAAGCCGGAAGGCCACGAAGCGCGTCATTGGGAAATGGCGCGCAAGCTGGCCGAAGCCGAGGCGCTGGCGCCCAAGGCCAGCACCGCGAAAAAACCCAAGGCCAGTGCCAGCGCCAAGCCTAAAGCCGAACCCGCGCCCACTCTGGGCAAGGCCACACCGGCCAAGAGCGAGCCGGCGAAAAAGCCGCGTACACCGAAGAAATCCGCTCCACTCTGACCCTGCGTCGGTCCCGTTTCGTTCACCACCCGCCGCGGTAGCGCTTGCTACCGCGTCGGCTGGCCGTTCCCGTCAACCCGCTTCAGGTGCCCAATGAGCCGAACCGATAAACCCGAAACCGCCCACACCGAACCCTCGCGCATTCGTGAAGGCCTGCCCTTTCCCCTGGGTGCTACCTGGGACGGACTGGGGGTCAACTTCGCCCTGTTCTCGGCCAATGCCACCAAGGTGGAACTCTGTCTGTTCGATGCCAGCGGCGAAACCGAAATCGAGCGGATCGAGCTGCCGGAATACACCGACGAAATCTTCCACGGCTACCTGCCCGACGCCCACCCCGGGCTGATCTACGGCTACCGCGTGCACGGCCCGTACGACCCGGGCAACGGCCATCGCTTCAACCCCAACAAACTGCTGATCGACCCCTACGCCAAGCAGCTGGTGGGCGGCTTGAAATGGTCCGAAGCGCTGTTCGGCTACACCATTGGCCACCCCGACGGCGACCTCAGTTTCGATGAGCGCGACAGCGCGCCCTTCGTGCCCAAGTGCAAGGTCATCGACCCCGCCTACACTTGGGGCCGCGACCGCCGCGTCGGCACCCCGTGGGAAAAGACCATCCTCTACGAAGCCCACACCCGTGGCATCAGCATGCGGCACCCGGCCGTGCCCGACGCGTCCCGCGGGACCTTCGCCGGACTGATGAATGACGAGTTGCTGGACCACATCAAGCAACTGGGCGTGACCGCCATCGAGCTGCTGCCGATCCACGCCTTCGTCAACGACCAGCACCTGCTGCAAAAGGGCCTGAACAACTATTGGGGCTACAACAGCATCGCCTTCTTCGCGCCGCATCCGCGCTACCTGGCCAAGGGCAAGATCGCCGAGTTCAAGGAAATGGTCGCGCACCTGCACGACGCCGGTCTGGAGGTGATCCTCGACGTGGTCTACAACCACACCGCCGAGGGCAACGAGCTGGGCCCGACCCTGTCGATGCGCGGTATCGACAACGCCTCCTACTACCGCCTGATGCCCGACGACAAACGCTACTACATCAACGATTCCGGCACCGGCAACACCCTCGATCTCAGCCACCCGTGCGTGCTGCAACTGGTCACCGACTCGCTGCGCTACTGGGCCGGTGAGATGCACGTGGACGGCTTCCGCTTCGACCTGGCGACCATTCTCGGGCGCTACCACGAAGGTTTCGACGAACGTCACAGCTTCCTTGTCGCCTGCCGCCAGGACCCGCTGCTGAGCCAGGTGAAATTGATCGCCGAACCCTGGGACTGCGGCCCCGGCGGTTATCAGGTGGGTAACTTCGCCCCTGGCTGGGCGGAATGGAACGACCGTTTCCGCGACACCGTGCGTGCATTCTGGAAAGGCGACGAAGGCCAGCTCGCGGATTTCGCCGCGCGCATGACCGCCTCCGGCGAGCTGTTCAATCGCCGCGGCCGGCGGCCCTACGCCTCGGTCAACTTCATCACCGCCCACGACGGTTTCACCCTGCGCGACCTGGTCTCGTACAACGACAAGCACAACGAGGACAACGACGAAAACAACCAGGACGGCAGCAACAACAACCTGTCCTGGAACCACGGCGCCGAAGGCCCCACCGACGACCCCGAAATCAAGGCCCTGCGCCTGCGCCAGATGCGCAACTTCTTCGCCACTCTGCTGCTGGCCCAGGGCACGCCGATGATCGTTGCCGGCGACGAATTCAGCCGCACCCAGCACGGCAACAACAACGCCTACTGCCAGGACAGCGAGATCGGCTGGATCAACTGGGACCTGGACGAAGACGGCACGGCGCTGCTCAAGTTCGTCAAGCGCCTGACCCGGCTGCGCCAGGCCTACCCGATCCTGCGTCGGGCGCGGTTCCTGGTCGGCGACTACAACGAGGCCATCGGCGTCAAGGACGTCACCTGGCTGGCGCCCGATGCTAGCGAGATGACCGTGGAGCAATGGGAAGACAGCCAGGGCCGCTGCCTCGGCATGTTGATGGACGGCCGCGCCCAGGCCAGCGGGATTCGCAAACCGGGTGCCGACGCGACCCTGCTGCTGATCGTCAACGCCCACCACGACACCGTCCCCTTCACCCTGCCCGAAGTGCCGCAAGGCGAATACTGGAACTGCCTGATCGACACCGACCGGCCCACCTTGCGCAAAGGCCACAAGCTCGAGTTCGGCAGCGAATTCCAGGTCACCGGGCGCAGCCTGTTGCTGCTGGAGTTGCAGCGGGACGAAGACTGACGCCATGACCCGCCGCGCTGCCACGGGCCGGGCAGCGCGGCGGGTCATACCGTTACTCAGTACTTTTTGGCTTCACGGTGAGTACGGCTTTGGTCCAGGTTGAGCTTTATGAACTTCGGATCGGGAACCTCTTCATCGAGGTAGATCGCGTGATGCGGGCACACCTTTGCGCACTCGTCACAATCGATACAGGTGTCGGGGTCTATCACCAGTGTGTTTTTGCCCTGGAAGATGCAGACAACCGGACACACTTTCAGGCATGACTTGTCGTTTTTGCATTTATCCGTAATGACGTAGGCCATCATCCTTCCTCCCTCACCGCAGCGGTAACTCCATACTGAACGTGAGGAGAAAAAACACACCTGGCAAAAATGTCAGTCTTGCCAAGCGAATCGTTATTAGCAGCATGCCTTTAATGCGCTAATGCCAATCACCGCAGCGTGACACCGCGCCTGAGTACGCCAATGTGTGACGTGGGTTTTACAGACGCACCGCCCTGTCACGCACAATTCGCCCGCCACCTGCAACCATTCGAAATAGCCGGCCCCGTGTAAATTCACTCTCTGACTATGCGCCGCGCAAGTGCTCGGTTATTCAGCCACTTAGGCTGTTCACCGATCTGTTCACACCGGCTTCACACATTCTTGACGCGCCTGCCCTGATCTCCTTGACTTCACTTTAGCTTCACCCGTGAAAACTCAATCCGAGCCTCTAGCTCGCGCGTTCGCGCGCGGGTCGTGGATCGTTTTGCTGGTTTGGGTCGCCCCTCTGTGCTGGTTTGCAGGCCGTGACATCAGGCCAGACCCTTGGCTGTTACACAGAGGAGATCCGCCATGAAAAAACCGTCGACGGCCACAGGCCTTGAGTCGATTTTCTTTGCGGTTTCCACGTCGCTGCTCATGGCAACCCCGGTGGAATCACAAGCAATCGGCCTGGAAGACCAGGACCCGCTGTTCAAACTCGACGTCCCCACCCTGTCCCTGCAACCGGTGAGTTTCCCCGGGCTTGGGCGCGACACCCTGAGCGCGTTTTCCGAGCGCATGGCCGAACGCAGCGGCCCGGCGCAACCGGAGCTGATGCAGAGCCAATGGGCGCAATTCTTCCCGACCGCGAGCAAGCCAGCGCAAACCGATGCCCGCTTGCAGGCACCGGGCAGCGACCTGCGCATGAGCCCTGATCTGTTCATCCGCGAAACCGCCGGCGGCAGCACGCACCGGGCGGGGATTTTCGTCGGGCACAGCACCCTGCAAAGCGGCTTCGACGGCAAGCGCCCGAGCGTGGGCGAACGGCAGAACAACGTCCGTCTGGAAGGTGAAAGCCTGGGGATGTACTGGAGTTTGCAGCATGACCAGGGCTGGCATGTCGACGCCGTGGCCATGGGCACCCGCTTCGACGCCAGCGGGCGCAATGCTGCAGGCGAGCGCATCGACGGCGACGGGCATGCGCTGACCTTCTCGGTGGAAGGTGGCTTCCCCATCGGCCTGGGCAAGAACTGGGTGATCGAGCCACAGGCGCAGTTGATCAACCAGCAGTACTTCGCCGGCAACCCGGCGCAGGCTGATGCCTTGCAGGCGCTGGACGGCCAGCCGAGCTGGAGCGGCCGGGTCGGTGCGCGGCTGTCCGGGCACTATGAAGTGCGCGGCATGCCGATCGAACCCTATGTGCGGACCAACGTCTGGTACGACTTCTCCAACGCCGACACGGTGACGCTGGACAAGGTCGACAAGATCAGCAGCGGGCGTAATTCGGCCACAGTGGAACTGGGTTTGGGGCTGGTGGCGCGGGTCTCGCCGAAGGTGGCGCTGTTCGTCAGCGCGGATTACAGCAGTGATGTGGATGACAACGATTTGAATGGGTTGATCGGGAATCTGGGGGTGCGGGTGAGGTGGTGAACGATGGCTAATTGCAGGGGCATGCCGGGAGTTTTCCAGCGCTCTTTAGATCGAGCGCCGCCCGCGCGGCGCATCGCGACGGTTCGGCGCCCCGACAAGCTCGCTCCTACATCGGTTGCAACGTGCCTATGCCTGTCAGGCCATGGTTGGCCGCCTTATTCGTACGACGCGGTCTCGAGTCGACCTCAACAGCCTCTCCGCGATTCACCGTCAAACACCAAAGGCGGGCAACTCAATTCATACAGACCATGGCACGTTGCAACCGATGTAGGAGCGAGCTTGCTCGCGATGCGCCGCGCGGGCGGCGCTCGATCTGGAGAACGCTGAAAAGCTTTCGGCTAGCGCCTGGTCGCCATTACCCGGTTTTCTGACTGACGCTTCATGGTCTTCATACAGCCAAAAGATCTGTAGATACCCATGCAGCGATGCGACATGCGCCGCTCTATTCCTCCCCGCGCACCGCCAGCACATTGCACGGCAAATGCTGCAACACATGCTCGGTCGTACTGCCCAGCAACCCGCTCGCACCGCGCCGCTGGCTGCTGCCCATGACGATCACATCCGCCCGGTGATGCCCGGCATATTCGCCAATCGCATGGCTCGCCGGCCCGCTGACGAAATGCCGGTTGGCCTCGGGTACGCCGTGGCTGTCGGCCAGGTGTTCGAATGCCAGTTGCGCCGAGCGCCGCACTTCGCTGTTGAAGCCGGGCATGGTCACGGCGCCGGCACCGAAATCGGCGATGTGGGTCTGGGCCACGTCCCAGGCATGCAGCAGGTGCAGGTCGGCATCGCATTGCACGGCCATGGCGTTGGCGGCACGGATCACCCGTTCGTTGATGCGGGTGTGCTGGCTGTCCGGGTGCAGGGTGTCCACGGCGGCGATGATCACCCGCGGCAACGGGCAGCGCACTTCGCTGACCAGGTGCAGCGGCACCGGGCAATCGCGCAGCAAGTGCCAGTCCGGCGGGGTGAGGAAAACCCGGCGCAGGGCGGATTCGTGATGCACGTCCTTGACCACCAGGTCCGGCTGCATCTCTTCCACATGTTCGATGATGTCTTTCAGCACCTCGCGGCTCACCTGCACCTCGCAGGTCACTTCCAGGCCGTCGTGGCGCAGTTGCCCGGCTTCGTCGCGCAGCCAGGTCCAGGCTTCCTGCTCCATCGACTGGCGCAGCGCCGAACCGCTGGACATGCGCCCGAGCAGGTCACCTTCTTCGATGAAAACAGCGATGTGCAGGGCCGCGTCGGTGGCTTTGGCAATGGCCACGGCACGTTCCAGGGCCGGGGTATGCCGCAGGCTCGGCGCGGCGATCATGAAGATTCGTTGATACTGGCTCATGAGACACCTCCAAACGGGTTGTCCGCTCGCGCCCCCACGTACAGCGAGGATGATCAACGCACCCGGCCAATGCGGCCAAAGGCGGTCGATACCGGCACAACGCCGGTATCGTTACTTCAGTATATGCCCGTGCTCAGAGACAGGTGGCCAGGGCCGCCATACGGCGCTGGGCCAGGGCGTCATCCTTTTGCGCGTAGAACTTGACCAGGCTGCCGCCGCCGGCCGCGGTGATATCGGCAAAGTACTCGCCGCCACGGGTGGAAACCGTGACCACGCCGCTCACCTGCTCCTGGTAGCCGCTGGCATCGACACCGAACGAAGCCTCGTCCTGCCAGGTGAACTGGACGCACTCGGCGACCTTGGCTACGTCTTTGGTCGAATTGAAAATCCTGTCCGGTTGGCCAACCCGGGCCTGGTTCATGGCCGACGAGGCGCAGCCCGCCAGCAGGGTCGCGGCGACGATCGCCAGTGCAGTGCGCATGTTTCACCTCTGTGAACGCAAAAGGGAGCGACTGTAGCACTGGCCGGGCCAGCCCCGAAAACCCTGTTTTTTGTGCGCCAATAGACAGGGTCGATCACGCCATCAACAAGGTCGATTAGTCACACAAAAAACGCGGGAATACACTCCCCCGCGAATGCGACAAATAGTCCTCCCTAGAGAAGGGACAGCGGCGTATTCCCTGCATGCTTTTGCCTGAAGACCACTTACCGATCCTGACGCTTTTCCCGGCGGGCACTCCTGTGCACGGCCGTTTCGTGAGGTCGTCCGTAATAAGGAGATAATCATGGGACTGGGTAGACGACAGTTCTTCAAACTGTGCACCGTCGGCGCGGCCACCGCGACCTGCGCCACCCTGGGATTTGCGCCGGGTATGGCCCAAGCCACCCAATCGCGGCAGTACAAACTGCTGCGCGCCAAGGAAACCCGCAACAACTGCACCTATTGCTCAGTGGGCTGCGGCCTGCTGATGTACAGCCTCGGCGACGGCGCGAAGAACGCCAAGGCGCGTATCTTCCACATCGAAGGCGACCCGGATCATCCGGTCAGCCGCGGCTCGCTGTGCCCGAAAGGCGCGGGGCTGGTGGACTACATCCACAGCGACCAGCGCCTGCTGTTCCCCGAGTACCGCGCGCCGGGTTCGGACAAATGGCAGCGGGTCAGCTGGGACTACGCCATCGAGCGCATCGCGCGCCTGATGAAGGACGACCGCGACGCCAACTTCATCGAGAAGAACGCCAAGGGCACCACCGTCAACCGCTGGCTCAGCACCGGCATGCTCTGCTCTTCGGCGGCCAGCAGCGAGACCGGCTCGCTGGACCAGCGCTTCACCCGCGCCCTGGGCATCCTCGGCACCGACAGCCAGGCCCGGGTCTGCCACGCGCCGACCGTAGCCGCGCTGGCGCCGACCTTCGGCCGCGGTGCGATGACCAACAGTTGGGTCGACATCAAGAACGCCAACGTCGTGATGATCATGGGCGGCAACCCCGCCGAAGCGCACCCGGTGGGCTTCAAGTGGGTGATCGAGGCGAAGATTCGCAACGGCGCCAAGGTCATCGTGGTCGATCCGCGCTTCAACCGCAGCGCTGCGGTGGCGGATATCTACGCGCCGGTGCGCGCAGGCTCCGACGTGACCTTCCTGATGGGCATGGTCAATTACCTGATCACCCACGACAAAATCCAGCACGAATACGTGCGCGCCTACACCAACGCCAGCCTGATCGTGCGCGAGGACTACCACTTCGACGAGGGCCTGTTCAGCGGCTATGACGCCAACAAGCGCAGCTACGACCGCGCCTCGTGGAACTACGAGCTGGACGAAAACGGCTTCGCCAAGCGCGACATGAGCCTGAGCCACCCGCGCTGCGTGTGGAACCTGCTCAAGGCCCACGTCGCCCGCTATACCCCGGAAATGGTCAGCAATGTCTGTGGCACCGCGCAGGAAGATTTCCTGAAGATCTGCGAAATCCTCGGCGAGACCAGCGCCCCGGACAAGACCGCCACCTTCCTCTATGCGCTGGGCTGGACCCACCACACCAACGGCGCGCAGATGATCCGCGGCTCGGGCATGCTGCAGTTGCTGCTGGGCAACATCGGCATGGCCGGCGGCGGCGTCAACGCCCTGCGCGGTCACTCCAACATCCAGGGCTACACCGACCTCGGCCTGCTGTCGCTGCGCCTGCCGGGCTACATGAACCTGCCCTCCGACGCCCAGACCGACCTTGCCACCTACCTCAAGCAGACCACGCCGAGCGCGGTGCTGCCCGACCAGGTCAACTACTACAAGAACACCCCGAAATTCTTCGTCAGCCTGATGAAGAGCTTCTGGGGAGACAAGGCGACCAAGGAAAACGACTGGGGCTTCGACTGGCTGCCGAAGTGGGATGACAGCTACGACGTCATCAACTTCACCAACCGCATGTACGAAGGCAAGGTCAACGGCTATATCGCCCAGGGCTTCAACCCGGTGGCGGCGTTCCCGGACAAGAACAAGGCCCAGGAAGCCCTGGCCAAGCTCAAGTTCCTGGTGATCATCGACCCGCTGGCGACCGAGACCTCGAGCTTCTGGAAGAACCACGGCGAAGAGCACAACGTCGACACTGCGGCGATCCAGACCGAAGTGTTCCGCCTGCCCTCCTCCTGCTTCGCCGAGGAAGACGGTTCGATCGTCAACTCCTCGCGCTGGCTGCAATGGCACTGGGCGGGCGCCGCGCCACCCGGCGAGGCCTGGCACGACGGCAAGATCCTCGGCCACCTGTTCATGAAGCTGCGCGAGCTCTACCAGAAGGAAGGCGGCGCCAACCCTGCGCCGCTGCTCAACATGGCCTGGGACTACGCCGACCCGCTGGACCCCAAGCCCGAGGAAGTGGCCAAGGAATCCAACGGCCGCGCGCTGGTCGACCTGTTCGACGACAAGGGCGCGCTGATCCTGCGCAAGGGCCAGTTGCTCAATGACTTCGGCCAACTGCGCGATGACGGCAGCACCGTGTGCTTCAACTGGATCTTCGCCGGCTGCTGGACCGAGCAAGGCAACCAGATGGCCCGTCGCGACAACACCGACTCGGGCCTGGGCAACACGCCGGGCTGGGCCTGGGCCTGGCCGCAAAACCGCCGCGTGCTGTACAACCGCGCCTCGGCCGACCCTGCCGGCAACCCGTGGGATCCGAAGCGCAAGCTGATCGGCTGGGACGGCACGCGCTGGAGCGGCGTCGATGTCCCGGACTTCGCCCCGACCATTGCCCCCGGCACTGGCACCTGCCCGTTCATCATGCTGCCCGAAGGCGTGGGCCGGCTGTTCTCGGTGGGCGCGCTCAACGACGGGCCGTTCCCCGAGCACTACGAGCCGACCGAAAGCCCACTGGCGAGCAACCCGCTGCACCCGGCCGTGACCTACAGCCCGACCGCGCGGATCTACGACCACGACCGCTCACGGATGGGCAAGCGCGAGCAGTTCCCATACGTCGCCACCACCTACTCGATCACCGAGTTGTTCCGGCACTGGACCAAGCACTCTCGCCTGAACGCGATCATCCAGCCCGAGCAGTTCGTCGAGATCGGCGAAAAGCTCGCGGCGGAAAAAGGCATCAAGCAGGGCGATCGGGTCAAGGTCAGCACCCAGCGCGGCTACATCAAGGCCAAGGCCGTGGTGACCAAGCGCATCCAGCGCCTGACCATCGACGGCCAGCCCGTGGACACCATCGGTATCCCCTGCCACTGGGGCTACGAAGGTGCGGCGCGCAAGGGTTTCCTGGCCAACACCCTGACCCCGGGCGTCGGCGACTCCAATACCCATACGCCGGAATACAAGGCGTTTCTCGTGAACGTGGAAAAGGTCTGAGGGAGCACTCATGTCATACCAATCCCAGGACATCATCAAACGCTCCGCCACCAGCGCGCTGACGCCGCCCCCCCAGGCGCGCAGTCACCAGGCCGAAGTGGCCAAGCTGATCGACGTGAGCATCTGCATCGGCTGCAAGGCCTGCCAGGTCGCGTGCAACGAGTGGAACGACCTGCGTGACGAGGTTGGCCACAACGTCGGCGTCTACGACAACCCCGCCGACCTGACGGCGGAAACCTGGACGCTGATGCGCTTCGACGAAGTCGAGAGCGAAAGCGGCAAGCTCGAATGGCTGATCCGCAAGGACGGCTGCATGCACTGCGCCGACCCCGGCTGCCTGAAAGCCTGCCCGCAACCGGGGGCGATCATCCAGTACGCCAACGGCATCGTCGACTTCCAGTCCGAGCACTGCATCGGCTGCGGCTACTGCATCGCCGGCTGCCCGTTCGACGTGCCGCGGATCAACAAGAAGGACAACAAGGCCTACAAGTGCACCCTGTGCGTCGACCGCGTGTCGGTCGGCCAGGAACCGGCCTGCGTCAAGACCTGCCCCACCGGCGCGATCAATTTCGGCAGCAAGGACGACATGAAGCACCTGGCCGCCGAGCGTGTCGAGGAGTTGCACGGTCGTGGCTTCGCCGGGGCCGGCCTGTATGACCCGCAAGGCGTCGGCGGCACCCACGTCATGTACGTGCTGCAACACGCCGACAAACCGCACTTGTACCACAAGCTGCCCACCGACCCGCGCATCAGCGGCGCGGTGCAAGGCTGGAAAGGCTGGCTCAAACCCGTGGCGGCGGCGGCCTTCTTCGCCACCCTGGCCGGGACCATCTTCCACTATGTCGGCGTCGGTCCCAATGAAGTGGACGAGGAAGAAAAACACGACGAGGAGACCCCCGCATGAACAAGGACAAACTGATCCTGCGCACGCGCTTCATCGAACGCGCGAGCCACTGGCTGATGGTGATCTGCTTCTTCACCGTGGCGCTGTCCGGGCTGTCGTGGTTCTTCCCGTCGCTCAACGGCCTCAACGCGGTGTTCGGCACGCCGCAGATGGCGCGCATCCTCCACCCGTTTTTCGGCGTGGTGGTGTTCGTGCTGCTGATGTTCCTGTTCGTGCGTTTCGTGCGCTACAACCTGCCCGAGGCCGAAGACCGTATCTGGTTCAAGAACCTGCCGCAGGTGCTGTCCGGCAAGCATGAGCCGGCGCTGCAGATCGGCAAGTACAACGCCGGTCAGAAGGTGCTGTTCTGGGGAATCATGGGGCTGATCAGCCTGTTGCTGCTCAGCGGTGTGGTGATCTGGCGGCCGTATTTCGCGCCGCTGTTCTCGATTCCGACCATCCGCATCGGCCTGCTGGTACACGCCCTGGCCGGCATCGGCCTGATCCTGCTGGTGATCGGCCACGCGTACCTGGCGTTCTGGGTCAAGGGCTCGATCCGCGGCATGGTCACCGGCTACGTGTCCCATCGCTGGGCGAAAACCCACCATGACCGCTGGTATCGGCAGATCAGCAACAAGCAGAGCAGCAACGGGAAAAGCCAATGAGCAGTATCCAGATGACCCCGGTGGAACCGCTCAAGGCCGCGGTGGGCGAGATCCCGCCGGTGTTCCTGCCGCTCAACGCCGGGCGCTACACCGCGCGGGCCGCGCGCCTGCGCCAGTTGGCTGAAGACCACCCGATGGCCGACTACCTGGGTTTCGTGGCCGGGCTGGTGGAGGCACAGCAGCACGTGCTGGATTCGTTGCCGCTGCCGTCCGCGCTGATCGACGCCCTGCCCGACCGGCTTGGTCAGGACCATCCGCCGCTGGAATGCAGCACCTTCCCCCGTGACGGTTACTGGCTGGCCGTGCTGCGGCAACTGGGCGAGCACCTGGAGCATCCGACCCTGCAAGGTCTGCTGCAACAGAATGCGCTGAGCCTGGAAGCCGCCGCCGATGCGTTGCTCGCCGGCGACTACGAGCAGGTCGACAGCGGCCAGGCGTTGTTCCTGTGGAGCGCGTTGTCGCTGTACTTCAGCCAGATGGCCGCGCATTTGCCGGCCAGCGGCAAGGCCCACGGCGAACAACGCCAGCACTGCCCGGTGTGCGCCAGCGCGCCGGTGGCCAGCAGCATCCTCACCGGCG
The DNA here is from genome assembly GCF_025466015.1 of Pseudomonas sp. 5P_5.1_Bac1. Taxonomy (NCBI): domain Bacteria; kingdom Pseudomonadati; phylum Pseudomonadota; class Gammaproteobacteria; order Pseudomonadales; family Pseudomonadaceae; genus Pseudomonas; species Pseudomonas sp. 5P_5.1_Bac1. The sequence goes on along the minus strand of NZ_JANLNX010000108.1, from coordinate 93,339 downwards.
CCCAGTCCGGGTTGCGCTACCTGCATTGCGGCTTGTGCGAAAGCCGCTGGCATATGGTCCGGCTCAAATGCAGCAACTGCGAAGCGACCGGCGCGCTGGACTACTGGTCGCTGGACAGCGAGAAAGCGCCGGTCAAGGCCGAAAGCTGCGGCGAGTGCCAGAGCTACCTGAAAGTGTTCTACCCGGAACATGACAAAGACCTGGAAGTGCTCGCCGACGACCTGGCGTCGCTGGGGCTGGATGCCGAGGTGGAGCGTGAAGGGTTTGGGCGCAGTGGCGTGAGTCCGTTCTTGTTTCCGGGGTAACCCATCGCGAGCACGCTCGCCCTACCGTTTAGCACGCCTCCCGTAGGAGCGAGCTTGCTCGCGAAGCGCCGCACAAGCGGCGCCGCACCCCAGCGGCAACAATCGCCTGCCGCGCCTCACTCAATCTCACACCCCCCCTCCATAAAACCCACACCCTCGCCCATCAGGATGTCAGTTGACATCCAATCAGGATGACAACTAACATCCACCACCAGCAACACCCCCTCACTCCCACAGGAAGAGATCCATGAATCTCCAGTCTGTCTTCGATTACCGCAGCCCCTACGCGTACCTCGCCAACACCCGACTGCCGGGCCTGAATCATCCGGTCAGCTACTTCCCCGTCGATATCCTCGCCGTGATGAAACAGGTGAATAACCAGCCATCCCCCGCCTGCCCGCCGAAAGCCCGTTATTCGGGGATCGATGCCGGACGCTGGGCGGCGCTTTATCAGGTGCCGTTCGCGCCCAACGGCGCGCTGTTCCAGGCGATGCGTGACGGCCAGTTCGACGGCGCGTGGCTGGTTCGCGCCGCGCTCGCCGCGACCGAGGCCGGGGTGTTCGACGTGTTGCACCCAGCGCTGTTCAAGGCCGTGTGGGCCGGCAATGACGATCTGGCGAGCGCCCAAGGCCGCACGGATTTCCTCCGCGCCCACGGCGTGGACGCGGATATCTGGCAACTCGCCGACAGCGCCGCGATCCGCGAGCAACTGGCCGCCAACAATGACGCCGCCGCACAACGCGGCGTGTTCGGTGTGCCGACCTTCTTCTGTAATGACGAGATGTTTTTCGGCAACGACCGCCTCGACTTCGTCCGCGCCGCCCTCCAACAAGCAACAGGAGCTTGACCATGACCACCCAGAAAACCGCCATCGTCACCGGCGTCGGCCCAGGCACCGGCGCGTCCATCGTTCGTCGCCTGGTGGCGGACGGCTACCAAGTGGCGATGATCGCCCGTGACGCCCAGCGCCTCGACGACCTGGCCCGTGAGCTGCCAGGCACCCACGCCTTCCCCGTCGACGTGACCGACACGCCGAAACTGGAGCAGACCCTGGAGCAGATCGAAGCCCGCCTCGGCCACGCCGATGTGCTGGTACACAACGCCGTGGGCGCCACCTTCGGCACCTTCATGGAGATCGATCCGCAGGCGCTCGAGGTCAATTTCCAGACCAACGTCCTCGCGCTGTTGCACCTTGCCCGCAAGCTCTCGCCGGCCATGGTCGAAAAAGGCCAGGGCGCGATCATCGTCACCGGCAACACCTCGGCGCTGCGCGGCAAAGGTCACTTCGCCGGCTTCGCCCCGACCAAGGCGGCGCAGCGCATCCTCAGCGAGTCGATTGCCCGCGAGCTGGGCCCCAAAGGCGTGCACGTCGCCTATGTGGTCATCGACGCGGTGATCGACGTGGCCTGGACGCGCAAGCTGCACCCCACCGCGCCGGACAGCTTCTTTATCCAGCCGGCGGACATCGCCGCCGAAGTCGGCCACCTCATCCAACAACCACGCAGTGCCTGGTCGTTCCTGACCGAAGTCCGCCCATACGGCGAGACCTGGTGAGGTAAACCGGGCGCCGGGGACGGGTGCTATCATCCCGCCCCCGGATCACGCTTGAAGGACAGCGACAATGGGCCACTCCCAAGCCAGCAAACAGACCACCCATGACCGCCTCGTCAGCATCGCGGCCGAACGCTTCTGCGAGCTGGGGATCGACGGCCTGAGCATCGCCAACCTGATGAAGGAGGCCGGCCTGACCCACGGCGGTTTCTACAAACACTTCGAATCCCGCGACCAACTGGTGGCCGAGGCGCTAACCGCAGCGTTCCAGCGCTCTGAAGACCCGCAGCGCAGCCATCGGGCGGACTTCACCAGCCTGGTCGACGAGTACCTGAGCCCCGAACACCGTGACGGCGTCGGCACAGGCTGCGCGGTCGGCGCACTGGTCAGCGATATCGGCCGGGTGCAAGGCGAGGCGCGCGAGCTGTACACGCGCAAGCTGCGGGCGAATTTCAGCGGCATCGCCACCCTGCTGGGCGATGCCCAGGACACTGAAAAACGCGCGCAAGCGATCGTCGCCTTCAGCGCCATGGTCGGCGCCCTGGGGCTGGCACGCGGCGCGGCCGACGAGGCGCTGTCGCTGGAAATCCTCTCGACCGTGCAGCGCTTTCTGCTCGACAGCTTCGGCGGCGACAGCGAGGCACCCGCGCAGCCCACCTGACCGCGTCGTTTCCTACCCATCGCAACGGCACAATCCCACCGCCGCTCTACACTCATCTGACGATCCCAGCGCGGAGGGTGTGGCATGAGCAGCACTGAAGTCCTGATCATCGGAGCCGGTCCTACCGGGTTGGCATTGGCCCTGTGGTTGAGCAAGCTGGGCGTGAACATCCGCATCATCGACCAGGCCAGCGGCCCCGGCACCACCTCCCGGGCGCTGGCGGTGCAGGCGCGAACCCTGGAGCTGTACCGCCAGCTCGACCTCGCCGACGCGGTGGTCGAGCGCGGCCATCAGGTGCCGGCCGCCAATCTCTGGGTCAAGGGCCAGCAGGCCACCCGCCTGTCGTTGCAGGACATCGGCGCCGGCCAGACGCCCTACCCGTTCCTCGAAATCTTCCCCCAGGACGAACACGAACGCCTGCTGATCGAGCGCCTGCAGGGCTTCGGTGTGCAAGTGCAGTGGCAGACCGAGTTGCTCGAACTGAACCAGGATGAACAGCGAATCCGCGCCCGCCTGCGCCTGGCCGACGGCCGCGAAGAAGACTGCGAAGCGCGTTACCTGGGCGGCTGCGACGGCGCCCGTTCGACGGTGCGCAAGGCGCTGGGCATCGGTTTTCCCGGCGGCACCTACGAGCAGGTGTTTTATGTCGCGGATGTGCAGGCGTCGGGGCCGGCGATCAATGGCGAGCTGCATGTGGACCTGGACGAAGCGGATTTTCTGGCAGTGTTCCCGCTGGCCGACAACGGGCGCGTGCGGTTGATCGGCACGGTGCGCGACGAGCGCGCCGAACAGCCTGAAGAGTTGCGTTTCGAAGACATCAGCCGCCGCGCCATCGAGCACATGCAAGTCACGGTCGAGCAGGTCAACTGGTTTTCCACCTACCGCGTCCATCACCGCGTCGCCCAGCAATTCCGCCGCCACAACGCCTTCCTGCTCGGCGATGCCGCCCATGTCCACAGCCCGGCCGGCGGCCAGGGCATGAACACCGGCATCGGCGACGCCATCAACCTGGCCTGGAAACTGGCCAGCGTGCTGCACGGCAAGGCCACCGAAGAACTGCTGGGGAGCTACGAGATCGAACGCAAGGCCTTCGCCGAACGGCTGGTGGCGACCACCGACCAGGTCTTCAACTTCATCACCGCCGACAGCCGCCTGGCCACGCTACTGCGCACCCGCTTCGCGCCGGCGCTGCTGTCGCGGTTGACCGCCATGGCCACGGTGCGCAACTTCATGTTCCGCACCGTCTCGCAGATCGGCCTGAACTACCGGCTGATGCCGCTGAGTTTCGGCAGCGCCGGCCATGTGCATGGCGGCGACCGCATGCCCTGGGTGAGTAACGAGACGGGAGACAACTTCGCCGAACTGCGACGGCCATGCTGGCAGGTGCAGGTTTACGGGCTGGCCAGCAAGGACCTGGTGGGCTGGTGCGCGGCGCGGCAGATCCCGTTGCAGGTATTCGCCTGGAGCCCGGCGCATGAAGCCGCCGGGCTGGCGCGCAATGCGCTGTATCTGTTGCGCCCGGACAGCTACGTAGCGCTGGCCGAGACGTCATCTTCCACCGCGGTGCTGGAGCGTTACTTCGCCGAGCGCTCGCTCAGGCCCTGCTGAGCCGGCGCCGCGACCGCGATGACGAAATAGCGCCGGGTGGCGTAAAGACACAGTAGCAGGCCAGCCACCGCCAGCGCGCCGCCGAACAGGCCAATATCGCCAAGAGCGACATGGGTCGCGACCATGCTGCCCAGCAGCGCGCCACCGCCGATGCCGACGTTGTACAGCCCGGAAAACATCGCCATCGCCACGTCGGTGGCATCCGACGCCAACTTCAGCACTTTCGACTGCAACGCCAGGCTGAAACACATGATGCCCATGCCCCACAACGCGCTCATCGCGCACAACAGCCATGGCACGCCGGCCAGCGGCAGCAGCATCAGCAGGCAGAAACCCAGCGCGGCGATCGAGGCGATCAGGAAGCCGTGGGGGAAACGCTCGCTGAAATGGCTGAACAGGATCGAACCGAACACCCCGGCACCGCCGAACACCAGCAGCAGCACCGTAGTCATCTCGCCGCTCATGGCTGCCACCTGCTGAGTGAACGGTTCGATGTAGCTGTAGGCGGTGAACTGCGCGGTGATCACCAGCACCACCAACGCATACACCGACATCAGCGCCGGACGCTTGAGCAGCACCGGCAGGCTGCGCAGCGAGCCGGAATTCTGGCTCGGCAGCAGCGGCAACGAGCGCAGCAGCCAGAGCAGGGTCAGCACGGACACGCCGGCGATACCGTAGAACGTCGTGCGCCAGCCCAGCGCCTCACCGACCACCCGTCCCAGCGGAATACCCAGCACCATCGCCAGCGTGGTGCCGGTGGCCAGCAGCCCCAGCGCCTTGGCCTGCTGGCCCGGCGGCGCCACGCGCACCGCCAGCGATGCGGTGATCGACCAGAACACCGCATGCGCCAGGGCAATCCCCACCCGGCTGACCAACAACATGCCGAAGCTGGTGGCCAGGCCCGACATCACATGGCTGAGGATGAACAACACAAAGAGAAAGCCCAGCAGCCGGCGGCGCTCGATATTGCGGGTCAGCAGCATCATTGGCAGCGACGTCAGCGACACCACCCAGGCATACACCGTGAGCATCAGCCCGACTTGGGCGCTGGGCATATCGAAACTGCGGCCGATATCGCTGAGCAGCGCGACCGGGACAAACTCGGTGGTATTGAAAATAAAGGCACCCAGGGCCAGCGCGAAAACGCTGAGCCAACTGCCGTTACGGGGTTCAACGGGGCTATTCATGCGGTGACTGGAACTCCTGAAAGCTGGACAAAACACGGACGTGACAAAAGCACCCATGAACCGGTGGTTCGGGTGTGCCAAGCGGGCTTTGTAAGGAAAAGTGAATAGACGGCAGTCTACGTGAGCCGAACCCGCGTCGCAAACGCTTGCGGTGCGATCCGTCAGTGGCGAGGGAAAACAGGCGCCAGAATCTCGTCAAAAAACCGCCATCACTTTCCGACCACCTGTAACGCTACCGCAACCCGCTAAACAGAGCGGTTAATGACAATTTACATAATTTGATACAACTGCCCCGCTGGCTTTTTGACACGATGGCAAAACGCTGCGCTATACCATGAAAAAAGTTTCATCTTCGCCGCGTTCACTTGCCGGGCCACCGCCAACGCTGACTTGCCAGCACGCCGCCATTGCCCGCATCGACACACCCGAACCGCCCTAGAGCAGGACAGGAGGCAACATGCGTGCACTGAACCACATCAAACGAAAAGGCCTGCGCCGGACCCTTGCCACCCTGTGGCAACGCTACGTGTTCTTTCACTGGGAACTGTTGTGGATGGAGCGCGACCTGACCACCCCGGTCGGCCCGCACAACCTCAAGGACCACCCGCCGGTAAACCTTGCGCTGATCACCGAAACCAACGCCGACGCCTTCGCCCGGCATTTCGGCGACCGCGTCGAGACCATGCGCGAGCTGGCCCGCGAAGGCCACACCGGGCACATGTACCTGGACCAGGCCGGCGACGCGATCGCGTTCATCTGGGCCAGCACCCGCGATTATCACGACCGGCATTACTACGGCTGCACCTTTCCCGTGGCACGGGGAGATTTCTTCGAATTCGGCGGCGAAATGATCCCGGCATTCTTCGGCAGCCGGCTGTCGGTGGATGCCCAGGTCAACCTGTGGAACGCCATGCAGGCCAAAGGCTGCACCCGGGTGGTGGACGTGGTGGAAACCCACAACGTGCCGGCGCTCAAGCTGCACCTGCGCATGGGCTACCACGAACAGGGGCGCGTGGTGCACGTGTACGGACTGTTCGGGCGCTGGAAGCTGTTCCGAAATGCCCAATACAGCGGCTCGCGGCTGAAACCGCTGTGCGCACCGCGCTCGGCGCCGGTGCCGAAGGCGGAACTGGCCTGAGGGTGTTTTGCGACGGACAGATGATTTGAAATCACCTGTCCGCGGCCGGGATATCCCTTGTTCTCTGGCGGCGCACTGGCGCTAAATGGCAACCCTGAAGCCCTCACAGGCAGCGTTGCTCTGACCGGCGCCATCGCCGGCAAGACCGGCTCCCACCCGCCAGCCCCGCAGCTCTGTGGGAGCTGCCTTGCCAGCGATAAGGCCCGCCGCCGCCCCGACACCCCAGCCCGGAGAGCCACTGATGCCCCTGGAAAAACCCGCTCAAGACTGGTGCAACGAACACCCCCTGCTCGCCGATTTGGTCGCCCTCAAGGAAAGCACCTGGTTCAACCCCGCCATCGCCCCGAGCGCCGAAGCGCTGGGCGATGTGCCGCTGACCCGCGCCGACATGGATGACGCCAGCGCACGCCTGCAACGTTTCGCAGCCTTTATCCAGTCCGCCTTTCCGCAGACCCGCGAAGCCGGCGGCCTGATCGAATCACCGCTGCATCCCCTGCCCGCCCTGCAAAAACTGTTGGGCGCGGATCAAGGCCAGCTCTGGCTGAAAGCCGATAACGAACTGCCGATCTCCGGCTCGATCAAGGCCCGCGGCGGCATCTACGAGGTGCTGGCCCATGCCGAGCGCCTGGCCCTGGCGGCCGGTTTCCTGCAACCGGGCGACGACTACGCGAAGCTCGACAGCGACGCCGCCCGGACCTTCTTCGGCCAGTACCGCATCGCCGTCGGCTCCACCGGCAACCTCGGCCTGTCGATCGGCATCATCAGCGCGCGGCTGGGCTTTCAGGCCACGGTGCACATGTCCGCCGACGCCCGCCAGTGGAAGAAGGACAAACTCCGCGCCCACGGCGTGACCGTGGTGGAGTACCCCACCGACTACAGCGTCGCCGTCGCCGAAGGCCGCCGCCAGGCCGAGGGCGATCCGTACTGCCACTTCGTCGATGACGAGAATTCCCATCAGCTCTTCCTCGGCTATGCGGTGGCCGCCCTGCGCCTGCACGGTCAACTGCAACAGGCCGGGATCCGCGTCGATGCCGAGCATCCGTTGTTCGTCTACCTGCCGTGCGGTGTGGGCGGCGGTCCTGGCGGCGTGGCGTTCGGCCTCAAGCAGGTGTTCGGCGACGCCGTGCACTGCCTGTTCGCCGAGCCGATCCACTCGCCGTGCATGTTGCTGGGGGTCTACACCGGCCTGCATGACGCGGTGTCGGTGTACGACTTCGGCATCGACAACGTCACCGCCGCCGACGGCCTCGCGGTGGGCCGCCCTTCGGGCTTCGTCGGCCGGGCCATGCAGCGCCTGATCGACGGCTACTACACCGTCAGCGACGAAAACCTCTACCGCCTGCTGGCGCAACTCGACGCCTGCGAAGGCCGGCGCCTGGAACCGTCGGCCCTGGCCGGGGTGCCGGGCATCCTGCGGGTGCTGCGTGAGCAGCAGGGTTATCGCGAACGCCTCGGGCTGACTGCGCGCCACCTGGCCAACGCCACCCATCTGGTCTGGGGCACCGGCGGCAGCATGGTGCCGGAGGCAGAAATGGCCGCCTACCTCGCCACCGGCCGCCAGTACCTGGGCGCGCACTGATGCTCAACCTTCCGCCGCGGCTGGCGACGCGACTGGGCAGCAGCCAGTTCGCCAACCTGCACACCTTCCTCGTCGCCGCCCGGCATTTGAGCTTCGCCCTGGCGGCGGAAGAACTGTGCCTGACCCCCAGCGCCGTGAGCCACCGCATCGCCCGGCTGGAACAGGCCCTGGAACTGCGCCTGTTCGAGCGCCTGACCCGACGCATCCGCCTGACCGCCGAGGGCGAGCGAATCTTCGCCATCCTCGATGACGCCGTCGAAGCCCTGGACACCGCCCTGCACAGCCCCGACGCGGACCTCAGCGGCCCGCTGGCGCTCTACGCCCGCCCGTCCATCGCCAATGACTGGCTGGTGCCGCGGCTGGCGGACTTCCACCGCCGTTACCCGCGCATCGCCCTGGATGTGCGGGTCGGCAATGACCCGGTGGATTTCCGCACGCAGAACCTCGACCTCGCGCTGGTTTACGCCCGCGGCGAGACGGCCGGGCTGGTCAATCATCACCTGATGGACGAGGCCGTCACTCCGGTGTGCAGCCCGCGCTATGCCGAAGAGCACGGATTGCACGACGCCCCGCACAACCTGCGCCAGTGCACCTTGCTGCACGATGCGCTGGCCTGGGAACACGCGCCGTTCGATGCCGAATGGCGCCGCTGGGCCGAGGCCCGCGACCTGGCGCATTGCCTGCCGGAACGGCGCATGACCTTCGACCGTTCCGACCTCTGTGCCAATGCCGCGATCCATCACACCGGCATCGCCATGGGGCGCCAGCGTCTGGTGCAGCGTTATCTGGATGAGGGGTTGCTGGTGACGCCTTTTGGTGGTTTTGCGCAGCCGGGGGCGTTGGGTTATTACCTGCTGCATCCGCCTTGCCGGGTGTTGCCGGCGCGGGTGGGGGCGTTGTTGGAGTGGTTGTTGGAGCAGGGTGGATAGCGCATCGCGACGGTTCGGCGCGATAGGTCAACCTACACCCAAGGCATCTGATGCGTCACACAATGAATCCCCCCGCCACCCGCAGCAATCGCGTCGATCTCCACCTGCACGATGTCCCGGTCCGGGTACAGCCCCGACAACAATTCAAACGCCGCCCTGTCCGCCTCACGATCCCCAAACTGCGGCGCGATCACCGCGCCGTTGATGACGAAGTAGTTGATGTAACCCGCAGCGAAATCCGGGTTGTTGCGGCTGAACGGGCTCTTGCGCGGTTTCAGCGGTGGCGACACGGTGTGCACGGTGAGCTTGCGGCCCTCCGCATCCGTCGCGTTGCGCAGAATCTCCAGGTGCGCGCGGGTCACCTCGTGGTCATAGGACTCCGGGTCGGTATCAAGGTTGGCGATCACCACGCCGGGGCTGACGAAGCGGGCGTAGAAATCCACATGGGCATCGGTGATGTCCTTGCCGCGGATGCCCGGCAGCCAGATGATCTTGCGCAGGCCCAGGCAGGCTTTCAGTTCCGCTTCCACGTCGTCCCGGCTCCAGCCGGGGTTGCGGTTGCCGTTGACCCAGCAGCTCTCGGTCATGATCCCGGTGCCGTGGCCGTCCACTTCGATCCCGCCGCCCTCGCCCACCAGTTCGCTGCGCAGATGCCGCGCCCCGCTTTGCCCGGCCAATAACGCGGCGATCCGCGCGTCCTTAGAATGCCGTTGTTTGTTGCCCCATCCGTTGAAGTTGAAGTCCAGCGCGGTCAGGCCGCCCTCCTCGGTGGTGAGAAAGTTGGCGCCGATGTCGCGCATCCAGATGTCATCCAGTTCGGTGACCAGGAACCGGGTGTTGTCGCTGCCGCACAGTTCCTCGGCCAGTTCGCGCTCGGCTTCACGGCACAGCACGGTCACCGGCTGGTAACGGGCGATGGCGCGGGCGATACGGCCGAGGGCCGCCTGCACATCGGCGGTGAAGTCTTCCCAGATCGCCTCCTGCGCACCAAAGGCGATGAAGGCGTGACGCTGGCGTTCGCCCTCGTCGGGCATGAACCAGTCGTCGTCTCCTGCGGCAAAGGCCCGCAACGGCAGCAAACCGCTGCTGGCGATCAGTCCCAGGCTGCTGGCCACGGAAACCTGCCGGATGAACTGGCGGCGTGTCGGCATTTCTTTGTCTCTCACTTCGAGTTGGGGGTACGTGGGGCTAACCGCCGCTGGCGGTCTTGAACTTGGTCCAGGTGCGCATCCGTGCACGCATCGCCGACTGGGCGATGTCCTTGCCGGGAATCAGGCGCTGGAAGCCCGCTTCATCAGGATAGATATCCGGGTTGTCGCGCATCGCCGGATCGACCTGCGGTCGCGCCTTGGCGCTGGAGGTCGGGTAGCCGGTGAAGTTGCTGATGGCCGCCATGTTGTCCGGGCGCATGACGAAGTTGATGAAGGCGTAGGCGTACTCCGGGTGTTTGGCATCCACCGGGATCGCCATGTTGTCCATCCACACCGTGGTGCCCTCGCGCGGGATGCGGTACTGGAAACGCACCGGCTTGCCGGCGGCATCGGCGGCGCGCTGGGCCTGGGTCATGTCGCCGCTGTAGCCTAGGGACAGGCACAGGTTGCCGTTGACCAGGTCGGTGACCGGCTGCGACTGGAACTTGCGGATATACGGTCGCAGCTTCAGCAGCAGTTCGCTGGCCGCGGCCAGGTCTTCGGGTTTGGCGCTGCGCGGCTCGCGGCCCAGGTAGTTGAGCACCACCGCCAGCACCTCGTCGGGCGAATCGATGATGGAGATCCCGCAGTCGGCGAACTTCGCTGCCAGCTCCGGCTTGAACAGCAGATCGAGGCTGTTCACCGGCGCGTCGGCGAGGCGCTGGCGGACCATCTCCTCGTTGTAGGTCAGGCCGATGGTGCCCCAAGTGTAGGGCACGGTGGCGCTGGCGGAATGAGGATAGTGCTTGCGCAGTTGCTGCAGGCCCGGCTCGATATCCGCCAGCGCGGTGATCCGCGCAGGGTCGAGGGCCTGCAGGCTGCCGGCGCGCATCAGTCGCTCGGCCACGGTGTCGCCGGGGAAGATCAGGTCGTAACCACTGCCGGCGGTCATCAGCTTGGCCTCCAGCACCTCGCTGCCGTCCATCACATCGTAGATCACCTTGATCCCGGTTTCGGCGGTGAAGCGCGACAGCGTGTCTTCGGCAAAGTAGTCGGCCCAGTTGTACAGACGCAGGGTCTTGCCCGGGTCGTCAGCCTGGGCAGTGCCAACCGCCAGACCCAGAAACGCGGCGCATAGCCAGTGGCGATTCATCGCGCACCTCCCTGACCCCAGACGCTGTTCTGGCGGCCGTCGAGGCCCAGCAAGGTGCCGTACATTTCCGGGCGACGGTCGCGGAAGATGCCCCAGGTCAGGCGCTCGTCGCGCATCGCGGCGAGGTCGAGGGTCTGCACCACGACACCGGGCGTCTGCCGATCGGCCTCGGCCAACAGCTTGCCCTTGTGGTCGCAGATAAACGACGAGCCGTAGAAATCCATGTGCAGTTCCGCGTCGCCCGTCGCCACTTCGCGCCCGACCCGGTTGGCCGCCACCACCGGCAGCAGGTTGGCCGCCGCGTGGCCGCGCATGGTCATCTGCCAGTGGTCGCGGGAGTCCAGCGCGGCGGCGCCGGGCTCGGAGCCGATGGCGGTGGGAAACAGCAGCACCTCGGCGCCCATCAACGCCAGGCAACGCGCCGTTTCGGGGAACCACTGGTCCCAGCAGATGCCCACGCCGAGACGGCCGAAAGCGGTGTCCCAGACGCGGAAGCCGGTATCGCCGGGGCTGAAATATTCCTTCTCCTGATAGCCGACAGCGTTGGGAATATGGGTCTTGCGGTAGACCCCCAGCAGGCGGCCATCGGCATCGGCCACGCTCAGCGAATTGAAGAACGCGTTGCCGGCCTTCTCGAACCAGCTCAACGGCAGCACCACCCCAAGCTCGCGGGCCAGCGCGGCGAAGCGCTGGAGCACGCGGCTGTCGCGGTACTCCTCGGCCAGGGCGAGGTGCTTGTGGTCCTGCTCGATGCAGAAATACGGCGTGGCGAACAGCTCCTGCAACAGGATCACCTGCGCGCCTTGCGCAGCTGCTTCGCGGACCCGTTGTTCGGCGCGGTCGAGGTTGTCCTGCAGGTTCCAGGTGCAGTGCATCTGGGTGGTGGCGACGGTCAACAGGCTCATGGTTTCACCCCCACTACCGGCCAGGCCGGCTGCTGCTGGGTGATGCAGTGCACCCCGCCGCCGCCGTGGGCCAGGTGGTTGATCTGCACCGGCACCACTTCGCGCCCCGGGAATGCGGCGGCCAGTACCTGGGCGGCTTCGCGGTCGGCGTCGATACCGTAGGCCGGCATGATGATCGCGCCGTTGGCGATGTAGAAGTTGGTGTACGAGGCGCAGAACACCTCGGCCTTCGGATCCACCGCGGCGCTGGCTTCGTACAGCTCGATCAGTTCGAACGGGCGACCTTTGGCATCCCGCGCCAGCTCCAGGGCGCGGCGGTTTTCCCGCACCACTTCGGCGTACACCGAATCCTGCTCGCGGGTCGCGTCCACCAGCAGCACGCCGGGGCGGGCAAAGGCGCAGACGCCATCGACATGACCGTCAGTCATGTCGCCGGTGACGTAGTCGGGGTCGCCCGGCAGCCAGATAGTCTTGGTGATCCCCAGCAGGCGGCTGAAGATCTCTTCCATCTCGGCCTTGCTCACCCCAGGGTTACGGTTGGGGTTGAGCAGCACCGACTCGGTGGTGATCAGGGTGCCTTCGCCATCGACATGAATGGCGCCGCCTTCGTTGGCCAGCGGCGTGCCGAAACAGTCCAGGCCGAGCGGGTTGAGCACGCGCCGGGCGAGGCTTTCGTCGAGGTCATGAGCCGACTTGCCGCCCCACGCATTGAAGCGCCAACTGACCCCGGCCACGCCGTGTGTCGGGTGGCAGACGAAGCTTGGCCCGGAATCCCGGCACCAACTGTCGTTGACCGCGTGCTCGATCAGCTCGACGTTAGGTCCGCAGAGATCGGCGGCGCTGGCCCGGCCACTCGGGTCCACCACCAGCTTCACCGGTTCGAAACGGGCAATGGCATTGGCGACCCGGGCGAAATCCGCCTGCACATCGGCCAGGGTCACACCCCAGATGCCTTCCCACAGAGCCTGGTTGTGCGGCCAGACCATCCAGGTCGCCGCATGAGGAGCCCACTCCGCGGGCATCGTCCAGCCGCTCGTTCCAACGCCATTGCACAGCATGTCTGTCACCTTTCAGTTAAGTATTTTTTATGACTGAAATCCGCTGAGTGCGGAATGGAGTTCATGCTATGGCTTCAACTACGGCGCAACAAACGATAGATTTAGCGCACAACTGATTAGCCGAGCTTATCGATAATGCTGAAACACTGGCCCCCGCTGAACGCCCTGCGCGGCTTCGAAGCCGCTGCCCGCCTCGGCAGCTTCCACAAGGCCGCGGACGAACTGCACCTGACCCAGTCGGCGATCAGCCAGCAGATCCGCAGCCTGGAAACCTTCCTCGAACAACCGCTGTTCTTCCGCACCGGGCGCAGCGTCAGCCTGACCGATGCCGGCCACGACCTGCTCAGCACCACCCAGGCGTTGCTGCAGGACCTGTCGGTGGGCATCCGCCGCCTGGAGCAGTACCGCAAACCCAACCAACTGGTGGTCAACACCACGCCGGCGTTCGCCCGCCACTGGCTGCTGCCGCGCCTGGGTGACTTCCATCGTCAGCACCCGGAGGTGGATTTGTGGCTGTTCACCACCTTCGAAGCGCCGGACATGGCCACCCAGACCATCGACCTGAGCCTGCGCGATGACCTCGAACCGCAGGTGGAATGCAGCTATCAGCCGCTGTTCGACGACCGGCTGTATCCGGCCTGCCACCCTGACCTGATCGACCAGCCGCCCGCGCAGCGCACCACCCTGCATGGCGAGCGCAACATGGACTGGAGCCGCTGGCAGGTACTGGGCGGCGAGGATGTCGGCCAGCGCGGCAACGGCCTGAACTTCTCCGATCCGGGGTTGCTGCTGGATGCCGCCTGCGAGGGTCATGGGATCGCCCTGGTCAGCCAGTTGCTGGCGGCGCGGGCGCGGGAAAAAGGCTTGCTGCAACCGCTGAGCGAACGCAGCGTGGCCGGCGCGACCTGGGCGTGCTTGATTCATCAGGACAGCGAAAAAAGCGCGATGACCCGGGCGTTCAGTCAGTGGTTGCGGGAGGCCATTCAGCCCTGACTCATCGGTACCGCGATCAACAGGATCGCCGTGCCGTGCGCCGCGATGGCCGCGAAGATGCCGTAGCGCATCCGCAGCAGTGCGCACACCAGCCCCTCGATCAAGGTGAACGCAAGAATCGGCCAGCCCACTTGCGTGACGCTCAAGGCCAGGAGCGCGTGGCAGGCAGCAAAGGCGACGGCGCTGCCGAGAGCGGCGCGCAGGGCGCTGGTGTGCTGCTCGAGGTGACCTTGCAGCATCCCGCGAAACAGCACCTCTTCCAGCGCGTTGCCGCCGTAGGCGAGTACCAGCAGTCCGCCGAACCAGAGGCCGCTGACGTCGAGTCCGTTGCCCTGATACAGCCGCAACGGCAGACCGATGGCGAGCCCGGCCAGCAGGCCGAGGAACAACCCGAGGCCAACATTTCCCCTGCGCCAGACCAACAGCGCCCACAACTCCGGCGCCACCCTCGCCAGCAGAGCGATCAGCACCAGTGACAGCAGGCCCAGCGCGGCCAGCACCAGCGGGTTGGCGATGAAGGCGATCTGGACCTGATCCGACAGCGACCACAGACCTTGCGGCGTCATTGCGTCGCGAAGCAGTACGAAGGTCAGCAGCAGGACAAGGATGCGCATGCCGGCCTGGTGCTTTGGCGTTAGCCAGAACCACAGGGCGCAGAGCAGGAAACCGGGCGTGAGGTAGAGCAGGTAGGCGCTGAGGCGGGAAAGTCCTTCTTCGAGCATTGCGCGGGGTCCGTGGGCGGCGGTGGGGTGGGCAGTTTAGATGAGGTTTGTGGGGGGCTGCAGATATTGGCACTCCATCATGGGGGCTAGCCGACAGATCTTCAGCGCTCTCAAGATCGAGCGCCGCCCGCGCGGCGCATCGCGACGGTTCGGCGCCCCGACAAGCTCGCTCCTACATTGGTTGCAACGTGCCTAGGTCTGTGAGGCCATGGTTGAACGCCTTGTTTGTACGACGCGGTATCGAGTCGACTTCAACAGCCTCCCCGCGATTCATCGCCAAGCGCCAAGGGCGGGCAACACCTCTCTGTCAGGCCATGGCACGTTGCAACAAATGTAGGAGCGAGCTTGTCGGGGCGCCGAACCGTCGCGATGCGCCGCGCGGGCGGCGCTCGGTCTCAAGAACGCGAGAAACTTGTCGGCTAGCACCTGGCGGCCATGACCAGATCCTCTGCCAACCCCCTTCTCTCCAATCACTCCCCCCCAGCCAACGCCACCCCCGCCAAATACCCAAAGGTCATCCCCGGCCCAAGAGTGATCCCACCACTCGGGTAATACCCGCCCATGATGCTGTTCATATCATTGCCCACAGCATGCAGCCCCAGAATCACCGCACCGGCGCCATCCAGCACCCGCGCCTGTTCATCCGTCTTCAACCCGGCAAAAGTCCCAAGGCTGCCCGGCACCAGTCGCACCGCATAGAACGGCCCGCTGAGCGGTCGCAATGACGGGTTGGGCTGGTTCGATGGATCCCCCGAAGCACGGTTGTACGCCGACTGCCCGCGCCCGAATTCGGGGTCGTGCCCCACCCGCGCATGCTGGTTGAACCGCTCGACCGTAGCCTGCAACTGCGCTGCATCAATACCACAACGCTGCGCCAGTTCGACAAGGTCGCGGCCTTTGACGAGGTAGCCGCAGCGCCGGTAATACCCGGTCGGAAACGGAAACGGTTTGGCCCAGCCAATACCGAAGCGGCGCTGCGCCTGGTGGTCGCAGATCATCCAGGCCTCGGGCGCCTGTCCGGCCGGGGTGCGGGCGAACAGGTCGTTCATGAAGTCGTGGTAGCAGTCGGCTTCGTTGGTGAACCGTCGGCCATCAGCCCCCACGGCGATAAAGCCGGGCTTGCCCCGGTCGATCAGATGCGGAAAACGTCCGGGTGGCCCCTTGCGCCGTGGCACCAGCGATACCGGTGCCCAGGCGGCGTCGTGGGCGAGGTCGTCGGCCATCAGGCCACCCGCTTGTTCGCCAAGGCGCAAGCCGTCGCCGCTGTTGCTCAAGGGCGCCGCGCAGTGATGATCATGACCAAGGCGTTGTTGCAGGCGCTGCGAGTCGTGGGCGAAACCACCACAGGCGAGGACCACACCCCGCCGGGCGCGCACCTCGCACGCCACGCCATCACGCTGCAGCACCGCCCCGCTCACCCGGCCACCTTCGCGCAGCAGGCGCAGCGCCGGGCTGTCGGTCAGCAGGTTGACCTGCAGGTCGAGCGCGCTCTTCAGCAGGCGCGCCACCAGCGCATTGCCGTTGACCAGGTGCATGCCGCGCCGATAGCGCAGCAGGTCAGCGCCATGCCGCAGCAGGCGCTTGCCCACATGCCACGCGGCTTTCGCCGAACGCCGGGCATTGAAGAACGCGCTCATATCGGCGCCGCCCGCAATGCCCATGCCGAACAGGCTGACGATATCCAGCGGCGGGCGCAGCGTGTCGATCCACGCCCCGAGCGCTCGCCCATCGAACGGCTGCGCACACAAAGAACGCCCGCCCTTCGCCGCGCCGTCACCGTCGCGCATGTCCGGCATTGTGCTGCCGGAGTAGAACTGCACGGCGGTGTGACGCTGGAAGAACTCGACCATTTCCGGGCCACGGCGCAGGTAGACCTGCTGCTGCGCGGTCAATGCTTCGCCGCGCACCTGCTCCAGCAGATAACGCTCGGCCCCCTGCTCCGCTTCAACCGTGCCTTCGGCCAGCGCCAGCGGATTGCGCGGCACCCACAACCAGCCGCCGGACCAGGCGCTGGTGCCGCCGAGCAGCGCGGTTTTTTCCGCGACGATCACTTTCAGTCCGCAGTGCGCCGCGGTAACCGCCGCCGCCAGGCCTGAAGCCCCGGAACCGATCACCAGCACGTCGCATTCAAGCTGTTGCATTGCGTATTGCCTTTGTTGAGGCGAAGCCAGCTCGCGGGGTCACTTCAGCGGCGAGAAACCGGTCGGGCGCATCAGCCGCGATTCCAGCTTGAGCACCGCGCCGAGTTCTTTGTTCTTGCGACCGAACTCGGCCCAGCGCGGGTCGGCGGCCATGCTGGCGCGGCGGGCGGCGCGGTCGTCGAGGCTCTCGTAGGCCCAGATGTGCACGACCTGGTTGGCCTCGCCGAATTCAGTGGTGAAGAAGCCCACCAGGTTGCCCAGATGCTCGGTCTGCACCGCCAGCGCATCGCTCTGGTACAGGGCCAGCCAGTCGGCCATACGGGTCGGGCTCAGGGTGTAGGTGCGCAGTTCGTAGTACATGGTTATTGCTCCAGGACAGGTGAGGGAAGAGTCGCCAGCCGTTCGGCGGCGTGGCAGGCCGCGAGCCAGCCGAAAGTCAGGCCGGGGCCGATGGTGATGCCGGGGCCGGGATAGGTGCCGTCCATCAGCGAGTTCATGTCGTTGCCAGCGGCATACAGGCCGGGGATCGGCGCGCCGCTGGCGTCCAGCACCCGCGCCTGGCCATCGGTGGCCAGGCCGCGGGCCGAGCCGAGGTCGCCGGTGTGCAGGCGGACCGCGTACCACGGCGCCTTGAGCAGCGGCGCGTTGCACGGGTTGGGCTGGTGGTCGGGGTCGCCCATGTAGCGGTTGTAGCTGTTGCCGCCCTTGCCGAATTCGCGGTCGAGGCCGTCGCGGGCATCACGGTTGTAGCGTTCGAGGGTGCGGCGCAGGCCTTGGGGATCGACGCCAATGCGCGTGGCCAACTGCTCGGCCGTGTCGGCGCGGTAGAGGTAGCCGGCGTCGATCAGCGCGCGGTTGTCCACCGGCTTTGGCCGGGCCAGGCCGAGGCCGTATTTGTTCAGGGCATCGGCATCGCAGATCAGCCAGCACGGTGTGTTGCCGGTTGCGAACATGGTCTGGACGAAGTGGTGATAGGAGTTGGATTCATTGACGAAGCGCTCGCCGGCCCGGTTGACCGCAATCACACCGGGCTTGGCGCGATCGGTCACCAGGTGCGGAAACCGCTCGCGCACGCCGTTCTTGTGCAGCACCTCGGAGACCGGTGCCCAGAAGAAGTTGGCGGCGAGCTTCTCGCCCGCCACCGCGCCGGCCGCCTGACCCAGGCGCAGGCCGTCGCCGACGTTGGTGTCCGGCGACATGGTCAAATGTGCGGCATCGCTGTGCGGACGCTGCGCCGCCGCATCCGGCCCCGCAGCAAAACCACCGGTGGCGCAGACCACGCCGCCACGGGACAGCACCCGCTGCGGGCGACCGTCGCGGGTGATCATTGCGCCGACCACCGCGCCGTTCTCGAAGATCAGCGAGTCGGTGCGGCTGTTCAGCCACAACTGCAGGCCATCGGCGAACGCGCTGGTCGCAAGCCTTGCGATCAGTGCGTTGCCGGTGGTCAGCCGCGTGCCGCGCGGATGACTCAGGCGGTCGATGGCGTAGCGGCCCATGAGTTTCAGGCAGTGCAACAACGAACGCGGCGAGCGGCGGAAGCTCAGGAAATGCTGGATATCGACGCGGTTGACCATCATCCCGCCGAACAGCAGCATGCCCGCCGGCGGCATCTTCAGGTCCTTGAAGTGCGCGCCGAGGCGACGGCCATCGTATTCGAGCATTTCCAGCGCGCGGCCGCGGTCGGTGCCGCCCTCTTCATCCGGGTAGTAATCCGGCGACAGCGGACGCAGCGCGTATTTGAGCTCGGTATTGGCTTCAAGCCAGCGCAGCGCGGCATGGCCCTGGTCGATATAGGCGTCCACCAGCGCGGCGTTGTAGCCGGGGCCGATGGTTTTTTGCAGGTAGCGGCGCATGGCTTCCGGGCTGTCTTCGATGCCCGCGGCGCGGGCCTGGTCGGTGCCGTGCAGCCACACCGCGCCACCGGAAATCGCCGAGGTGCCGCCGAACTGCGCGGCCTTTTCCACCAGCACGACCTTCAGGCCCTTGCGTGCGGCAGTCGCGGCGGCGGCGAAACCGGCGGCGCCACTGCCGAGCACGATCAGGTCGACAAGCGCATCGCCGTCAGCGGGAAAACGGGTTGCCGTATTCATCGCCCGCCCCTCACAACTGCAAGGGCGTGACGCCCATGAAATGGCCGAGGTTGCCGAGTTGGGCGAAGGCCATTTGCGGCCCGGTCTGGATGCGGCAACCGCGTGCGCGGGCGGCGGCCAGCAACGGCGTGATTTCCGGCGAAGTGACCACGTCGGCGACCAGGGTCGAGGCCTGCAGCCCGTCCAGTTGCGACGCGGGCAACGGCAGTTCACCGGTGCCGCCCATGCCGGCCGGGGTGGCGTTGACCACCAGGTCGAAGCCGGCGAGCGTGTCGTAACCGATGTCGATGCGGACCTCGCCGAACGCCTTGCGCAGCAGCGCGGCCAGCGTCTCGCAGCGCGACAGGCTGGCATCGCTGAGCACCAACGACGCCACCCCGGCCTGGCACAGCGACCAGGCGATGGCGCTGCCGACACCCCCGGCACCAATCACCAGCGCACGCTTGCCGCGGGCCTGGAAACCGTTGAGGCAGGCGGCGTTGAGAAAGCCCTCGCCATCGACGTTGTCGCCCAACAGACGCCCATCGGCCTGGCGACGGATGACATTCACCGAGCCCAGCGCCCCGGCCCGCTCGCTGACCTCATCGAGACGCCCGGCCAGCACCTGCTTGTACGGCACGGTCACCACCACGCCGCGCAGGTTCTGCCAGCCGCGCAGGGTATCGATGAAGGCGTCGAGGGCGTCCTCGCGGATATCGATGGGCAGCATCGCCAGGTTCCGGCTGTTGTCCTGGAACCAGCGGTTGAAGTTTTCCGGGGATTTGACCTGGGTGATGGGCGACCCGACGATCGCCACCAGTTCGGTGGATCCGTGCAGCATGCTGACCTCCAGAGGGTCCGTTTTGTTGTGCGCCAAGGGTGCGTCCTGGCGCCAGACGGGCCAATCGCGGCGATCGGCTTTCTGGTTGTTATTCGCAGCATGACTGCGATAATCGCACTCTTCGTCGATATTCCCCGGAATCGCCATGGCCCACCCCACCATCCACCCGCGCGACCTGATCGCCGGCCTGCAAAAGGGTCTGGCGCTGATGCAACTGTTCAGCGTCGATCAGCCGAAACTCACCGTGCCCCAGGCCGCCGCGCTGTCGGGCATGACCCAGAGCGCTGCACGGCGCTTTTTGCTGACGTTGGTGCATGAGGCGTTCATCGAGACCGATGGCCGCCATTACTGGCTGACCCCCAAGGCGCTGCGCATCGGCCAGGCCTACGTCGATTCGGCGCAACTGCCGCGCATGCTGCGCCCGGTGGTGGAACAGGTGGCGCGGGTCACCCAGGAGCACGTCTCGGTGGGCACCCGCGACGGCGACGAGATGGTGCATATCGTCCGCAGCCGCTACAGCCACGTCGCCTCGCTGTCGATCCGCCCTGGATCGCGGGTGCCGATGTACTGCACCGCCAGCGGACAGTTGTGGCTGGCGGCGCTCGGCGAGGAGGCACTGGATGCCTATTTCGCCCGCACTCAATTACGGGCGTTGACGCCCTACACCTGCGTTGACGAGCAGGCATTGCGCGAGGAATTGCGGGTTATTGCGCGCCAAGGCTACGCCGAGGTGGATCAGGAATTCGAAGTGGGCATGCGCGTGCTTGGTGTGCCGCTGCTGGACCGGCACGGCGTGCTGCGCTCGACGCTGGCGATCACCAGCCATGCGTCGCGGATCAGTGTCGAGGACATGAGGAAGCGGTTTTTGACACCGCTGTATGAGGCGCAGGCGTTGTTGCGGCCGGTGCTGGAGTGAAGCAAACCCGCTGATTGTAGGAGCGAGCTTGCTCGCGAAGGCCCGCAAGACAGCTCAAAAAGCCGGCTGATCTCACCCGAACCTGGGCCTATGGAACGCGAGATTCGGGTGTTCTTGAGGACGCTATCGCTGGCAAGCCAGCTTCCACAGGGTTGGTGGCAGCCGCAGAACCTGGCTTGCCAGCGACGGCGCTTGGGCCGGGGTGCGAGCTTCATCAAGCGCTTAGCCCGTTTCTCCAGCCCATAAAAAAACCGCCGCGTTCCGGAAACCCGGAACGCGGCGGTTCTTCATCATCAACGGAACAGCGTCAAACCCTTAGACCGCCAGGGCGCGCTCACGCAGTTCGATGTTGAGGATGCGATCGTTCTCGCTGTAGTCGACCGGGCAGTCGATCACGTGCACGCCCGGGGTCTTGATGCAGTGCTCCAGCAGCGGCAGCAGGCCTTCGGCGCTTTCCACGCGGTGGCCGTTGGCACCGTAGGCTTCGGCGTATTTGACGAAGTCCGGGTTGCCGTAGTCGAGGCCGAAATCGGTGAAGCCCATGTTGGCCTGCTTCCAGCGGATCATGCCGTAGCCGTCGTCACGCAGGATCACCACGGTGACGTGCATGCCCAGGCGTACCGCAGTTTCCAGTTCCTGGCTGTTCATCATGAAGCCGCCGTCGCCACACACCGCGATCACCGGACGGTCCGGGTACACCAGGTGCGAAGCCATGGCCGACGGCAGGCCGGCGCCCATGGTCGCCAGGGCGTTGTCCAGCAGCACGGTGTTGGGCTTGTGCGCCTTGTAGTTGCGGGCGAACCAGATTTTGTAGATGCCGTTGTCCAGGGCAACGATGCCTTCGGACGGCAGGGCGCGACGGATGTCGGCGACCAGGCGCTGCGGGTAGACCGGGAAGCGGTTGTCGTCCTTGCCTTCGGCGATCTGCAGTTCGTTGGCTTCGCGGATCGCCAGCAGGCGGGTGAAGTCCCAGTGCGAGGTGTCACCCAGGCCTTCGGCGATCTGCCAGACGGCGTTGGCGATGTCGCCGATCACTTCGATCTGCGGGAAGTACACGGCATCGACTTCGGCGGAGCGGAAGTTGATGTGGATGACTTCGGTGCCGCCACGGACCATGAAGAACGGCGGCTTCTCGATCACGTCGTGGCCGATGTTGATGATCAGGTCGGCCGCTTCCACCGCGCGGTGCACGAAGTCACCGGAGGACAGCGCGGCGTTGCCGAGGAAGCGCGGATCGCGCTCGTCGACCACGCCTTTACCCAGTTGGGTGGTGACGAACGGGATGCCGGTCTGGTCGATCAGTTGCTTGAGGACCTTGGCGGTCATCTTGCGGTTGGCGCCGGCGCCGATCACCAGGATCGGGCTGCGGGCGGTGCGCAGCTTGTCGATCGCGGCGTCGATGGCGACGTGCTCGGCCAGCGGGCGACGGTGCAGGCTCGGCGGGATCGGCATGGCGTCGGTCTGCTCGGCGGCGATGTCTTCCGGCAGTTCCAGGTGCACCGCGCCCGGTTTCTCTTCCTCGGCCAGACGGAAGGCTTCACGCATGCGCGAAGGAATGTTGTCGGCGGAAGCGAGCTGGTGGGTGTACTTGGTGATGGGGTCCATCATTCCGCACACGTCGATGATCTGGAAACGGCCCTGCTTGGATTTCTTGATCGGCTTCTGGCCGGTAATCATCAGCATCGGCATGCCGCCCAGGTAGGCGTAGGCGCCGGCGGTCACCAGGTTGGTCGCGCCCGGGCCGAGGGTCGCCAGGCTGACGCCGGTCTTGCCGGTCAGGCGGCCATAGGTCGCGGCCATGAAGCCCGCGGACTGCTCGTGGCGGGTCAGAACCAGCTTGATCTTCGACTTGCGCAGGGATTCCAGCAGGTCGAGGTTTTCCTCACCGGGAATGCCGAACACATACTCGACACCTTCGTTTTCCAGGCATTGCACAACGACATCGGCGGCCTTGGCCATCTTGCTTGCTACCTCAAGTGGGATTGCACGGGTTAAAAATCGATCACTCAGCGTGGAGCGCTGACATCGGTCTGTCCGGTGGCCAGCAATGCGCCACGAACAAAGCCTTGACGCAGGCAACGCTCGATAAAGTCACGCACATAAGCGGCGCCATTGTCGCACCTTTTCGGCACCGCCATCGCCTGGCGAATAGCGGTAAAGGCGCCGTCGAGCACCCGATAGCGCGAATCGGCGGCCGCGACCTTCTGCAACGGCTGGCGAACACCGGCCGCGGCGTCCAGATTCTGCGCGATGAACAGGTCCACGGCACCGGCCGAAGTGCCCGCCCGTTCCAGTTGTGCATGTTGCAGGGTGCGGCTGAGGAACAGGTCATAGGCCGCGCCCTCACCCACCGCCAGGAGCAGGCCGGCCTGATCGAGGTCTTCGACCTGCTGGAACGGCGCTTCGGCGCGCACCAGGTAAGTGCCTTCGATCAGCACATAGGGCTCGCTGAAGGCGATTTGCGCCTCGCGCACCGGCTCGATGGCGAGGAACGCCAGGGTCCAGGCGCCCTCGTCGAGCGCGGCGAAAACCTTGCCGGCGGCGTCGAAGGTGCGCATTTCCAGCGCTACGCCGAGTTCGTCGGCCAGCGCCTTGGCGAGCGCCACGGAGACGCCCTGTGGCTCGCCGTCCGGGCCGCGCTGGGCCAGGACTGGGTTGCCGAAGTTGATGGCGGCGCGGAGGATGCCGTCGGGAGCGAGGTCGGCGAGGACGGCGGCGTTCGGGGTGGTCATGCGATCAAACTCCAGAGGTGAGTGGGCCTGCCGAGCAGGCCATCGCGGGTAAGTCCGCGACTACGGACGGCCTGCGCAGCGGGCTTTGGTATTACCAGATCGGCAAGGTATAGGAAACGATCAAGCGGTTTTCATCGGCACCACGGGCAAAACTCGAGCGGTACGCCGCATTGCGCCATTTGACCCCGACATTTTTCAGCAGCCCGGACTGGAACACGTAGCCGAGGTCGGTATTGCGCTCCCACTCATGCCCGGCGCCGACCGCGGTGGCGGCGTCGGCCTGGTCGCCCTTGACGTAGCGGCTCATGAAGGTCAGCCCCGGCACACCGATGGCGCTGAAGTCGTAGTCATAGCGCACCTGCCACGAACGCTCGCCGGGCTCGGCGAAATCGTTGATCTGGATGTAGTTGGTCAGGTACGGGTCGGTGCCGTTGATGAACGGCATCGACGTGGCGCCGTTCATTTTCTGCAGGCCAAGGCCCAGGGCATGGCCGCCGAGGCTATAGGTGAACAGCGCGTTCAGCGCCCCGCTGTCGATCCGCCCGCCGCGGGCCGCACCGGCGTCGTCGCTGAGCATGTAGCGCAGGTCGCTTTTCAGCTTGCCGGGACCGAAGTTTGCGGTATGCACCAGCGCGAAAAAGTGCTGACGATAGACCTCTTCCAGCTCGGCGTACTGGTAGCTCAGCAGCACCTGCTTGCCGAGGGCGTAGTCGGCACCACCGATCAGGTACGCATCGCCATCGGCAGTGCTGCTGAAACGGCGGTTCTTGTTGTTCAGGGTCAGGCCGACGGCGTTGGTGGAGTCGCGGTCGGTCATGCGCTCGAAACGTGCGCCGGTGATGGTCAGGCCGTCGAGTTCCTTGATCGTCAGCAGGCCGCCGTCGAACGTCTGCGGCAGGATCCGTCCGGTGTTGGCCTGCAGGGTTGGCAACTTGGGAATCAGCGTGCCGTACTTCAGCTCAGTGTTGGACACCCGCACCTTGCCGGTCAGCCCGACGCGGCCGAACTGGTCGGCGGCGCGGCCGTCGTCATGGGTGGGCAAGAGGCCGGAGCCGGTACGGTCCGGGCTGGAATCCAGTTTCAGGCCGAGCATGCCCAGAGCGTCGAGGCCAAAGCCAACGGTGCCGGCGGTGTAGCCCGAACGTAGATCGAGGACGAAGCCCTGGGCCCATTCCTCGCGCTTGTTCTGCCCGGCGCCGTCGCGGAAGTCGCGGTTGAAGTAGTAGTTGGACAGTTGCAGGCTGGCCTTGCTGTCCTCGATGAAACCGGCGGCGCTGGCGGTGCCGGCGGCCAGGCACGGGGACAGCGCAATCAAGGTCTTGATGGTGTTTTTGTTGTTGTGCATCGGGGTGTCCGTTTTTTATAGGTATGGGGGTGCCGTGGCCCCGTGGTGGGGGCCAGGCTGGGAGCGTTGGAAAGGTCGGATCATCGCGACCGCAGGAGCGAGCGCGCTCGCGATGGCGACAGTCAGTGCGCCGAAGCCGCCACTGGCTGGCCGGGCTCTTTGTTGTTCACCCGCATCAAGGCGGTCATGAGGAAGGCAATCGCCAGCAGCACACTGAGGAACACCAGCCCGGTGGCCGCGCTCTGGCTGTTGCCCTTGACCACGCCGATCATCGACGGGCCGACGAAACCGCCCAGGTTGCCAATGGAGTTGATCACGGCGATGGACACCGCCGCAGTGGTGCGGTCGAGGAACAGGGTCGGCAGTGCCCAGAACGGCGACTTGAAGCTGTACAGACCAGACAACGCGACACAGATCATCGCCATCGACAGCACCGGGCTACCGAGCATGCCCGCGCCCACCAGGCCCAGCGCCGCCACCAGCAATGGCAGTGCCGAGTGCATCTTGCGCTCGTTGCGGCGGTCGGAACTGCGCGACCAGGCCACCATCACGCCAGTGGCGACGATATACGGCAGCATGGCGATCAGGCCGATCTGGGTGTGGCTCAGCTCGCTGGAAAAGCCCTTGATGATCTGCGGCATCCAGTAGCCGACGCCGAGGCTGCCGCACTGGTAGACGAAGTAGATGAACGCCAGGTACAGCACCTTGGGGTTGGTCATGGTCTTGAACACGCCCAGGCTCTTGACGTTCTTGCGGCTCTGGCGGTCGCGCTCGAGTTCGGCCAGCAGCCACGCCTTCTCCTCCGGTTTCAGCCATTTGGCCTGCTCCGGTTTGTCGGTGAGGAAGAAGTAGCAGGCCACACCCAGCAGCACCGCCGGGATGCCTTCGAGGAACAGCATCCAGCGCCAGCCGCTCCAGTCGAACCACTTGATGTTGTCCATGATCCAGGTCGAGAGCGGCGCGCCGATGATGTAGCTGACCGGGATCGCCGCGGTGAACAGCGCCACGGTGGTGGCCAGCTCGCGGGAGCGGAACCAGAAGGTCAGGTAGACGATCACGCCCGGGAAGAAACCGGCTTCGGCCACGCCGAGCAGGAAGCGCAGCACATACAACTGGTTGGCGCTCTGGGCGAAGGCGGTCGCTGCGGCGATGACGCCCCAGGTCACCAGGATCCGGGCGATCCACACCCGTGCGCCGAACTTGTTGAGCATGATGTTGCTCGGCACTTCGAAGAGGAAGTAGCCGATGAAGAAGATCCCGGAAATGAAGCCGAAGGCCTCGCTGGTCAGGGCCAGTTCCTTGTTCATTTCCAGGGCCGCGTAGCCGATGTTGGCGCGGTCCAGGTAGGACACGATGTACAGCAGGAAGACGAACGGGATGATCCGCAAGGTGACCTTGCGGACGATCGCATGTTCGTCGAGCGTATTGTTTTTGTTCATGGCGACCTCATTGAGAGCAAGCTTGCGCCCGCTCCGTGCGTTTTTATAGTGACCGGGCCGAAGTCCGGGTGGATCAGGCAGAAAAAACCATGCACACCGGGCTGCCGGTGGCGATCGAGAAACCGCTGTCGCGCAGGCGCCCGCTCGTTGCATCGACGGCCAGCGAGACGATCGAATCGCTGTCCTCGTTGAGGGCGAAGACGAACCGCTGGTTGGGCGTGAGGGTGAAGAAACGCGGGGTGCGGCCCTGGCTCGGGGCAAACTCCACCGGGGTCAGCACGCCGTTGGCGGCGTCGATGGCGAACACCGCGATGGAGTCGCAGCCACGGTTGGAGGCGTAGAGAAAGCGCCCGTCGCGGCTCACGTCGATTTCCGCGGCGCGGCTGTTGCCGGTGAAGTTCGACGGTAGCGACGGCAACACCTGCACCGCCTGCAATGCGCCGCTGGCCGGGTCGAAACGGTAACTGGTGACGCTGGAGTCCAGTTCGTTGATCGCGAAGGCCAATGGCGCCTCGGGATGCAGCACCACATGGCGCGGCCCTGCGCCTTCACGGCTGGCAACGAAGGCCTGTTCGGTGGGCGTCAGGCGACCGTTGTCGAAGCGGAACACGAAGATCCGGTCCAGGCCCTTGTCCGGCACCAGGACGAACTGACCGCTGCCATCGAAGGCATTGAAATGCGGCTTGGCGAACGGCTGCTCGATCCGGTGCGGACCGGTCGGGCCGTGCAGCTCAACCACTTGGCGCACGCTGCCGAGGGCGCCATCGGGTTCGATGTCGAGCACCGCCAGGGTGCCGCTGAGATGGTTGGACACCACCAGAAACCGCTCGCTCGGGTCCAGCGCCAGGTGCACCGGATTCTTGCCTTCACAGCTCTGTTGGTTGAGGAAGGTCAGCCGGCCGCTCGCCTTGTCGATGCTGAAGGCGCTGACCTCGCTGCGGTCGCCGTGCACGGTGTAGAGGCGATCGCCCTGGCGGTTGAGGGCCAGGAACGAGGGATTGACCAGGCCATCGACCGTTTGCACCAGGCGCAGGCTGCCTTGTTCCGGATCGACGGCGAAGACGCTGATACCGTCGCCACGGGCGTTGCGCTCACGGGTGGTGCGGGAGCCGACGTAGGCGTACATGGGGTTACTCCGGATCTTGTGTTGTTATTGAGGGCCTTTCACTGGCAAGCCAGCGCGCACCCGCTAGCCCTTGGTCCTGGCGACGACCTTGCGAATCACATACGGCAGCACTCCGCCGTTACGCAGGTAGCGGACCTCCTGGGTCGAGTCGATGCGCACGTTCAGGTCCACGTCGCGGCGCTCGCCATTGGCCCGGTGAATCACCAGGGTCACCGAGTTGTCGCCTACCCGCAGGTCGTCCAGGCCGACGAAGTCGAGCAGTTCGCAACCGTCCAGGCCGAGGTCGTCCACGCTTTGTCCGTCGCGGAACTGCAGGGGAATCACGCCCATGCCGATCAGGTTGCTGCGGTGGATCCGCTCGATGCTGCGCGCCACCACCGCCTTGACCCCGAGCAACGCCTGAGCCTTGGCCGCCCAGTCGCGGCTGGAACCGGCGCCGTAGTTGATGCCGGCGAACACCACCATCGGCGTGCCTTGCGCGGCGTAGCTGCTGGCCGCCTCGTAGAGCGGCAGGCAGGCGCTGTGGTCAGCGGTCCAGGCCCAGGCGCCGGGCCCAGGCTGCTGCTCGCCGAGCAGGCGGTTCTTTACCGATTTGTTGGTGAACGCGCCGCGCAACATGACTTCGTGGTTGCTGCGCCGGGTCGAGTACTGGTTGAGGTCATGCGGGTCTTCGCCGCGCTCCAGCAGCCACTGCCCGGCCAGGCTGTTGGCAGGAATCGCGCCGGCCGGCGAGATATGGTCGGTGGTGACGTTGTCGCCCAGCACCATCAATACCCGTGCACCACTGATCGCCAGGCTGCTTTTCGGCTCGGCCTGGATATCCGCCAGGTACTGCGGGCGGCGCAGGTAAGTGGACTGCGGGCTCCACGGAAACTGCACGCTGCCCTCGGCGGAGAGCGCCTGCCAGTGATGGGTGCCGTCCCACACCGTGGCCAGCCGTTGCTGGAAGAATTCCGGGCGCACGACCCTGGCCACCTGCCCGGCCACCTCGCTGTCCGACGGCATCAGGTCGTGCAGGTAGACCGGCTGGCCGTCGGCGCCTGTGCCCAGGGCATCGCGGCTCAGGTCGATGGCGATGCTGCCGGCGATGGCATAGGCCACGCACAGCGCTGGGGACGCCAGGTAGCCGGCGGGCACCTTCGGGTTGACTCGGCCTTCGAAGTTGCGGTTGCCGGACAGCACCACCACGCCCTTGAGGCCCTGCTCGGCGAAGGCTTCGACATGGCTTTCGAGCTTGCCGGAGTTGCCGATGCAGGTCATGCAGCCGAAGCCGGCCAGGTCGAAGCCCAGCGCCGAAAAGTCTTCCAGCAAGCCGGCCTCGGCCAGGTAATCGGCCACCACCCGCGAGCCGGGCGACAGCGACGTCTTGACCCAGGGTTTGCGTTGCAGGCCGAGCTGGCGGGCACGGCGCGCCAGCAGGCCGGCCTGGATCATCAGCGACGGGTTGGCGGTGTTGGTGCAACTGGTGATCGCCGACATCACCACCGCGCCATGGGTGATGGGCTGCTCGAACGATGGCTCGAAGAATTCCCGGGCACTCGGCCCGGCGATCAAGCCCTCGCCGCCCAGCACTTCATCGCGGAACGACGCAGCGGCCGCCGACAACGGCTGGCGCTGGTGCGGCTGATGGGGGCCGGCGACGCTCGGCTCGATGCTGGCCAGGTCCAGTTCGATCAGTTCGTCGAACTGCGGCTGCGCCAGCTCGTCGCGGCGCCACAGCGGCTGGGCGCTCATGTAGGCGATCACTTGCTCGCGCAACTCGGCGGAGCGGCCGCTGAGTTCCAGGTAGCTCAGGGTTTCGTCGTCGAACGGGAAGAACACCACGGTGGCGCCGTACTCCGGCGCCATGTTCGACACCGTGCCGCGGGCGGCCCAACCCAGGGTGGCAAGCCCGGGACCGGTGAACTCGACGAACTTGCCCACTACCGAACGCTGACGCAGGATCTCGGCCACATGCAGGGCCAGGTCGGTGGCCGTCACGCCGGCGCGCAAGGCATTGCTCAGACGAATGCCGATGACCTGCGGAAAGCTGATCGGCACCGGTTCGCCGACCATCGCCGCCTGCCCTTCCAGGCCGCCGACACCCCAGCCCAGCACACCGATGGCGTTGATCATCGGCGTGTGGCTGTCGGTGGCGACCATGTCGTCCGGGTGCAGCAGGCGCTGGCCGTCAGCCGTGCGGCTTTCCCAGATCACCTTGGCCAGGGCTTCCATGTTCATCTGGTGGATGATGCCGGTGCCCGGCGGGATCACGCCGAAATTGTCGAGGCTCTTCTGCGCCCACTTGATGAAGCGGTAGCGCTCGCTGTTGCGGCGAAAATCGATATCCAGGTTGGCTTCCACGGCGTCGGCTTCGGCGTAACGCTCGACGATCACTGAGTGGTCGATGGTCAGCACGGCGGGAATCAGCGGGTTCATCGCCTGCGGATCGCCACCCAGCTCGGCCACCACATCGCGCATGCCGGCGAAGTCGGCCAGCGCCGGCAGGCAGGTGGTGTCGTGGAACATCAGGCGGTTGGGCTGGAACGGTACTTCGCAGTCCGGACCCTGGCCGGTGGCGCGGGCCAGCACCGACGGCAGCGCCTCGGGCGAGCAACGCGCGACGTTCTCCAGCAGGATGCGGACCGAGTACGGCAGGCGGGCCACCTCGGCCGGCGTCAGCAGCTTGTGCAGATCGACATAGGCAAACGCCTGTTGATCGATCACCAGGGGGGAAAGGAGGTCGCGGGCAGTCTCGGTCATGCGCTCATCGCTCGGCTTTTTTTCTGTTTTTACGGGCCAGGCAAAGCCGGGACGCCGTTGATGAGGCCGATACTAGGAGCAGCGTGCAAGGATGAAAATTGATCAATTACCACGGAAGCGTTCTCCGATGGAGAACGCTCGTAAGCATCACGCCTCAGGCAGTTTGAGGTGATCGATGAAGGTGCGCAGGGTTGGCGAAGCCGCGTCGTATTTACGGAAGGCCAGCAGCAATGAACGTTTGGCCCAAGGTTCGGCGAGGGTCACAGTCTTCAGCGCATGACTGCGCTGGTACTGGCTGACCACACTGCGCGGCAGCACCGCAACGCCAAGGCCGTTGGAAACCAGGCGGCACATGCAGTCGAAACTGCTGATGCGGATCCTCAGGCGCAGCGGCAGCTCGAGCTTCTCCGCTTCGCGGGTGAGCAGGCTGTGGACCGAACTTTCCAGGTGCGGGCCGACGAACTCGTGCTCCAGCGCATCCCGGAACGCTACCGTTTTGCGCTGGGCCAAAGCGTGCCCGGCGGGCACCACCAGCACCAGTTCGTCATCGCGGTACGGCAGGGTTTCCAGCCCTTGCGCGGCGGTCTGCGCGGCGATGATGCCAAGGTCGGCACGGCCATCGGCCACCGCTCGGATCACCGCCGAACCGACCCGTTCCTCGATATCGAACCTGATCTGCGGGTACAGCTCGGCGAAACCGGCCACGTCCTGCGGGAGGAACTGCGACAGCGCCGAGGTGATGGCATGGATGCGGATATGCCCCTTCACGCCGCTGGCGTAATCGCTCAGCTCGGTGTCGAGCTGGGCCAGGGTCTGTTTCAGTTGCCGGGCGTAGAACAGCAGCGACTGCCCGGCCGGTGTCAGCTCCACGCCGCGAGCATTGCGGATCAGCAGCGGCGAGCCGATCTGCGCTTCCAGTTCGCTGATCCGCTTGCTGATCGCCGACACCGCCAGGTGCTTGATCCGCGCCGCGCGCGTGAGGTTGCGCTCCTGGGCGACGGTGATGAACAGGTCGAGACTGGTGAGGTCGTAGCGCACGCGGAAGAGTCCTCGGCAGTCAGTGGGTGTTCAGGCGGTCGAGCGCGCGTCGGGTCACCCGCTCGATAAAGCTGGCGTCATCGTAGATGCGCGCCAGCAGGATTGCACCCTCGTAGTCGGCGACCATCTGCCGGCCCAGTTCGCTGGCCTCCTGCGCCGTCGCGACATCGCGAAACAGCAACGCGCAGGCCGCGGCCCAGTCATCGAAGAACGCGCGAATCGGCGCCATCAACTCGCTTTTGCCGTAGCTGGCATCCACCGCAACCACGCCCATCAGGCAGCCAATGGCATCGTCCTGGAACAGGCGCATGGCCTTGCGGCCCATCTTCGCCAGACGCTCATCCGCCGCGAGGCTGTCGTCACCCGCCACGGCGAACAGGTTCTGGGCGAGGCCCTGGTGGGTCCACTCCAGCACATCGCGCAACAGCGATTCCTTGTTCGGGTAATGGTGATAGAACGACGCCTTGGTCAGCCCGCACGCGGTCGCCAGCGCATCCATCGTAGTGCCGTGGTAGCCCAGGCGCTTGAACGTGCGGGCGCATTGGCGCAGGAGGTCATCGCGGGAAATCTTCGGCGGGCGCATGGGTTCGGGCTCTCGATCACGGTCAGTGATTCTAGGGTATAAGCCTTGGTGGCTCAATTTGACGGTTACCGAATGTTTGTTTAGTTTCATCAAAGAAAACCAAACAAACGGTCAGTAACCAATCAATGCAGGAGAGCATCGACATGAGTGAAGCCAACAGCGGCCCGGGTCGGGTCACCCGTGAACAGCGCGGTCATGTGTTTCTCATCGGCCTGGACCGGGCCGGTAAACGCAATGCCTTCGACAGCGCCCTGCTCGGCGAGCTGGCGCTGGCGCTTGGTGAATACGAAGGCAACGACGACCTGCGCTGCGCGGTACTGTTCGCCCATGGCGCGCACTTCACCGCCGGGCTGGACCTGATGGAACTGGCGCCGAAGCTGGCCGATGGTGGCTTTGCTTATCCCGAGGGCGGCATCGATCCCTGGGGTGTCAGCGGCACCCGGCGGACCAAGCCGGTGGTGGTCGCGGTGCAGGGCACCTGCTGGACCGCCGGCATCGAGCTGCTGCTCAACGCCGACATCGCCATTGCCGAGCACGATGCCCGCTTCGCCCACCTGGAAGTGCTGCGCGGCATTGCCCCGGCGGGAGGTTCCAGCGTGCGCTTCGTTCGCGCCGCGGGTTGGAGCGATGCCATGCGTTACCTGCTGACCGGGGATGAGTTCGATGCCGCCGAAGCGCTGCGCATGCGCTTGCTGACCGAGGTGGTGGAACCGGGCCAGGCGCTAGCCCGGGCCATCGAGTACGCCGAGCGCATCGCCCGGGCTGCGCCGCTGGGGGTGCGGGCCACACTGCTGTCGGCCTTCACCGCGCTGGATGACGGCGACACCACCGCCCTCGCCCTGCTCGACCAGCAGTTGTTCAGCCTGATCCGCAGCGAAGACGCCCGCGAAGGGGTGATGGCGATGCTGCAAAAGCGCGCCCCGGTGTTCAAGGGCCGCTGAGTGTCGTTACCCATTCAGCGATGACCTCCTCAGACCCACTCAAAAGACATGGAACCGACCCAATGATCAGCCCCCTCACCCTCACCGCCCGTGACGGCTACCCACTGGCGGCGACCCGCTACAGCGCGATCGGGACGGCCCATGGCAACCTCATCCTGGCCGGCGCCACCGGGGTGCAGCAGCGTTTCTACCGGCGCTTCGCCGAGCATGCCGCACGCCGTGGCTTCACTGTGCTGACCCTGGACTACCGCGGCGTCGGCCAGTCGCGACCGGCGTCGCTCAAGGGTTTCGAGATGTCCTACCTGGACTGGGCGTACCAGGACCTCGCCGCCGCCGTCGATCTGCTGGCGGCGCAAGAACTGCCGCTGTACTGGGTCGGTCACTCCTTCGGTGGCCATGCCATCGGCCTGCTGCCCAACCACCAGGCGATCCACGCGTGCTACAGCTTCGGCAGCGGCGCGGGCTGGGCGGGCTGGATGGCACCGCTCGAAGCGTTGAAAGTACGGGTGCTATGGCGCTGCATACTGCCGCTGATCGTCGCGACCAAGGGCTACATGGCCTGGAGTCTGCTGGGCATGGGCGATGACTTGCCGCTGGGCGTGTACCGCGACTGGAAACGCTGGTGCGCCTGGCCGCATTACTACTTCGACGACCCAGACATGAGCCATCTGCATGCGCGCTACGCCAGCGTGCGCATGCCGTGCGTGTTCGCCACTGCGGAAGATGATCCCTGGGCGCCACCGCGTTCACGGGATGCCTTTGTCAGGGCCTACGGCAATGCGCCATTGACCCTGCGCGACCTGAAACCGGACGCCGGGCGCGGCATCGGCCATATGGGCTATTTCCGCGAGGGCTCGCAAGCGCTGTGGGATGAAGCCCTGGACTGGCTGCTCGTCACCCGCCAAACACGATCCCGGTCCGCGCCGCCGCATTGCGGATATGTTCCTGCATCGCCTTCTGCGCCGCGCTCGCTGAATGGCGGCTCAGGGCGCGAAGGATCTTGCGGTGTTCCTGCCAGGTCTCCATCGCCCGCTCCGGGCGGATGAACGGCAGCTTCTGGCTCTCGGCGAAGATCGCTTCGCTGGCGGTGACGATGTGCAGCATCGCCCGGTTGCCGCTGGCTTCGAGCAGGCGCCGGTGGAAGGCGAAGTCCAGCTTCGCCGCCGCCTCGAAGTGGCCGGCACGCAATTGCTCGCGCATGGCTTCGACGTTGACCGCCAGTTCATCCAGGTCGTCGGCGGTCAGGGCATTGGCCGCCTGCCCCGCGGCGAAGCCTTCGAGCACGTAGCGCAACTGGAAAGTGTCCGCCGCGCCGATCTGCTCGGCGAACGGCCAGGAAAACCACGACGATTCCGGCGCCTGCTCGCTCTTGGCGCCCTGCACGAAGACGCCTTTGCCCGGCTGCACGCTGACCACGCCCAAAGCACTCAGCGACGACAAGGCTTCACGCAATGACGCGCGGCTCACCCCCAACTGGTCGGCCAGGTCGCGCTGCGAGGGCAAGGCATCGCCGGGCTGGTAGTCGCCCTCGCGGATCAGCCGCTGGATGGCCTGCAAGGCCTGTTCGGGAACGG
This sequence comes from Pseudomonas sp. 5P_5.1_Bac1, assembly GCF_025466015.1. Classification (NCBI taxonomy): domain Bacteria; kingdom Pseudomonadati; phylum Pseudomonadota; class Gammaproteobacteria; order Pseudomonadales; family Pseudomonadaceae; genus Pseudomonas; species Pseudomonas sp. 5P_5.1_Bac1. The sequence goes on along the minus strand of NZ_JANLNX010000108.1, from coordinate 58,930 downwards.
CACTGCGGGTGGGAATGTCGAGCATGTGTTCAGACCAGTCAGAACGAAGAATGCGCTGTTTTACGTCCTTTTCCCTGTACCACGCAAGTTTGGCCCCATCCTGGCGCAAGCCCGTAAACATTGCCTTTTCTCGGGGCAAAATGCGTTTGCGTGGCGGTCGCCGGCGGGCCAACTGTTCAGACCAGTAATACCGCGCAGAACCGGGCTTCCAGGTAATTTTTCAAGATTTTTCCGCGCATGGCACGCCGGCTGCAATGGGCTCGAAACGTTTCAGCCCATTGATCCGCCCCGAGGTACTGACCATGAGTAAACTGCGCACCCTTCTGCTGGCCACCCTCCTCTGCGGCAGCGCCGCCGGCGCTCAGGCCGATGTGCTGGGCGACATCGCCCAGCGCGGCGTCCTGAAAGTCGCCGTGCCCCAGGACTTCCCGCCGTTCGGCTCGGTCGGCCCCGACCTCAAGCCGCGCGGCCTGGACATCGACACCGCGCAACTGCTGGCCGACAAGCTCGGGGTGAAGCTGGCCCTGACGCCGGTCAACAGCACCAACCGCATCCCCTTCCTCACCACCGGCAAGGTCGACCTGGTGATCTCCAGCCTCGGCAAGAACCCCGAGCGCGAGAAGGTCGTGGACTTCTCCAAACCCTACGCGCCCTTCTACCTCGCCGTGTTCGGCCCGCAAGACAGCAGCGTCGACAGCGTCGAGGCGCTGGCCGGCAAGACCATCAGCGTCACCCGTGGCGCCATCGAAGACATGGAACTGAGCGCCGTGGCCCCGCAAGGCACCACCATCAAGCGCTTCGAGGACAACAACTCGACCATCGCCGCCTACCTCTCCGGCCAGGTCGACCTGATCGCCAGCGGCAGCGTGGTGATGGCGGCGATCGCCGAGAAAAACCCGAAGAAAGTCCCGGTGCTCAAGGTCAAGCTCAAGGACTCCCCGGTCTACGTCGGCATGGCCAAGGAACAGCCGGCGCTGCTGGAGAAGGTCAACGGCATCCTCGCCGAAGCCGTCGCCGACGGCAGCCTCAACCGCAACGCCGAGAAATGGCTGAAACAGCCGCTGCCCGCCGATTTCCAGTGAGCCCCTGCGCATGGCCTATCAATTCGATTTCGCCGCGGTACTGGCCCAGGGTGACCTGCTGCTCAAGGGCGCGGCGTTCACCCTGGAGCTGACGCTGATTGGCACCGTGTTCGGCGTTGCCCTGGGCATCGTCGGCGCGGCGGTCCGCGCCTGGAACCTGCGACCGTTCAACTGGCTGTTCGCGGTGTATGTGGAACTGATCCGCAACACCCCGTTCATCGTCCAGTTGTTCTTCATCTTCTTCGGCCTGCCGGCCCTCGGCGTGCGCATGAGCGAATGGCAGGCCGCGGTGCTGGCGATGGTGATCAACCTCGGTGCCTATTCCACCGAGATCATCCGCGCCGGCATCCAGGCGATCCCGCGCGGGCAACTGGAAGCGGCGGCGGCCCTGGCCATCAGTCGCTTCGAGACGTTCCGCTACGTGATCCTGCGCCCGGCCCTGGCCAAGGTCTGGCCTGCGCTGTCGAGCCAGGTCGTGATCGTCATGCTCGGCTCGGCGGTGTGTTCGCAGATCGCCACCGAGGAGTTGTCGTTCGCCGCCAACTTCATCCAGTCGCGCAACTTCCGCGCCTTCGAAACCTACCTGCTGACCACCCTGATCTACCTGCTGATGGCCATCGGCGTGCGGCAGTTGCTCAACCTGCTGGGCCGCCGCCTGATCGTGAGGAGAGGCTGATGGATTTCACTCTGTGGGACATCGTGCGCAACCTGCTCACCGGTTTGCAGTGGACCCTGCTGTTGTCGCTGGTGGCCTTTGTGTGCGGCGGCGCGGTCGGGCTGCTGATGCTGGTCGGGCGGATTTCGCAGAACACCACGCTGCGGGTGCTGAGCCGCGGCTATATCGAGCTGTTCCAGGGCACGCCGCTGCTGATGCAACTGTTCATGGTGTTTTTCGGCATCGCCCTGTTCGGCATCGATGTCTCGGCCTGGGTCGCCGCGGCGGTGGCGCTGACCTTGTTCACCAGCGCCTTTCTCGCCGAGATCTGGCGCGGCTGCGTGGAGTCGATTCCCCGTGGCCAGTGGGAAGCCAGTTCGAGCCTGGCGCTGAGCCGTTACGAGCAACTGCGCCATGTGATCCTGCCGCAAGCGCTGCGCATTGGCGTGGCGCCGACCGTGGGCTTCTCGGTGCAGGTGGTCAAGGGCACCGCGGTGACGTCGATCATCGGCTTCACCGAGCTGACCAAGACCGGCGGCATGTTGGCCAACGCTACCTTCGAACCCTTCCTGATCTACGGCCTGGTGTCCCTGGGCTACTTCATTCTGTGTTTTCCACTGTCGCTGGGTGCCCGTTACCTGGAAAGGAGGCTGCATGCCGCTGGTTAGAGTGTCTGCGTTGCACAAGTACTACGGGAATAACCATGTGCTCAAGGGCGTCGACCTGAGCATCGAACAAGGCGAGGTGGTGGCGATCATCGGCCGCAGCGGCTCGGGCAAGAGCACCCTGCTGCGCACCTTGAACGGCCTGGAGTCGATCAACGACGGGGTGATCGAAGTGGACGGCGAATACCTCGACGCCGCGCGCGCCGACCTGCGTTCGTTGCGGCAGAAAGTCGGGATGATCTTCCAGCAGTTCAACCTGTTCCCGCACCTGAGCGTCGGCGAGAACGTGATGCTCGCGCCGCAACTGGTGAAGAAGACCTCCAACGCCGACGCCCGCACGCTGGCGCAACAGATGCTGGACCGCGTCGGCCTGGGCAATCGCTTCGACGCCTACCCCGACCAGTTGTCCGGCGGCCAGCAGCAACGGGTGGCGATCGCCCGGGCGCTGGCGATGTCGCCGAAGGTGCTGCTGTGTGACGAAATCACCTCGGCGCTTGATCCAGAACTGGTCAGCGAAGTGCTCAGCGTGGTGCGTGAACTGGCCCGCGAAGGCATGACCTTGGTGATGGTCACCCACGAAATGCGCTTCGCCCGCGAGGTCGGCGACAAACTGGTGTTCATGCACCAGGGCAAGGTGCACGAGATGGGCGATCCGAAAGTGCTGTTTGACGCGCCGCAAACGCCGGAGCTGGCGAACTTCATTGGCAGCGTTGCCTGACCTGATACCCCGTGAACGACAACGGGCTTGCCGCATCCGCGACAAGCCCGCTGGAAGAACCGCCGAATGCGCTTACTTGGCGGTCAGCGCCGCGTAGCTGTTCATCAGGTTGCGGTAGTTGGGGATGCGCTGGGACAGCAGGTTGCCCAGGCCCTCGATATCGTTGCGCCAGTCGCGGTGCAGCTCACAGGCCACCGAGAACCAGTTCATCATCTGCGCGCCGGCCGCGGTCATGCGCGCCCAGGCCGCTTGCTGCACGGTTTCGTTGAAGGTGCCGGAAGCGTCGGTCACCACGAACACGTCGAAGCCCTCGGCCAGCGCCGACAGGGTCGGGAACGCCACGCAGACATCAGTCACCACGCCGGCAATGATCAGTTGCTTGCGCCCGGTGGCCTTGATCGCCTGGACGAAGTCTTCGTTGTCCCAGGCGTTGATCTGACCAGGGCGGGCAATGTACGGCGCGTCCGGGAACAGCGCTTTCAGCTCGGGTACCAGCGGGCCGTTGGGGCCCTGTTCGAAGCTGGTGGTGAGGATGGTGGGCAAGCCGAAGAACTTCGCCAGGTCGCCCAGGGCCAGGACGTTGTTCTTGAACTCGTTGGGCGAGAAGTCCTGCACCAGGGAAATCAAACCTGTCTGGTGATCCACCAGCAATACCACGGCATCGTCTTTGTTCAGGCGTTTGTAGTTGGCGCTCATTACATGACTCCCAGGGGTTGAATGACGCGGGATGGCGCGGGCTTGAAGCCCGCGCCGAGGTGAAATCAGAAGGCGAAGCAGGAACAGCCGAACGCGCCCCAGAAGCCCTGGAAGTCGCTGACCGGCACGTTTGACAGGCGCGCCCGCTCATGGCCGTGGGCATGCACGCCGCACGGGCCGCTGCACTGGTGCACCTGCGCCTGCAACGGCGAGGCCGGACGCCAGTGACCCGGCACCTTGACCACCGGCGACCAGTCCGGCAGCACCGGAATGTCCAGCGGGCCGTGGTTGCGGAAGTCGTCGGCGCCGAACACCACCTTGCCGCCGACCACGGTCAGCACCGACTCGATCCACTTGATGGCTTCTTCATCGACGCTGAAGTAGTCGGCGCTGAGCACTGCGACGTCCGCCAACTGGCCGACCTTGATCTGGCCCTTCTTGCCCTGCTCCGAGGAGAACCAGGCGCTGCCGTGGGTGAACAGCTCCAGCGCGGTGAGGCGCGACAGCCCTTCCTCATGCAACGCCAGGCCGCCGACGGTGCGACCGCTGACCATCCAGTACAGCGAGGTCCACGGGTTGTAACTGGAAACCCGGGTGGCGTCGGTGCCGGCGCCGACCGGCACGCCTTCGGCAAGCATGCGCTTGATTGGCGGGGTCGCTTCGGCGGCCTTGGCGCCGTAGCGCTCGACGAAGTATTCGCCCTGGAACGCCATGCGGTCCTGGATCGCGATGCCGCCGCCCAGCGCCCGCACCCGCTCGATATTGCGCGGGGTGATGGTTTCGGCGTGGTCGAAGAACCACGGCAAGCCGTTGAACGGAATGTCGCGGTTGACCTTCTCGAACACATCGAGCATGCGGCTGATGGATTCGTCATAAGTGGCGTGCAGGCGGAACGGCCAGCGCTGCTCAACCAGGTGGCGCACCACCGGCTCAAGGTCCTGCTCCATGCTCGGCGGCAGGTCCGGGCGCGGTTCGAGGAAGTCCTCGAAGTCGGCAGCGGAGAACACCAGCATCTCGCCGGCGCCATTGTGGCGCAGCATGTCGTCGCCTTGGTGCAGCTTGACGCTGCTGGTCCAGTTCTTGAAATCGGCCAGTTCGTCCTTGGGCTTCTGAGTGAACAGGTTGTAGGCGATGCGCACCGTCAACTGGTCTTGTTTGGCCAGTTGCTCGATCACCTCGTAGTCGTCAGGGTAATTCTGGAAACCGCCGCCGGCATCGATGGCGCTGGTCAGGCCGAGGCGGTTGAGTTCACGCATGAACTGGCGGGTCGAGTTGACCTGATATTCCAACGGCAGCTTCGGCCCCTTGGACAGGGTCGAGTAGAGAATCATCGCGTTGGGCCGCGCCACCAGCATGCCGGTGGGCTCGCCCTTGCTGTCGCGGACAATCTCGCCGCCCGGCGGGTTGGGGGTATCGCGGGTATCGCGGGTGTAGCCGGCGACCCGCAACGCGGCGCGGTTGAGCAAGGCGCGGTCATACAGGTGAAGGACGAACACCGGCGTGTCGGGCGCGGCCTGGTTCAGCTCTTCCAGGGTCGGCATGCGTTTTTCGGCGAACTGGAATTCGTTCCAGCCACCGACCACCCGCACCCATTGCGGGGTCGGGGTGCGCTCGGCCTGGTCCTTGAGCATACGCAGGGCGTCGGCCAGCGACGGCACGCCTTCCCAGCGCAGTTCGAGGTTGTAGTTGAGGCCGCCACGGATCAGGTGCAGGTGCGAGTCGTTGAGGCCGGGGATCACGCAGCGGCCCTTGAGGTCGATGACCTGGGTGCCGGTGCTGCGCGCGGCCATGGCCTGGGCATCGCTGCCCACGGCGATGAAACGCCCATCCTTGATCGCGACTGCGGTGGCTTGCGGATTTTCCCGGTCCACGGTGTGGAACTGGCCGTTGAACAGAATCAGGTCGGCATTCATTGCAGGTCCTTGGTCAGAAGTGAGTGAGGCGAAGGACAACCGCGGCAGCAGCGTCGCGGCGGCGGTCAGGAGAGAGCCGGCGGCCAGCAGGCGTCGGCGGGCCGGGTCGGTGTGGTCATCGCGGTCAGTCATGGCCGCGCTCCTCGTCACCGTCGGTCGCGACGGTGTGGCGTTCACCGGGCCGCACTGTGGATGATTCAGTCATGTCGGACTCCCCTGGCGCTTGATCCCGTTGATTCTTGGGCGTGAGGCGATCATGGACGAGTTAATCGTTGTTAATTATTCCCCTGCGCGGCGTAGTGTTTTTCCCTCGACTGCCGGCAGGCGCCCGCAAACAGGGCCTGCACCGTGCACAGCTGTACAAGCGTAGACCGCGTACCGAGGCGCACCGGCGACGCCGCCATTGCGTTGCTGCCCGAACCTGCCCAACATGCGCCAAAGCCACGCGGCAGAGCCCTTTCAGGGCCGCTGCCGGTAGTCGGAACAGCGTCAGGAGCACGATGTGAGCAACAACAGCGAACAGGCCATTCAGTTCGGCCCTTACCGGGTGTTTCCCGGCCAGCGCCTGATCGTCGAGAACGAACGGCCGTTGCGCCTCGGCCGGCGCGCCATGGACATCCTCCTCGCGCTGCTGGCGCGGCCCGGCGAAGTGCTGGGCAAACAGCAACTGATGGCGCTGGTCTGGCCCGACACGGTAGTCGAGGACATCAGCCTGCGCGTACACATCGCCGCCTTGCGCAAGGCACTCGGCGACGGCCAGGGCGGGCAGCGCTACATCGTCACCGTGGCCCAGCGCGGCTACAGCTTCGTCGCGCCGCTGACGCTAAAGACCCCACCGCCGCTGTCGCCCGACCGGGTCAACGCCGCGCACAACCTGCCCCTGCGGCGCACTCGGCCAATCGGCCGCCAGGTGCTGGTCAATCAACTGCTCGATCAACTGTCGCAGCAACGCCTGCTGACCCTCGCCGGCCCCGGTGGCATCGGCAAGACCACCGTGGCGCTGCGGGTCGCCGAGCAACTGCTCGGGCACTACCGCGACGGCGTTCGCCTGCTCGACCTGAGCCCGCTGAGCAGCCCGTCGATGATCGTCAGCAACCTCGCCGGCGTATTCGGTCTGGCCCTGCCCGACCAGGCGCCGCTGGACGCCCTGTGCAATTACCTGAGCGAACGTCAGGTGCTGCTGGTGATCGACAACGCCGAGCATCTGGTGGACTCGGTCGCCAGCCTTTGCGAACACCTGCTGCGCTGCGCCCCGCGCTTGCAGATCCTGGTGACCAGCCGCGAGAGCCTGCGTGCCGAAGGTGAATGGCTGCAGCGCCTCGACGCGCTGGAATGCCCGCCGGCCGACGCCCTGCTCGACCCCGCCGAAGCGCTGCGCTACAGCGCCGTGCAACTGTTCGTCGAACGGGCCATCGCCAGCCAGGACAGCTTCGAACTCGACACCACCAACCTGACCACGGTGCTCGCTATCTGCCGTCAGCTCGACGGCATTCCGCTGGCCCTGGAACTGGCCGCGGCGCAACTGGCGACCCTCGACCTCGACGGTCTGCTCGGCGATCTGCGCAAACACCTGGCCCAGCCGCAGATTGACGCGGCCCCGCAGCAACTGCTCGGCGCCACGCTGGACTGGAGCTTTCAGTTGCTCAACGACAGCGAGCGCACCTGCCTGCGCCGGCTCAGCGTGTTTCGCGGCGGCTTCACCCTGGCCTCGGCGCTGGCCCTGGTCACCGACGAACGCCTCGGCCGCGAGCAGGTGCTGGATGCGCTGAGCCAGTTGGTGACCAAGTCGCTGCTCAATGTCGATGTCGGTGATGAAGAGGTGTTCTACCGCCTGCTCGACACCACCCGCAGCTACGCCATGGCCAGGTTGCAACAGGCCGGCGAGTTGCCGGCGGCGCTCAAGCGCCATGCCGAGCGCTATCTGGTGATCATGCAGCAGGCCGAACGCGAGTGGCCGCAGACCAGCGCCGAGCAGTGGCTGGAGCGCTATTCGCGGGCCCTCGACGATCTGCGCGCGGCGCTGGAATGGGGTTTCGCCAGCAGCGACGCGGGCCTGCTCGGCGCCCGGCTGACCGCCGCGTCGGCACCGTTGTGGCAGGAACTGTCGCTGCTCTCGGAGCATGGCCGGCATATCCGCAAGGCGCTGTTGCACCTGGACGCCGACGCCCATCCCGCCGCACACCTGCACATCAACCTCAAGCTGGCGATGGGCACCTTCAGCTACCACGACCATGGCGGCAACCAGGAAACCCTCGACGCCTTCGGCAGCGCCCGCGAACTCGCCGAGCGCCACGGCGACATGCCCGGCCAGTTGCGGGCGATCTCCGGGCATATGGCGGTCAACCTGAGCCGGGGCGAATACCAGCAAGCGCTGCACCTGAGCCGCGACTTCGACCAGCGCGGCCTCAGCCACGACCCGCAACTGGCCCTCAGCGCCCAGCGCCTGCGCGGGCTTGGCCTGCACTTCAGCGGCGATCAGGCCGGCGCCCGCGCCGAGGCCGCCGACGCGCTGCAACGCATGGCCCACAGCGGCCGCCTCAACCGCTTCACCCAAGGTTTCGGTGTGCAATATGACCAGAGCGTCGCCGCCCTCACCCTGCTGGCGCGCATTCTCTGGCTGCAGGGGCTGGCGGAACAGGCCGCGTGCACCGCCGAGCAGGCGCTGGACCTGGCGCGCCAGATCAACCATGGCACCACGCTGTGCTACACCCTCGCCCTCAGCGGCTGCGTCATTCCCTGGTACAACGGCGACGCGGAACAGGCCCGGGAGCGCGTGGCGCTGCTACGCGAGCAGTCCATCCGCCATTCCGTGGGTGTATTCCAGGACTGGGCCGAGCACTACGCCCGGGCACTCGATGGCGAACCCGGCAAGCCGGCCACCGGCTTGATCGGCGACCTGCTGGCGACGCAGGTGCCAGGGCGGGTCGATACCGCGCTGCTGGAAAGAGCACACAACGGCGACGCCGGCTGGGCCGGCCCTGCCCTGCTCTGCTCACGGGCCGAGCAGCTTATGGTGGCGGGCGCGAATGCTCGTCAGGAAGCCGAAGTCCTGTTGCTCAAGGCCCTCGGCATCGCCCGCAAACAACAGGCGCTGGCCTGGGAACTGCGCAGCGCCAGCGCCCTGGCGCAGCTCTGGCTGGAAGACGGCCGACCGCTGCCCGCCCGGCAGTTACTGGCGCCGGTGCTTGCCCGTTTCAGCGAAGGGTTCGCCACGCCGCAGGTGCTGCGGGCGCGCCAGTTGCTGGAGCAACTGCCCGCCCGTGAACAACCACGCAGCCGCTACGAAAGCACTCAGGCCGGCTGAAGCAGCGCGCCGTCCTCGACGCTCTGGCGCAGGTACCAACCGGTGCTGTTCAGCACCCGGTAACGCAGCGGCGCGTAATGCACCGCCAGCAGCGATTTGGCGGCCAGTCGCTCCACCGCCCGCACGGCGGGCAGCGGGCCGATGCCGTCGGCGGCGACATGGGCGACCGCCTGTTCCAGGCTGAATGGCCGGCTCAGTTGCGCGAGGCTGCGCAAGACCTGCTGCTCGATCGCCGGCAGGCGCTGGAAACTCCAGTCCAGCGCCGCCTTCAGCGATTGATGCCGGGCCTGGGCGGTGCGCCGTCCCCGATTTAGCACCTGCAGACCTTCACTCAAATGCGCACGCAAGCCGACCAGGGCGAACACATCGATCTGCGCCGCCGCCAGCTCCAACGCCAGCGGCAACCCGTCGAGCCGCCGGCAGATTTCCCAGACCGCCTTGAGGTCCTGCGGGCGCAGGACGAAATCCGCCTGCCGGGCCTGGGCGCACCTGACGAACAGGCGCACCGCGGCATAGCTCATGAACTGCTCCACGCTGTGCGCGTCGCTGCTGGGCGGGACCGCCAGCGGTGCCACGGGTAACAGGGTTTCACCGCGAATGCGCAACGGCTCGCGACTGACCGCCAGAATCGTCACCCCCGGCGCCAGCGCCAGCAGCGCTTCGGCCAGCCGGCGACTGCCCTGCGGCATCGCCTCGCAGTGATCCAGCACCAGCAGCAGTTGCCGATTCAATAGGTAGCCCGGTAAACCCGCCAGCGGACACTCGTCACAAGGCGCCAGGCCCTGATCACGCAGCAGGCCGGTGACCGCCTCGCGTGGGCATTGCGCCTCGGCGAAGTCGATCAGCCAGGCACCATCGCGCCAACGCGGCGTCTGCGTTTCGGCGGCGCTCAGGGCCAGGGCGCTCTTGCCCACGCCGACCGGGCCACTGAGCGTCACCAGCCGGCGTTGCGACAGCAACAGGCCGAGCGCCGCCAACTCCTCATCGCGGCCGATGATCCGGCTCAGGCGGGTTGGCAGGTTGTGGGTCGTCGCAGATGCGGATGCGGCAGCGCCTTCGCGCTGTACCGGCGCGACGAACGCGTAGCCCTGGCCGGGCACGTTGGCGATGAAACGCTGGTCATCGCCCAACACCCGACGCAGCGCGGCGATGTGCACCCGTAGATTGATGTCCTCGACCACCGTGTCCGGCCAGACCCGCGCCAGCAGCGTCGGCTTGTCTACCAGCGAACCGGCCTGTTCCAGCAGCACCAGGAGAATGTCCAGAGCCCGGCCACCGATGGGTAGCCGACGCTCGTCGGCGAGCATCAAGCGCTGTCCCGAGTGCACGGTATAGCGACCGAAGCGCAGCACCTCATCGTTGTTGGAAACCCTGGCGAGTGCGCCCAAACCATCCACCTCCTGCCGCTGAAAGACCTGATAGGGAATAGTGGCAGGGCAAGCTTTCAGGACAACCGTGCGAAGGGGCGCCAGGCGGCCAAATGAGTGTCGGGGACGGACAACAACGGTGAATCAGGCTCTTCATGCAGAGCCAAGTGGAGCAGCCGCAGCAGCAGGCAGCTAGCACTAGACCATGGCGATCTACCAGTCCTTTAAGCTATCCTGCGCGACCAAATTAATTCAAATTGTAAGGGATTACGATGAAACACCTGCGCCAGCTATTGGCGGCAGTGTTGCTCTGCGCAACCACGTTGCCCGCCATCGCCGCCAGCACTCCCGCGTCTGCGCCAACCGCCAGCGAACAACCGCAGCAGACCGCCGAACAGTGGCTGGCCACGCTCAAGCCAAAGCACGGCAACATCACCCTGCCCAGCGGCATCGCCAGCCTGCAACTCAACAACGAGTTCTACTACCTGTCGCCAGACGACACCGAGCGCCTGCTGACCGAAGCCTGGGGCAACCCACGGGGCTTCAAGACCCTCGGCATGATCATCCCGACCGCCGTCAGCCCACTGGCGGCAAACGGCTGGGGCGTGATCATCAGCTACAAGAACGACGGCCACATTTCCGATGATGACGCGGCCAAGATCGACTACGCCGACCTGCTCAAGCAGATGAAGGCCGATGACGAGGAAGACAACAAGGAGCGTCGCAAGGAAGGCTATGCCGGCCTGACACTGCTGGGCTGGGCCGAGCCGCCGAGCTACGACCAGGCTACCCACAAGATGTACTGGGCGCGAGAGTTGAAGGCCGACGACGCCGAGCAGACCACGCTGAACTACAGCATCCGCGTGCTGGGCCGCGAAGGCGTGCTGGAACTCAACGCCGTGGCAGCGATGGCCGACCTGCAGACAATCAAGCAGGAAACGCCGAAGATCCTCGCCTTCACCAACTTCACCGACGGCAACCGCTACGCCGACTACGACGCCAAGACCGACAAGCTGGCGCCCTACGGCCTGGCCGCCCTGGTCGCCGGTGGCATCGCCGCCAAGGCGGGTCTGTTCGCCAAGATCGGTGTTGCCTTGTTGGCGTTCAAGAAGTTCATCATCCTCGGCCTGGTGGCCATCGCCGGCGTCCTCGGCAAGCTGTTCAAGCGCAAGCAATCCTGATTCTGGTCTGGCTCAGCCTTGATGGGCGGGTCACCTACAACGAACGTGCCTAAGGAGAGAGTTGCTCGCGATACTCCGCCGGGGTCACGCCCAATCGCTCGCTGAAGACCTGCCGCATATAGCGGACGCTGCCGAATCCGCTGCGGTAGGCGACGGTCTTCAAGGGCAGGTCGCTGCTTTCCAGCATCTCGCGCGCGCGGTCGATGCGGGCGTTCTGCAGGAAGACCATGGGCGTCATGTTCACTTCGCGCAGAAACACCCGGGAGAAATGCCGCGGGCTCATGGCCGCCAGCGCCGCCATGCGCGGGATGCCGAACGGCTCTTCCAGGTGCTCCAGCACATGGTTCTGCACGCGGGTGATTGGGGTTTCTTCCTTGGCCACGGCGCCGGCCAGCGGGCTGAAACGCGCCTGGCCGCCCTGGCGTTTCATGACCACCAGCAGCACCTTGGCCACGTCCTGGGCGACTTTCTTGCCGTGATCCTCGGCCACCACCGACAGCGCCAGGTCGATGCCGGCGGTGACGCCGCCGGAGGTGATCAACTGGCGGTCACGCACGTAGATCTGGTCCGTTTCTACCTGCGCCGTGGGAAAGGCGCGGATCAGGCGTTCGGTGTAGTGCCAGTGGGTGGTGACCCGGTAGCCATCCAGCAGCCCGGCATGGCCGAGGATGAACGAGCCGGTGCAGATCGAGCCGTAGCACCGCGAGCGCCCGGCGACGCCTTGCAGCCACAGGCTCAGCGGCGGGCAGATTTCGTTGTAGGCGCCGGGACCGCCAGGCACCAGCAGCAAGTCCCAGCCGGCATCGTCGGGGTCGATGACCCGGTCCGGCAACAGGCTGACGCCATTGGACGCCCGTATCGCCCCCGGCACCGCGCCGAGGGTGGTCAGCCGGTAATGGTCCTCGGCCTTCAGATAGCGGTTGGCGATGGAAAACACTTCCATCGGGCCCGCCATGTCGAGCAGGAGGAAATCCGCAAACAGCACCATGGCCACATTTTTCATCGAATCGGGTCACCGCAAGTTCAAGTAAATAATGCGCGACGCATTATGACCGTGCCTACCGCGTGATCGGAATGTTCTGATGCATTGTCCACCCCTACGGGACAGTCATTCCATTTATAGCTACTTATTGCTTCGGCCGGTAACCATTAATCTACTCCCATCGAATCGACGGTTGCTCCAGCAGCCGCCACCTCACAAGGAGAACCACCATGCTTACCCTGCGCAAAGCTTCCGATCGTGGCCTGGCCAATCATGGCTGGCTGAAATCGTTCCACACCTTCTCGTTCGCCCAATACCGCAACCCGGACGAGCAAGGCTTCTCCGACCTGCTGGTGATCAACGATGACCGCGTCAGCGCCGGCAAAGGTTTCGGCCAGCACCCGCACCGCGACATGGAGATTTTCTCCTACGTGCTGGAAGGCGCGCTGGAACACAAAGACAGCATGGGCACAGGTTCCGTGATCCGCCCTGGCGATGTGCAACTGATGAGCGCCGGCCGCGGCGTGACCCACAGCGAGTTCAACCATTCGCACGACGAGTCGGTGCACTTCCTGCAAATCTGGATCGTGCCAGCGGTCGGCGGTGCCGAACCGCGTTATCAGCAAGCCAACTTCAGCGCTGAGGACAAACGCGGCCGGCTGAAACTGATCATCTCGCCGGACGGCAAGGACGGCTCGCTGGAAATCCGCCAGGACGCCCGGATCTACGCCGGCCTGTTCGACGCCGATGAAAGCGCCAGCCTCAAGCTGCCCGCCGGCCGCAACGCCTACGTCCACGTGGCCCGCGGCAGTGTCGAGCTCAACGGCGTGGCCCTGCAGGAAGGCGACGGCGTGCGCTTGCGCCAGGAGCAACTGATCGAGCTGAGCCACGGCGTGGATGCCGAGGTGCTGGTGTTCGACCTGCGCCCTCACGAACTGCCGGGCATGGCCTGAACCGCAGCGAGCCCTGAAATCAGGGCTCGTAGCCTTCCACGATAATAACCTCGGCTTTCGCCACTCCCTGGCGAAAGCCGCAGGCTTCCTGATACTGCGCCGAGCGGTAGCACGCCAGCGCCTGATCGTAGGATTCGAATTCAATCACCACGCTGCGCTGCGGCGTGGCCCGCCCTTCCATCGCCTCACTGCGCCCACCACGGGCCAGCAGCTTGCCACCAAACGCGGCGAAGGCCGCCGGGGCGCGCTGGGTGTATTGCTGATACTGCTGCGGGTCGGTCACATCGACGTGGGCAATCCAATAGGCCTTCATCGCTCAGGCTCCTCAACGGGGGAAATTCGTATTATGGTATACCATAATTTCCACCGAACCACAGTGAGCGCGCAGCATGGCTTTCAACAGCATCGAAGAGATTCTCGACGACTACCGCCAGGGCAAGATGGTCCTGCTGGTGGACGACGAAGACCGTGAAAACGAAGGCGACCTGCTGATCGCCGCCGAGCGGTGCGACGCCGCCGCCATCAGCTTCATGGCCCGCGAGGCGCGTGGCCTGATCTGCCTGACCTTGAGTGACGAACACTGCCAGCGCCTGGGCCTGGAGCAGATGGTGCCGGCCAATGGCAGTGCCTTCAGCACCGCCTTTACCGTGTCGATCGAAGCGGCGCGCGGCGTCACCACCGGCATTTCCGCCGCCGACCGCGCCTGTACCGTCGCCGCCGCCGTGGCGCCGAATGCCACGGCGGACGACCTCGTCCAGCCGGGCCACATCTTCCCCCTGCGCGCCCGCGAAGGCGGCGTGCTGACCCGCGCCGGCCATACCGAAGCCGGCTGCGACCTGGCGCGGCTGGCCGGCTACTCCCCGGCCTCGGTGATCGTCGAAGTGCTCAACGACGACGGCACCATGGCCCGCCGCCCCGACCTGGAAATCTTCGCCGCCCGCCACGGCATCAAGATCGGCACCATCGCCGATCTGATCCACTACCGCCTGAGCACCGAACAGACCGTCAAGCGCATCGGCGAACGCGAGCTGCCGACGGTGCACGGCACCTTCCGCCTGGTGACCTATGAGGACCGTATCGAAGGCGGCGTGCACATGGCGATGGTCATGGGTGACATCCGCCGCGACCAGCCGACGCTGGTGCGGGTGCACGTGATCGACCCGTTGCGCGATCTGGTCGGCGCCGAATATGCCGGGCCGGCCAACTGGACGCTGTGGGCGGCCTTGCAGAAAGTCGCCGCCGAAGGCACCGGCGTGGTCGTGGTGCTGGCCAACCATGAATCGTCCCAGGCCCTGCTGGAACGCGTGCCGCACCTGACCCAGCCGCCTCGGCCGTATCAGCGCGGGCAGTCGAAGACCTATTCGGAAGTGGGCACCGGGGCACAGATTCTGCAGGACCTGGGGGTCGGCAAACTGCGTCACCTGGGGCCGCCGCTGAAATATGCCGGGCTGACGGGGTATGACCTGGAGGTGGTGCAGAGCATTCCGTTCGAGCCGGGGTTGGTGGGCTGACCTTCGGGGCCTGATCGCTGCGGTTCGGCGCCCGGAGTGATAGCCGGTAACCCCACACCTCTTGCCAAAAGTTTGGAATACCATAATATGATATCCCGTAGACCTTAAAACCTGCAGGCCGGCACCTACAATCACAAACGGCCACTCACACTTTGTAAAAGCTGCTCCCCGAACTGATTGGCGGGCGACAGAAAGCCCGCCTCGAATAACAAAAGCAACGAGGGCGTAACCATGCTGTTTAGCAAACGTGTAACCGCAGTGCTGTCCATCAGCCTGCTGACCCTGGCCTGTCAGGCCACCCAGGCCGCCGACAGCCTGAACTTCGTCAGTTGGGGCGGCACCACCCAGGACGCGCAAAAAGCCGCCTGGGCCGAGCCCTTCAGCAAGAGCAGCAACATCAAGGTCGTGCAGGACGGCCCCACCGACTACGGCAAACTCAAAGCCATGGTCGAAAGCGGCAATGTGCAGTGGGACGTGGTCGACGTCGAAGCCGACTTCGCCCTGCGCGCCGCCAGCGAAGGCCTGCTCGAACCCCTCGACTTCAATACCATCCAGCGTGATCGCATCGACCCGCGCTTCGTTTCCGACCACGGCGTAGGCTCCTTCTTCTTCTCCTTCGTCCTCGGCTACAACGAGGGCAAGCTGGGCGGCAACAAGCCGGTGGACTGGAGCGCGCTGTTCGACACCAAGACCTACCCCGGCAAACGCGCCCTGTACAAATGGCCAAGCCCCGGCGTACTGGAACTGGCCCTGCTGGCGGACGGCGTCCCCGCCGACAAGCTCTATCCGCTGGACCTGGACCGCGCCTTCAAGAAACTCGACACCATCAAGAAAGACATCGTCTGGTGGGGCGGCGGCGCGCAGTCGCAGCAACTGCTGGCCTCCGGCGAAGCCACTCTCGGCCAGTTCTGGAACGGCCGCGTCTACGCCCTGCAACAGGACGGCGCGCCAGTGGGCGTGAGCTGGAAGCAGAACCTGGTCATGGCGGACTTCCTCGTGGTGCCCAAAGGCGCCAAGAACAAGGACGCGGCCATGAAGTTCATCGCCAATGCCGCCAGCGCCAAGGGCCAGGCCGAGTTCGCCAACCAGACCGCCTACGCCCCGGTGAATCTGGACAGCGTCAGCCTGCTCAAGCCTGAACTCGCACCGAACCTGCCCACCGCCTACGCTCAAGATCAGGTCACCCTGGATTTCGCCTACTGGGCGAAGAACGGTCCAGCCATCGCGACCCGCTGGAATGAGTGGCTGGTCAAATGAAAGTCGCCATCAACGCCTTGCAAACCGCGTCCGCTGCCGGTGGCGGCGGCGCCAAGGGAGCGGCCATGAACCCCACGCCGTCGCTGCGCCAACGCTGGCGCGGCAGCCGCAACCTGCTGCCGGCCTTGTTGTTCCTCGGATTGTTCTTCTTCGCGCCACTGATCGGCCTGCTGCTGCGCGGCGTGCTGGAACCAGTGCCGGGGCTGGGCAACTACGAGCAACTGTTCGCCAACTCGGCCTACGCCCGGGTGCTGTTCAACACCTTTTCGGTGGCCGGCCTGGTCACCCTGATCAGCGTGTTGCTGGGCTTCCCGCTGGCCTGGGCGATCACCCTGGTGCCGCGTGGCTGGGGCCGCTGGCTGCTGAACATCGTGCTGCTGTCGATGTGGACCAGCCTGCTCGCCCGCACCTATTCCTGGCTGGTGCTGCTGCAGGCCTCGGGGGTGATCAACAAGGCGTTGATGGCAATGGGCATCATCGATGCCCCGCTGGAAATGGTGCATAACCTCACCGGCGTGGTGATCGGCATGAGCTACATCATGATTCCGTTCATCGTCCTGCCGTTGCAGGCGACCATGCAGGCCATCGATCCGATGGTCTTGCAGGCCGGCTCGATCTGCGGCGCGAGCCCGTGGACCAACTTCTTCAAGGTGTTCCTGCCGCTGTGCCGTTCCGGGCTGTTTTCCGGCGCCTTGATGGTGTTCGTGATGTCCCTCGGCTACTACGTGACCCCGGCCCTGCTCGGCGGCGCGCAGAACATGATGCTGCCGGAATTCATCGTCCAGCAGGTGCAGTCGTTCCTCAACTGGGGCCTGGCCAGCGCCGCCGCGGCATTGCTGATCGCGATCACCTTGGTGCTGTTCTATTTCTACCTGAAGCTGCAACCGGAATCCCCGGTCGGCAACAGCAACGCGAGGTAAGCGACCATGCTCCTGACCCCCAATGCCATGAGCCGGCGCCTGCGTTTCGGGCTCTACACCACCACCGGGCTGATCGCGCTGTTCCTGCTGCTGCCGATCGTGTTCATTGTCCTGCTGTCGTTCGGCTCCTCGCAGTGGCTGGTGTTCCCGCCGCCGGGCTGGACGCTGAAATGGTACGGCCAGTTCTTTTCCAATGCCGAATGGATGGACGCCGCCTTCGCCAGCCTCAAGGTGGCGCTGCTGACCACGGTGGTCGCCGTGGCCCTGGGCCTGCCCACCGCCTTCGCCCTGGTGCGCGGGCGTTTCCCCGGCCGCGAAATGCTCTACGGCCTGTTCACGCTGCCGATGATCGTGCCGCTGGTGATCATCGCCGTGGCGGTGTACGCGCTGTTCCTGAAACTGGGCTACACCGGCACGCTGTTTTCCTTCGTGGTCAGCCACGTCATCGTCGCCCTGCCCTTCACCATCATTTCCATCATCAACTCGCTGAAGCTGTTCGATCAGTCGATCGAGGACGCCGCGGTGATCTGCGGCGCCTCGCGCCTGCAAGCGATCGTCAAGGTGACCTTCCCGGGGATTCGCCCGGGAATGATCGCCGGCGGCCTGTTCGCCTTCCTCGTCTCGTGGGACGAGGTAGTGCTCAGCGTGATGATGGCCAGCCCGAACCTGCAAACCCTTCCCGTGAAAATGTGGACCACCCTGCGCCAGGATCTGACGCCCGTGATCGCCGTCGCCTCGACGCTGCTGATCGGCCTGTCGGTGCTGGTCATGGTGATCGCCGCCGCCCTGCGCCGGCGCAACGAAGTCAGCGCCTGAGCGCCCGGAGAGAACAACCATGAGTGCAGTCATCAACGATGCCGCCCAGGCCAAGACCCTCGTCAGCCTGCGCAACCTGAACAAGCACTACGGCGACTTCGCCGCGGTGGACAACATCAGCCTCGACATCCAGGACGGCGAATTCCTCACCTTCCTCGGCTCCAGCGGCTCGGGCAAGAGCACCACGCTGTCGATGCTGGCAGGTTTCGAGACGCCGAGCAGCGGCGAGATCCTGGTCAACGGCCAGTCGCTGGTCAACGTGCCGCCGCACAAACGCGATATCGGCATGGTGTTCCAGCGTTACTCGCTGTTCCCGCACCTGTCGGTGCGCGACAACATCGCCTTCCCCCTGGCGATCCGCAAGCGCAGCGCCGCCGAGCGTGACAAGCAAGTGGACGCCATGCTCAAGCTGGTGCAACTGGACAAATTCGCCCACCGCCGCCCGGCGCAACTGTCCGGCGGTCAGCAGCAGCGTGTGGCGATTGCCCGGGCGCTGGTCTACGAACCACGCATCCTGCTGATGGACGAACCTCTCGGCGCGCTGGACAAAAAACTGCGTGAAGACTTGCAGGACGAACTGCGTCAACTGCACCGTCGGCTCGGCATCACCATCGTCTACGTGACCCACGACCAGGAAGAAGCCATGCGCCTGTCCCAGCGCATCGCCATCTTCAGCCACGGCAAGATCGTCGGCCTCGGCACCGGCTACGACCTCTACCAGAACCCGCCGAATGCGTTCGTCGCCTCGTTCCTGGGCAACTCCAACTTCCTCCGGGTGAAGGCTCAGGGCAACGGCGCGGCCAGTTTCGAAGGCCAGCCGGTGGCGATGCGCCTGACCCCGGGCCTGGCGGTAGGCCAGGACGTGCTACTGATGGTCCGCCCGGAAAAAGCCCTGGCCCTGAGCCGCGAACAGGCCGCAACCGAGGCGCTGCCGGCAGGTTGGAACGAAGTCACGGCAAAGGTTGGCGAAGTGCTGTTCCTCGGCGAAAGCCAGACCTGCAGCGTGGTGACTACAGGCGGCACTGCCATGACCGTGAAAGCGCTGTCGGCGGCAGGCATGTCGATGAAACCGGGGGATGAAGTGAAAGTGCGCTGGGCGGTGGCGGATGCCTGTGTGTACACCGAGTGGCAGGAGAGTGATTTGAACAAGGCGGCGGGGGCGCATTGATGCCCTGATCGCTGAACACAAAAATCCCGGCGCATGGCCGGGATTTTTATTGGTTAAAGCAGGCCCAAAGACCTCAGGCTGGCGCCGAAGTCCGGATCAGGTGATCGAACGCCGCCAGCGACGCCTTGGCCCCCTCACCCACCGCAATCACGATCTGCTTGTACGGCACGGTGGTCACGTCACCCGCGGCGAACACGCCCGGCAGGTTGGTCTGGCCACGGGCATCGACGATGATCTCGCCGCGCGGGGTCAGCTCCAGCGTGCCTTTGAGCCAGTCGGTGTTCGGCAGCAAACCGATCTGCACGAAGATCCCTTCCAGCGCCAGGTCATGCACGGCGTCGGTGGTGCGGTCCTTGTAGCGCAGGCCGTTGACCTTCTGCCCGTCACCGAGCACTTCGGTGGTCAGCGCGCTGGTGATGACCTTGACGTTCGGCAGGCTGTGCAGCTTGCGTTGCAACACGGCGTCGGCACGCAACTGGCTGTCGAACTCGATCAACGTTACCTGGGCGACGATACCCGCCAGGTCGATGGCCGCTTCCACACCGGAGTTACCACCGCCGATCACCGCTACACGCTTGCCTTTGAACAGCGGGCCGTCGCAGTGCGGGCAGTAAGCCACGCCACGGCTGCGGTATTCCTTCTCGCCCGGCACGTTCATTTCGCGCCAGCGAGCGCCGGTGGCGAGGATCACGGTCTTGGCTTTCAGCGTCGCGCCGCTGGCCATGCGTACTTCATGCAGGCCGCCATCGGTGGCCGGCACCAGAGCATCGGCGCGCTGCAGGTTCATGATGTCGACGTCGTACTGCTTGACGTGTTCTTCCAGCGCCGTGGCCAGTTTCGGCCCTTCGGTTTCCTGCACCGAGATGAAGTTCTCGATCGCCATGGTGTCCAGCACCTGGCCGCCGAAACGCTCGGCGGCGACGCCGGTACGGATGCCTTTGCGCGCGGCATAGATAGCCGCCGCGGCACCGGCCGGACCACCGCCGATCACCAGCACGTCGAAGGCGTCCTTGGCATTGAGCTTCTCGGCCTGACGCGCATCGGAGCCGGTATCGAGCTTGGCGACGATCTCTTCAAGGCCCATGCGGCCCTGACCGAAGACTTCGCCGTTGAGATAAACGCTCGGCACCGCCATCACCTGGCGCAACTCGACTTCCGCCTGGAACAGCGCGCCGTCGATCGCCACGTGGCGCACGTTGGGGTTGAGCACCGCCATCAGGTTCAGCGCCTGGACCACATCCGGGCAGTTCTGGCAGGACAACGAGAAGTAGGTTTCGAAATTGAATTCGCCTTCCAGCCCGGCGATCTGCTCGATCAGCTCGGCGCTGGCCTTGGAGGGATGGCCGCCAACTTGCAGCAGCGCCAGTACCAACGAGGTGAATTCGTGGCCCATGGGGATGCCGGCGAAGCGCAGGCTGATCTCACCGCCAGGGCGATTGAGCGAGAACGACGGGCGACGGGCGTCAGTGCCGTCCTCGCGCAGGGTAATGAGGTTCGACAGGCTGGCGACTTCGCTCAGCAGGTCGTGGAGTTCGCGGGACTTCGCGCCGTCATCGAGGGAGGCGACGATCTCGATCGGCTGAGTGACCCGTTCCAGGTAGGCTTTCAACTGAGTTTTAAGCGTGGCGTCCAACATACGGGCGATTCCTTTTCAAACGGTAGAAATAACAACGCCCGGGCGAAAGCGCCCGGGCGTTTTGCGGGGCGGTACAGCGACTAGGTGCGGAGGACCGCCCTCGGCTTTTTCACGGTCTTAGATCTTGCCGACCAGGTCCAGCGATGGTGCCAGGGTGGCTTCGCCTTCTTTCCACTTGGCCGGGCAGACTTCGCCTGGGTGAGCGGCGACGTATTGGGCAGCCTTGACCTTGCGCAGCAGCTCGCTGGCGTCACGGCCCACACCACCGTCGTTCAGTTCGACGATCTTGATCTGGCCTTCTGGGTTGATGACGAAGGTGCCACGGTCAGCCAGACCGGCTTCTTCGATCAGCACGTCGAAGTTGCGCGAGATGACGTGGGTCGGGTCACCGATCAGCGGGTACTGGATCTTGCTGATGGTGTCCGAGGTGTCGTGCCAGGCTTTGTGGGTGAAGTGCGTGTCGGTGGACACGCCGTAGATCTCGACGCCCAATTTCTGGAACTCGGCGTAGTTGTCGGCCAGGTCACCCAGCTCGGTCGGGCAGACGAAAGTGAAGTCGGCTGGGTAGAAGAACACAACGGACCATTTGCCTTTCAGATCCGCTTCGGAGACCTGAACGAAGTTGCCGTTGTGGTAAGCAGTTGCGTTGAACGGTTTAACCTGGCTGTTGATGATAGGCATCGGATGTTTCTCCTTCAGGGTTTGTAAAAACTTGATGGAGAGATCCTAGCCAATAGACCCGGTTAATGCTCATTGGCAAAAGTCATGCTGGCGATTGGTTTTGGCTATAACAGGTGGGTATTAATAGAAGGGATTGGTTCATCGCGAGCAAGCTCGCTCCTACAGGTCGGTGTTGCACCTCTGTAGGACCGAGCTTGCTCGCAAAAACGCCTCACTCAGCGCGTCACGGTCCGCATCGTCACAAACTCTTCCGCCGCCGTCGGGTGCACACCAATGGTGTCGTCAAACTGTTGCTTGGTCGCCCCGGCCTTGAGGGCGATGCCCAGGCCCTGGACGATCTCGCCGGCCTCCGGCCCGACCATATGGCAACCCAGCACGCGGTCAGTTTCGGCATCGACCACCAGCTTCATCAGGGTCTTTTCCTGCACGTCGGTCAGGGTCAGCTTCATCGGCCGGAAACGGCTTTCGAAGATCTTCACCTGGTGTCCGGCTTCCAGTGCCTGCTCCTCGGTCAGGCCAACGGTGCCGATCGGCGGCTGGCTGAACACGGCGGTCGGGATGTTGCGGTAGTCCACCGGGCGGTATTCCTCCGGTTTGAACAGCCGCCGCGCCACCGCCATGCCTTCGGCCAGCGCGACCGGGGTCAACTGCACGCGGCCGATCACGTCACCAATGGCCAGGATCGACGGCTCGTCGGTCTGGAATTCATCGTTGACCCGCACGAAGCCACGCTTGTCCAGTTGCACCTCGGTGTTTTCCAGGCCGAGATTGTCCAGCATCGGCCGGCGCCCGGTGGCGTAGAACACGCAGTCGGTAATCAGCTCGCGGCCATCCTTGAGGGTCGCCTTGAGGCTGCCGTCCGGCTGCTGGTCGATGCGCTGGATGTCGGCGTTGAACTGCAGGTCGAGGCCGCGCTTCTCCAGTTCTTCCTTGAGGTGGGTGCGCACCGAGCCGTCGAAACCGCGCAGGAACAGGTCGCCTCGGTAGAGCAAGGTGGTGTCGGCGCCCAGCCCCTGGAAAATGCCGGCGAACTCGACGGCGATGTAGCCACCGCCCACCACCAGCACGCGTTTAGGCAGGTCTTTGAGGAAGAAGGCTTCGTTGGAACTGATCGCCAGTTCGCGGCCGGGGATGTCCGGCACCTGCGGCCAGCCGCCGGTGGCGATGAGGATGTGGCCGGCGCTGTAGCGCTTGCCTTCGACTTCCACTTCATGCGGCCCGGTGATCCGCGCATGACCTTCGAGCAAGGTCACGCCACTGTTGACCAGCAGGTTGCGGTAGATGCCATTGAGCCGCGCAATTTCGCGATTCTTGTTGGCGATCAGTTGCGACCAGTCGAACTGCGCGTCTTCCAGCGACCAGCCAAACCCCGAAGCCTGCTCGAAGTCGTCGGCGAAGTGCGCGCCGTACACCAGCAGCTTTTTCGGCACGCAGCCGACGTTGACGCAGGTGCCGCCCAGGTAACGGCTTTCGGCAACCGCCACTTTCGCCCCGTAGCCCGCGGCAAAACGCGAGGCCCGTACACCGCCGGAACCGGCGCCAATCACAAACAGATCAAAATCGTAGGCCATATCAGTCTCCTCGGCAGTTCGCCAGCATAACGCCGGCGATGGCCATAAACAAAAAAGCCACCCGAAGGTGGCTTTTTTCGTACAGGCGAGCGCTACCGGATCAGTAGGCTTTGCCAGTCTTGTAGAAGTTCTCGAAGCAGAAGTTGGTCGCGTCGATGTAGCCTTCGGCGCCACCGCAGTCGAAACGACGGCCTTTGAATTTGTAGGCCATGACGCAACCGTTCTGCGCCTGCTTCATCAGTGCGTCGGTGATCTGGATTTCACCGCCCTTGCCTGGCTCGGTTTGTTCGATCAGGTCGAAGATGTCCGGGGTCAGGATGTAGCGACCAATGATCGCCAGGTTCGACGGCGCGTCTTCCGGCTTCGGCTTCTCGACCATGCTGTGCACGCGGTAGATGTCGTCGCGGATCATTTCGCCGGCGATCACGCCGTACTTGTGGGTTTCCTGCGGATCGACTTCCTGGATGGCGACGATCGAGCAGCGGAACTGCTTGTACAGCTTGACCATCTGGGTCAGCACGCCATCGTTATCGAGGTTGACGCACAGGTCGTCCGCCAGGACCACGGCGAACGGCTCGTCACCGATCAGCGGGCGGCCGGTCAGGATGGCGTGGCCCAGGCCTTTCATTTCGGTCTGACGGGTGTAGGAGAAGGAGCACTCGTCCAGCAGACGACGGATGCCGACCAGGTATTTTTCCTTGTCGGTGCCCTTGATCTGGTTTTCCAGCTCGTAGCTGATGTCGAAGTGGTCTTCCAGGGCGCGCTTGCCGCGGCCGGTAACGATGGAGATTTCAGTCAGGCCGGCTTCGAGGGCTTCCTCGACGCCGTACTGGATCAGTGGCTTGTTTACCACCGGCAGCATTTCCTTGGGCATGGCTTTGGTGGCTGGCAGGAAGCGAGTGCCGTAGCCGGCTGCCGGGAACAAGCATTTCTTGATCATATAAGTCCTTAACGAAGGGCTGTGCGTGCGAAATTCGGCGCAGTCTAATCAGGCGGCGAGCACCTTACAATGCCCCACCCGACGGCAACCGTTGCCATCATAGAGAAAACCGGCGGGAGATAGTTCCCGCACGCTGCAAATATTGCTCCGACGCCTGTAATCCGGCGCCTGACGCTGACAGAAAGACGCCGCTTCCAGTGTCGGAAGCGGCGCCCTGGCCATCATTGTGCGACCGCCTCGGCGGTCGCGTCGGTCACTTCCCGGTGCCCTGCCCGATCAGCACGCCCTCGACGGTCTGGCCGTAGAGGTTGACGCCATCATTGGCATGGAACTTGAGCCGGGTTTTCTCCACCGAACCCTCGACCAGACGCGGGTCCTGCGGGCGTTCATGCTTGTTGATGTAGGCCGCCACGTCCCAGGCCTGCTGATCGCTCAGGCTGCCCGGCTTGCCCAGCGGCATGTTGTACTTGATGAAGGATGCCGCCGTATTGATCCGGTGCATGCCTGCGCCCCAATTGTAGGAGTCTTTTCCCCACAAGGGCGGCATCACGTAGTCATTGGCGATTTTCTTCCCCTCACCCTGATCGCCGTGGCAAATGGAACATTGCTCCTTGTAGAGCTTCTCGCCACGCGCGATGTCGTAGCCCTGGGCCGGCTGCGCCACATCCGGGTAGCCGCGGCCAGGAGGCTCGACACCGATCGGCGCCTTGGTCGACAGCCAGTACGAATACACCGACAACGCCGTGATCTCCTTGCTGTCAGCCGCGGGCGCCTTGCCGTTCATGCTGAACTGGAAGCAGCCCTGGATGCGCTCGGCGTAGGTGTTGACCTTGTCGTTTTTCTTGCGATAGGCCGGGTACATCGGGTACGCGCCCCACAACGGTGCCGAGTGCGCCATGCGGCCTTGATCCAGGTGGCAGTTGCTGCACTTCATGCCATTGCCGACGTAGTCCGGGGCCAGGCGCTTGGTGTCAACGAACAGCGCATAACCGTCGCGGACCATCTTGCCGAAGGCGTTGTCAGGCAGTTCGCTTTGTGCGGGAGGAACGAAGAATGGCGTCTTGCTTGCCGCCGGCACTTTCAGTTGCGACTGGTCTTCCATGGCAACCTGCGCGGCATGAGCCGAACCCAGCGAGAGGGCCAGTGCGGAAAAAATGAATGCTTTCATGGCTTGACCCCCTGTCCGCCGGCGAAATAGTCGGCGATGGCCTTGATCTCTTCATCGGTCATGGCCTTGGCCACGCCGACCATCAACTGGTTGGGATCGTTGTGTCGGCTGCCATCGCGCCAGGCGTTGAGCTGCGCGGTCAGGTAAGCCGCCGGCTGGTGTGACAGCGGCGGGAAGTGCTCGCCGACACCGACACCGCCCGGGCCATGGCATTGCACGCAACCGGGGATCTGCCGGTCCCAGTCGCCGTACAGGGCCAGTTGTTCCACCGGGCTGCTGGCCATCTGCTGACGGCGCACCTCCGGTGTTGCCGGTGCCGGCATGGCCGCCAGGGACTTGCTCACGGCGGCGATTTCTTCGTCGGCGAGGGCCTTGGCCAGCGGTTCCATGATCGGGTTCTTGCGGGTGCCGTCGCGGAAGTCCTGCAACTGCTTGCTCAGGTAACCGGCCGGCAAGCCCGCCAATCGCGGAAAGCCGGCGGCTGCCATGCCCAGGCCATCCGGGCCGTGACAGCTCTGGCAGGCCATGGCAGCGGGGTTCTGGCCTCCTTGGGTAAAGACTTTCTGGCCCTGGTCGGCATGGGCTGCCGGGAGGGAAAACAACAACAGGCTACTGATCAGGATTCGATCCAGTGGAATCATCACGGAGCTCCATCTTCTGGTTATATGCTTAGACTTAAAAAATATAAGCCTATGGATAGTAGGTCTATCCTTTCGCCACTACAACGGCGAAATGCACCGAAAAGGAGCATCCAGCTCAGTGAATCGATTAATCAGCAGGGATGAAAACGACCCGTTGAAGCGCGGGGTACAGGGACTCAGCCAGAAATGCAGCGCGTCGCCGCGTTCTTTACATCGGAAAGGCGCAGGGGGAAGTTGTTCAAGCGCTCGTGCAGCTTGATGCCGCTGCCGCTGGAGCGTTCGCTGATGTCCAACACCGCCGCGGGCGATTCAGACAATTTCTGCGGCACGATCACCCGGATCGAATTCTTGTCGCGGGTCACTTGCAGCGGACCGCGGCTGTCCTTGAGCCTTTCCTGCACGCACAGCAGATAGTGCTCTGGCGACTTGCCGGAAATCACATCCAGGGTTTCAGGGCTCTGTTCCAACTCGGCCACACTGGCGCATCCGGTCAGCGTCAACGCCAAGGCAGGTACAAACCATTTCATTGAATCCCATCTCCCAAATAAAAACACTTCGACCACTATTAGGCCGTTTTGCTCCCTGCATTGACAGTTTTCTCATCAAGACTGTGATGAAGTCCTACATTCGGCCGACATCTGTTATCGTTTCGCACTGCCGAAATATCCCCTTGCGGAGCCGTAACATGAAATTCGTACACCAGCGCGAACACCTGAATGAAGACGATATTGTCGTCATCGAATGTTCCCAGCGCTGCAATATCCGTCTGATGAACGACGCCAACTTTCGCAGTTTCAAGAATGGCGGCCGACACACCTATCATGGCGGCGCTTTCGACCATTTCCCGGCGAAAATCACGGTGCCCAGTACCGGTTTCTGGAATATCACCCTCGATACCGTCAGCCCTCGGGCAATTTCGGTAACGCGCAAACCGACGTTCACCTACAAGATCAAGTTCATTCGCCGCTCGTCGTCGCAACTGAGATAAGTCCCATGACCGCAACCATCAAATACGTCATCAAGTACAAGCTCGACGGCGAGCGCCGCTGGGACTTCGCCCAGTTGCCGGACAACTCGCAGGCACAGGCGCTGGAAGCGCTGCGCAAAATCCACGGCGACGACGCCGACAAGATCACCGAGATTCAGGTCAGCAAGGCACTCTGAGGCCCGCTGATCGCAGAAGGGAGAGCACCGCTGATGAGCCAATGGCCGGACCGCCGCATTGTTGATCTGCTCGGCATCGAGCTGCCGATCCTGCAAGCGCCCATGGCCGGCGCCACCGGTTCGGCCATGGCGATTGCCGTGAGCAATGCCGGTGGCCTGGGTGCCCTGCCGTGCGCCATGCTCAGCGCCGAGCAGATCCGCCAGGAGCTGGAGGCGTTCAGCCAGGCCAGCCGGGGTCCGATCAATGTGAACTTCTTCTGCCACAGCCCGCCGCAAGCCGATGCCGAAAAGGCCGAGCGCTGGAAGCAGGCGCTCAAGCCTTACTACGACGAAGTCGGCGCTGATTTCACTGCGCCGACGCCGGTCTCCAGCCGCGCGCCCTTCGACGAAGCCGCCTGCGCGCTGGTCGAGCAGTTCAAGCCGGCGGTGGTCAGTTTTCACTTCGGTCTGCCTGAGCCGCGCCTGCTGGCGCGGGTCAAGGCCAGCGGCGCCAAGGTGTTGTCCAGCGCCACCACCGTCGCCGAGGCGCTGTGGCTGGAGCAACACGGCTGCGACGCGATCATCGCCATGGGCTTCGAGGCCGGCGGCCATCGCGGGATGTTTCTCAGCGATGACCTGAACAGCCAGGTCGGCACCCTGGCCCTCGTCCCGCAGATTGCCGACGCGGTGCGCCTGCCGGTGATCGCCGCCGGCGGGATCGGTGATGCCCGCGGGATCGCTGCGGCGTTCACCCTGGGCGCCTCGGCGGTGCAACTGGGCACTGCGTACCTGTTCTGCCCCGAGGCGAAGATTTCCCCGGCCCACCGCCGCGCGCTGCACACCGCGCAGGAAAGCGACACGGCGCTGACCAACCTGTTTACCGGCCGCCCGGCCCGCGGCATCAGCACGCGGATCATGCGCGAACTGGGCCCGATCAGCGCCCTCGCCCCGGCCTTCCCCCTCGCAGGCGGTGCACTGGCGCCGATTCGCGCGATCAGCGAACCGCAAGGCAACAGCGACTTCAGTAACCTTTGGTCCGGTCAGGCGCTGCGTCTTGGCGTCGAACTGCCCGCCGAACAATTGACCCGCAAACTGGCGGACGAAGCTCTCGCATTGATTGGTCGCTAAAAACAGGACTTTCCGTATACAAGACAATCGCTATATATTCGCCTATATAGCGATTGGCCTTTACTCACCCACGGAGCTGTTTCATGCGTAAGTGTGCACCTCGTCTTGCCCTGACTACTTTGTTCGCCTTCATGACCCTCAACAGCGCCTGGGCCGATGACGTCCAGGTCGCCGTCGCGGCGAACTTCACCGCGCCGATCCAGGCGATTGCCAAGGACTTCGAAAAAGACACCGGCCACAAACTGGTTGCCGCCTACGGCGCTACCGGACAGTTCTACGCGCAGATCAAGAACGGCGCGCCGTTCGAAGTCTTCCTCGCCGCCGACGACAGCACCCCGGCCAAGCTGGAAAGCGAAGGCGCCACCGTCAAGGGCTCGCGCTTCACCTACGCGGTCGGAACCCTGGCGCTGTGGTCTGCCAAGGAAGGCTATGTCGATGACAAAGGCGCCGTGCTCAAGGCCAACCAGTTCAAGCACCTCTCCATCGCCAACCCGAAAGCCGCGCCTTACGGCCTGGCCGCCACTCAGGTCCTGGACAAGCTGAAGCTGACCGAAGCCACCAAGGCCAAGATCGTCGAAGGCCAGAACATTACCCAGGCGTTCCAGTTCGTCTCCACCGGCAATGCCGAGCTGGGCTTCGTCGCGCTGTCGCAGATCTACCAGGACGGCAAGGTCACCAACGGTTCGGCCTGGATCGTTCCGTCCGAGCTGCATGACCCGATCCGCCAGGACGCGGTGATCCTCGAGAAAGGCAAGGACAACCCGGCCGCCAAGGCACTGGTTGATTACCTGAAAGGTCCGAAAGCCGCTGCGGTCATCAAATCCTACGGCTACGAACTCTGATGCCACTGGACGCCAGCGACCTCGGCGCAATCTGGCTGACGCTCAAGCTGGCGTCGTTGACGACCCTGATCCTGCTGCTGATCGGTACGCCGATCGCCTGGTGGCTGGCCCGCACCCGCTCCTGGCTGCGTGGCCCGGTGGGTGCGGTGGTGGCATTGCCGCTGGTGCTGCCGCCGACGGTGATCGGTTTCTACCTGCTGCTGACCCTCGGCCCTCACGGGCTGGTCGGCCAGACCACCGAGGCCCTGGGCCTGGGCACGGTCGTCTTCAGCTTCACCGGGCTGGTGATCGGCTCGGTGGTCTATTCCATGCCCTTTGTGGTGCAGCCGTTGCAGAACGCCTTCACCGCCATCGGCGACCGTCCGCTGGAAGTGGCCGCGACCCTGCGCGCCAGTCCGTGGGACACATTTTTCAGCGTGGTGCTGCCGCTGGCCAAGCCCGGCTTCATCACTGCCAGCATCCTCGGCTTCGCCCATACCGTCGGCGAATTCGGCGTGGTGCTGATGATTGGCGGCAACATTCCCGACAAGACCCGGGTGGTCTCGGTACAGATCTACGACCACGTCGAAGCCATGGAATACGCCCAGGCCCATTGGCTGGCGGGGGCAATGTTGGTGTTCTCGTTTCTGGTGCTGTTGGCGCTGTATGGCAGCCGCGGCGGCAAATCGGCCTGGAGCTGAATGATGGTTGCAATGATCCAAGCCCGGCTGAAAGTGGCCCGCGACGACTTCACCCTGGATGTCGACCTCAGCCTGCCAGGCCAGGGCGTCAGCGCGCTGTTCGGCGCCTCCGGCTCCGGCAAGACCACCTGCCTGCGTTGCCTGGCCGGGCTGGAGCGTGCCGAAGATGCCTACATCGAGGTCGGCGGCACGGTCTGGCAAGACTCCCGCAACAACGTCTTCGTCCCACCGCACCAACGCCCGATCGGCTACGTGTTCCAGGAAGCGAGCCTGTTCAGCCACCTTTCGGTGCGCGACAACCTCGAGTTCGGCTGGCGCCGCATCGACCCGGCCACGCGGCGGATCAGCCTGCAACAGGCTTGCGACCTGCTGGGTATCGACCACTTGCTGGCGCGCAAGCCCGATACCCTCTCCGGCGGCGAGCGCCAGCGTGTCGGCATCGCCCGGGCCTTGCTCACCAGCCCGCGGTTGCTGCTGATGGACGAGCCGCTGGCGGCGCTCGATGCCCCACGCAAGCGCGAGATCCTGCCGTACCTGGAGCGCCTGCATGACGAGCTGCAGATTCCGCTGATTTACGTCAGCCATGCCCAGGAAGAAGTCGCCCGCCTCGCCGATCATCTGGTGCTGCTGGACCAGGGCAAGGTCCTGGCCAGCGGGCCGATCAACCAGACCCTCGCCCGCCTCGACCTGCCGCTGGCACAGGATGACGACGCCGGGGTGATCATCGAAGGCCGTACCGGCGCCTACGACGCCGCCTACCAACTCCTCGACCTGCACCTGCCCGACAGCCAACTGCGCCTGCGCATCCCGCACGCGCCGCTGCCGCCAGGGTCTTCATTGCGAATCAAGGTCCAGGCGCGCGACATTAGCCTGAGCCTCGCCGAAGACACCCAATCGAGCATCATCAATCGCCTGCCGGTGACCCTTCGCGCCCTCAGTCACCTCGGCAACCCGGCGCAGGTACTGGTCAGCCTGGACGCTGCAGGCCATCCGCTGCTGGCGCGGGTCACGCGGTTTTCCAGCGATCAGTTGGGGCTGCACGAAGGCCAGCAGTTGTGGGCGCAAATCAAGGGTGTAGCGTTGCTGGGTCACAGCGCCTGAAAACGTTGCGGCGCTATTGCGGAGAAAGAGCGCCCAACAATCAAGAATCAATCTCATTTGTTGAACTTCTTAATACCCCCACAAATTGAACGCTAAATGTCGAAAGTTTCTCTTTTTATAAGAGAAATTTCCCATATGCGTTCAACACCCCTATGCTTGCCGGGTGGAAAATCTCGCGTCGCGAAATTCCCACCTGCCCAGTCGACGCCCAACCTAAAAAAGACACTCGCAAATATTTTATTCGGGGAATTAATTTTCAACGAATGCGTCTTTAATGAAGGGAAAGAGGGAAGCGTCTCCCAGCGCCCCCGTCCTCTGTGGGTACCGCCTGCGAGGCATTTCAAGTTACCAAGGAGAAATACATGCTGATACTCACCCGCAAGGTTGGCGAAAGCATCGTCATCGACGATGACATCAAAGTCACCATTCTAGGTGTCAAGGGGATGCAAGTGAGGATCGGCATCGATGCACCGAAACACGTTCAGGTGCACCGTGAAGAGATCTACAAACGCATTCAGGCCGGCAGCCCGGCGCCGGAAAAAGGAGAAGACCATTCATAAGTTGTTTGCATGAATCGAGTCGCACGGATGCGCTTGGTCCCACCTCGCCGGACCCGCGGATTGAACTGAGGGGTTTCATCCCCCAGGTGGCCGGACGAGCCCCTGAACCATGTCAATCAGCGTTTCAGGATCGAAGGGTTTATCCAGCACACCGTCGAACAATTCGGGACTCTTGCGAGCGATATCGCTCTGTGCGCCACTCATGAGAATGATGGGCATGCCTTTGTATTGTGGGTCGGCGCGTAGTTTTCGGGCGAGTTCTTCGCCATTCATCACCGGCATCATCCAGTCTGTGATCAGCAGTTCGACCCGTGTTTTTTCCAGCACTTCGAGTGCCTTCGCACCGTTGGCGGCTTTCTCGACCTGAAAGCCCGCATCCTCCAGCACAAAGCCGAGGATGTCGGAAATGATGTATTCGTCGTCGACCACCAGAATTGTGCTCATGATTTCAGACCGCGGCCCTCAGGACCGTTCCAGTGGCTGCGCCGTGCCGGACAGCACTGCGGTTGCCTCGTTGAACGCCTCATGCAGCTCCACCCCTCCTGCACCAATCACCACTTCCAATAGCGCCGGGTCGTAACGGCTGTCGCGCACTTTCAAGATCGACAGCACCCGCTTTAGCTCCGAGCCCAGCTCAACGAAGCGCATCAACAGCAGGTTGTCGACGATGCTCGATAGCTCCGGCGCCGGGGCGTTGATTTCCGAGCCGAAGATGTCGCGCATTTCCCAGGTGGCCAGCACCGTCACGTCGCGGGCCCGCAGTTCGCCCATCAGGGCGCGGAAGAATTCGTTCAAGCGCTCCGGCCGGGTCGCCAGCCGGGCGAAGGCGCCAAGGTTATCGATCAGCACCCGCTTGATGCCCTGCTCGCTGACCTGGCGCAACAAGCGTGCACCGACATCGTCCAGCAGGCCTTCAGTGGTCGGCTGCCAGGCAATCTGCAAGGCGCCGTCACGCTCCATCGCCGCGAAGTCCAGGCCCAGGGCCGCCGCTTTCATCCGCAAGCGCGGCGCCGGCTCATAGAATCCGAAATGCAGCCCGGGCGCCTCTGGTGTGGCGGCGCCGAGAAAACTCAGCCCGAGCGAGGTCTTGCCGCTGCCCGACGGGCCCATTGCCAAGGTCACCGAGCCTTGCGCCAGACCGCCGAGCAAAAGCCGGTCGAGGCAGGCGACACCGCTGCCGACGCGGGTGAACGTCTCGCTACCCATGCCTGACGGACGACCGTAAAGCGCTTCCAGTCGCGGATAAACCTGCAGCCCATCGCCGGTGATCTCACACTCGTGCAGGCCAGATAGCGCGGCGCTGCCGCGGGTCTTGCGCAATTGGATGCGGCGCACCGCACGGGCACCATGCAGGTCTTCACCCAGCTCGATCACGCCATCGACCATGGTGTGCTCGGGACTGTCGTCCTCCAGGTGGCTGCTGGTCAGCAACAGCAATGTGCAGCCGGCGAAGGCCGCGTGGGCCTGCAGCTCGGAGATGAATTTCTTGGTGTCGAGCACGGTCTCGGCCCGCGAGCGGGCGTTGAGCAGGCCATCGACGATCAATAACGAAGCGCCCTGGCGAGCAATCTCGCCGCGCAGCACGCGCACCACGGCTTCGAGGCCGTCCTGATCAAGGGTGTCGAAGGCACTGATGAACTGGATCTGGTCGCCGATCCTGGTCGCGTCGAAAAACGACAAGGTCGACAGGTACTGGAACAGCCGCTCATGGGACTCGCTCAACAAGGTCGCGACCAACACCCGGCCACCATGACGGACATGGTTGAACGCCAACTGGTTGGCCAGCACAGTCTTGCCGGAGCCGGGACGGCCCTGGACGATATAGGCAGAACCCGCGATCAGGCCGCCCTTGAGCAGGTCATCGAGGCCTCTGATACCTGTCGCTACACGCTGGAGCTGTTCCACGGCGCATTGCCCTCCCCGTTGTCCGAAAGCGGCAGGCACAAGGTCATACAGGTGCCCTGTCCCGGCTCACTGTCGACCCAGATGCCGCCATTGCTCTGCTTGGCAAATCCATACGCCTGGCTCAGGCCCAGGCCTGTGCCCTGGCCGAAGCCCTTGGTGGTGAAGAACGGTTCGAAAATCCGCGGCAATACCTCTGCGGGAATCCCCTTGCCGGAATCGATGACACTGATCAAGGCGAACGGCCCATTGAGGTTTTCGCGTTCGCCCAGCAACACCTGATTGCGCGCCCACAGGCGAATCTCGCCACCGTCCGCCATGGCATCCCGGGCATTGAGCACCAGGTTGAGCAATACCATCTGCAACTGACCGGCATCCACTTCCACCGGCAGCAGGTCCTCGTCGCACTGCACGTGCAGTTCGATGCCTTTGGGCAGCGCCTGGTACAACAGCGCGCGGATCGCCTCGATCACCTCGGGCAAATTGACGCGCACCACCTCCAGCGACTTGCGGCGGGCGAAGCTGAGCAATTGCTGGGTCATCTGGCTGCCGCGCTGCCCGGCATCGAGCACATGCTCAAGCAACCGCTGGGTGCGTTGCGGGTCCTGGCTGTTCATGGCGAGCTTCGCCGAGCTGATGATGATGGTCAGCAGGTTGTTGAAATCGTGGGCCATGCCCCCGGTCAACTGGCCGAGCGCTTCGAGCTTCTGCGACTGGAACAGTTGCGCGCGCATCGCATCCAGTTGCAGGGCGGCTTCGTGGCGATCGGTAATGTCGCGGGTGATCTTCGCCAGGCCGATCACTTCGCCTTCAGGCGAGCGCACCACATCCAGCGCCACCAGCGCCCAGAACTGCGTGCCGTCCTTGCGCACGCGCCAGCCTTCATCCTGGGAACCGCCGCTGCTCAAGGCTTTGTTCAAGAGGAACAGCGGACGGCCATCGGCACAATCCTGCTCGGTGAAAAACAACGAGAAATGCTGGCCAATGACTTCCTCGGCACGGTAGCCCTTGATGCGCTCGGCCCCCGCGTTCCAGGAAATGATGTAGCCGTTGAGGTCCATCATGTAGATGGCGTAGTCGACCACGGTCTGTACAAGCTGTTCGTACAGACTGGTGTGCATGCTGTGCAGGTCCAGTCGCTCGGATGGAGCCATTGCTGAGTCCGCTGATGATGAGTGAAGTGTAGCTACAGCATACGCTGAGGATGACTCTTAGTGAGCCGTATTCCTACATCCATGCTCATCAACTCCTACATGCACTCCTGCACCGACCATGAACAGGGCCTGCAATCACTGCGCTGGATCAAGGTATAGCGCCATTGACTGCACACTGCCTCCTGAGAATGCCGGCAAGTTGCTATAGTCGCTAGGTCCGGCAGGTACAACAGACAAGCGGTCGAGGAAGGGATCTTGGTAATAAACACGCGCATGCAACGTATTCATGATGATCTGGAGCACACGGCCGACGGGATGGAACGCCTGGCGAAAGGGCT
The DNA here is from genome assembly GCF_025466015.1 of Pseudomonas sp. 5P_5.1_Bac1. Classification (NCBI taxonomy): domain Bacteria; kingdom Pseudomonadati; phylum Pseudomonadota; class Gammaproteobacteria; order Pseudomonadales; family Pseudomonadaceae; genus Pseudomonas; species Pseudomonas sp. 5P_5.1_Bac1. The sequence continues at coordinate 24,257 of NZ_JANLNX010000108.1, read as the reverse complement.
GGCTGGGCACGCTGTCTACCTGCAAAACTCGGTCCACGCCGCCGACGCGGTCGAGGTCAACGAACGGGTCAGCGGCCTGACCGCCTCGATCAACGAACTGCGCGCCGTAGCCAGCGCCATCGAACCCAGCTGACCCGCCCGGCATGCTGCCAGAACACCCCGCAGGCCAGCGCAGACCCCACGCCCTGCGCTTGTACCGACTGCGCGGCCGGGTCGGGCTGTTCTTCGTCGGCGGCCTTTCGGTACTGGCCGGCATGACCGACGCCATTGGCTTCCTGGCCAGCGGCGACTTCGTCTCCTTCATGAGCGGCAACACCACCCGCCTGGCCGTGGCATTCAGCGACGGCCAGTTCGATCTGGTTGCACGCCTGGCGCTGCTCATTGCCACCTTCGTGATCGGCAACGCACTGGGCGTCATGATCGCCCGCTCCAGCCGCAAGCGCGCCTGGCCGTTGCTGGCGCTGACCGCCCTGCTGCTGCTCGCCGCCGCGTTGTGCGGCAAACAGTTGGAACTGCTGGCGATGCTGGCGGCGATCCTGTCCATGGGCATGCTCAATGCCGCGGTCGAAGAAGTGAACGGCCTGCCCATCGGCCTGACCTACGTCACCGGCGCCCTGTCGCGCTTCGGTCGCGGCCTCGGCCGTTGGCTGATGGGCGAGCGGCGCCCTGGCTGGCGCATGCAGTTGGTGCCGTGGAGCGGGATGCTGTTCGGCGCGGTGCTCGGCGGCTGGCTGGAACACCACCTGGGTTTTGCCGCATTATTGGCCAGCAGCGTCCTGGCAGCCATGCTCGGACTGGCCTCGATGATGATTCCCAGGCGGTGGGTGCAACGTTACATGGCGCGGTGAGTATTCGTCTTACCCGTTGACGCGAATATAACGATGAGTTATAAAGCGCGCTTGATTTGAGAGACCTCGTGAATCTCGATCAACCTGCGAGTGTGGTGGAATTGGTATACACAGCAGACTTAAAATCTGTCGGCGTGAGCCTTGCGGGTTCGAGTCCCGCCACTCGCACCACCTCTCGAGAAAAGCGCCTTCATGGCGCTTTTTTCATATCTGCCAATCACTTGGCTGTCTCTCTGCAACAAATCCTGAAAAACGCGGTCATACCTGCGCCATCGAATACCGCCCCCGCGGTTAGAGGAAATGACCGTGCTGACCCGTCTTGCTCAACTGTCCCTGCTGGCCGCGATCCTGGTTTCCGCCGGCTGCGCCCATCATCACCACCATGACCGTAACGACGGCTGGCGTGGCGACCGTGACCAGCACCGCTGGCAGGATGACCGCCGCGATCGCCGCTACGACGACCGCTATGACCATCGCCGCGATGATCGCCGCTACCGTGACGACGACTGACCGGCTGCTTTCCACTTTTTCCTGACTGCCCCCACTGCCAGAGGTTTCGACCATGCGTTTTTCACTGCCTACCCTCGCTCTAGGTATCTTGATGTCCCAGGCGGCACTGGCCGGTGACGGCACCACCGCGATCGGCGGCGGCCTTGGCGGCGCGCTTGGCAATGTCGTCGGTCAACAGATCGGTGGCAGCACCGGCGCGGCCATTGGCGCCGGCCTGGGTGGCGCAGCCGGCAGCGCCGTCGGCGCGAAGAAGGGCAACCGCACCGAAGCGGCCCTGGGCGGCGGACTGGGCTCGGCGGGCGGCTCGCTGATCGGCGGCAAACTGGGCGGCTCGACCGGCTCTACCGTTGGCGCGGGCCTGGGCGGCGCAGCCGGTGGTGCGCTGGGCAACCACCTGGCAGATGACAACCGTGATACCGGCAAGCGCAAGCACAAGCGTCGTCATCGGCACCGCTGAGTCGGACGAATCGCTCGCTCCTACAAATTGTAGTGCCCCCGTAGGAGCGAGCTTGCTCGCGATCCGCCACTGTCCCACTTTGAAACACCCCCTCGCCCACCCTGCAAATTTGCACATTGCACCGGCTTTTATGTGAATTCTGCTCTCATAAACGCGCGCCTATACTCGGCCCAACCCCCGGTTTCCTGACCAGGCGGGACCGACAACAACAATCAAGGCACGCCCCTCATGAACTCAGAACGCCACGCCTTTCTTGCCGCCCGTGATTTCCTGCTCGCCCACCGTACCGACTACGAAACCGCCGTACGGGATTTCCGCTGGCCCAGGCTGGAGCGCTTCAACTGGGCGCTGGATTACTTCGATCACATGGCCAGCGACAACCCGGCCCCAGCCCTGTGGATCGTCGAGGAAGACGGCAGCGAACGCCGCTACAGCTTCCATGAGATGGCGCAACGCTCCAACCGTGTGGCGAACCACTTGCGTGCGCTGGGCGTAAAGCGCGGTGAGCGCATTCTGATGATGCTCGGCAACGACATCGCCCTGTGGGAAAGCATGCTCGCCGCCTTCAAGCTCGGCGCCGTGGTGATTCCCGCCACCGCCCTGCTGACTGCGGAAGACCTGCGCGACCGCATCGAACGCGGCAACGTTCGCCACTTGATCGTCGGCGCCGCCAACCTGGAAAAATTCGCCGGCATCGGTGGCGACTTCACCCGTATCAGCGTCGGCACCCGGGCGGACGGTTGGGTGCCCCACGCCGACGCCGAGCACCACAGCGCCGCGTTCATCGAGGAAGGCGTGACCCGCGCCACCGACCCGATGCTGCTGTACTTCACGTCAGGCACCACGTCGAAGCCGAAAATGGTCCTGCACAGCCACCAGAGCTATCCGGTGGGGCACCTGTCCACCCTCTATTGGATCGGCCTGCAACCCGGCGACCTGCACCTGAACATTTCGTCTCCCGGCTGGGCCAAGCACGCCTGGAGTTGTTTCTTCGCGCCGTGGAACGCCGGCGCCTGCGTGTTCATCCACAACAACCCGCGCTTCAATGCCATCTCGCTGCTGCAGGTGCTGGAGCGCTACGGCATCACCAGCCTGTGCGCGCCGCCCACGGTCTGGCGGATGCTGATCCAGGAAGACCTCGCCGCCTACCGTGGCCGTCTGCGCCTGCGGGAACTGGTCGGCGCCGGCGAGCCGCTCAACCCGGAAATCATCGAGCAAGTGCAGCACGCCTGGGGCCTCGACCTGCGCGACGGCTTCGGCCAGTCGGAAACCACCGCGCTGGTAGGCAACACCCCCGGCCAGGTCCTCAAGCCCGGTTCGATGGGCCGCCCGCTGCCCGGTTATCAGGTCAGCCTGCTTGATCCCGACGGCCTGCCCGGCAACGAAGGCGAAGTCGCCCTGCCGCTGGCGATACGGCCGCTGGGCCTGATGCTCGGCTACGAAGACAGCCCGGAGAAAACCGCCGAGGTCATGCGCGACGGCTACTACCGCACCGGCGACACCGCGCAGATCGATGCCGACGGCTACATCACCTTCGTCGGGCGCGCCGATGATGTGTTCAAGGCCTCGGACTACCGCATCAGCCCCTTCGAACTGGAAAGCGCGCTGATCGAACACCCGGCGGTGATGGAAGTGGCGGTGGTGCCCAGCCATGACCCGGTGCGCCTGGCGGTGCCCAAAGCGTTCCTGATCCTGGCCCACGACCAGGTGGGCAGCGCGGAGCTGGCGCACAGCATCCTCGCCTTCGCCCGCGAACACCTGGCGCCGTACAAGCGCGTGCGGCGTATCGAGTTCGTCACCGAGCTGCCCAAGACCATCTCCGGCAAGATCCGCCGGGTCGAACTGCGGCAGATGGAAGTGCAGCGCCGGCAAGGCGACAGCCGCGGTGAACACGAGCATTTCGAAGAAGACTTCCCGCAGCTCAAGGGTTGATGCTACGCCGGCCCTTTCGCGGCAGCTCGTCGCGAAAGGGCCAGTCCTCAAGCGTCCTGCTCCATCTCCTTCATCTTCCGGTACAAGGTCGCCCGCCCGATCCCCAGTCGCCGTGCGGCGGCGGAGAGGTTGCCGTTGCACGCGGCGATCGCCGTACGAATCGCCCGCTGCCCGGACGCCTGCAAGGTGTCGCCCGGCCCCCTCTCGACATCGACGTCCAGCGTCTCGCGAATCGGCTCCGGCGCACCCCGCAGCACCTCATCCGGCAGGTGCTGCAAGCCGATCCGGCCGTCCTCATCCGCCAGCGCCACAGCCAGGCGCAGCGCCTGATGCAACTGGCGAATATTGCCCGGCCAGGAATACGCCAGCAGCGCACGCAAAGCCGGCCCGTCCAACACCGGTGGCGCAGAGCCCGCAGACTCGCTGAGCAACAAGTGCTGGATCAGTTGCGCCAGATCGCTGCGCTCGCGCAGCGCCGGCAGGCTGACCCGCAGACCGTTGACGCGGTAGTAGAGGTCTTCGCGAAAGCCCTGTTCCTGGGCGAGCTGAAGCAGGTCGCGGTGGGTCGCGCAGATCAGCGCGAAGTCCACCTTCACCACGCTGTTGCTGCCCAGCCGGCTGAGGTTGCGTTCCTGCAGCACCCGCAGCAGCCGCCCCTGCAATTCCAGCGGCATATCACCGATTTCATCGAGGAACAGCGTGCCGCCATCGGCCAGTTCGATCTTGCCCGGCGCCCCGCCCTTGCGACTGCCGGTGAACGCCCCTTCGACATAACCGAACAGCTCCGACTCGATCAGGCTGGCCGGAATGGACGAGCAGTTGATCGCCACGAACGGACCCGCGGCGCGGCTGCCGCCGTCATGCAACAGGCGGGCGAAGACTTCCTTGCCGGTGCCGGTCTCGCCATTGATCAACACTGGAATATTGCGGGCAAAGGCTTTGCGCGCGCGCTCGAGTGCCGCGCTGACCGTCGGGTCTTCCAGGCAAGGCCCATGCGCGGCTGGCTCGCGGCGCTCGGCGGTGACCGGCGGGAGCGCTGGCCGTCGCGACTGCACCGAGGCGTTGCCCGGCGCGGCGGTCAGGCATGCGTTGAACAGAGCGCCGCAATGGGTTTGCAACCGGAACGGAACGCTGAGGTCGTAGCGCCGATAACACAGGGCATGGGCAAACGGCATGTCGAACAGCTCGCTGAAGTCCATGCCCGGTTTGAGCCCCGGCGGCTGGAAAAGCTGGTGGGCGATCCGGTTCGCGCCCTTGAGCTGCCCGGCCTGATCGAACGCCAGCAGCCCTTCCATGGGCGTGCCGAGAATATCCAGGCGACCGTGCAAGTGCACCAGCAGCACGCTGCCCAACTGGCTGAACAGGCGACGCTCGATCGCCCGCGCGGCGATCACCAGGGACTCCAGGGTATACAGCGAGGCTTCCACGCCTTTGCGGCTGGCATCCAGCACCCCGACGATGCCGCCGTCGACGCCAAAGATCGGCGTCGCCATGCAGGTGAAGGCGCGCGCTTCCTCCAGATAATGCTCGGAGCCGGCGATGATCACCGACTCCTGCTCGGCCAGCGCACAGCTCGGCGCCGTGGTGCCCACCAGGGTTTCCAGAAACTGCGCGCCCTGGCGGAACACCTGGTTCAGTTCCTGGCTGGCACCGTTGGACTTGCCCATCGAACTCAGCACCACGCCGTCCAGATCGATGCAGGCCAGCACCCAGTCCCGCGGCGCGAGCGAAGCATGCAACTGCTCCATCTCCGGCCGCGCGGCCTCCAGCAACGAGCCGCCGTAATCGCGCAGATTGTCGGGGCGTACCGCCACCGGCGCGTCGAACAACACCCGGTCGCGGGTGCGGATCCCGTAGCGCTGCGAACGCTCCCAGGAACGCTCGACAAGTTGCGAACCAAAGGCGCGGTTGCGCGCTTCGATCGCGGTAATCACGTTCACTTCACGCTGGGCAGAAAAAGGGTCATCGGGCTTGTTCATTACATTGCCTCGAAACGGCTGTATCAGTCCGGTACAGCCCTCACTCAAGACAACTGCCTCATCATGAGACAGTGCGGTGAAAGCGCGTTTCGGAAAGTCTCAAGCCGCACATTGATCTTGTTATAAACCGTTGATCTTGAATGGATTTCCATCCATTCAAAATAACTGGCACAGGTTCTGCTCAAGCCTTCTTCGTCTCCGGCCCGTACTGCGTTTTAACGGCCGGGATACACCACTCGATCATAAACAAAAACAATAAAGGTGATGTCATGACGAAGAGCGTTGATACGCGCCTCGCCACTGTCTTCAACACACGGAAACTGGCCAGGATTGTCGGAGTGTCTACCGCGCTTGGCCTGGCGACGGCAATAGTACCTTCGGCCCGGGCCGTGGATGTGGACGCCGGCGATTACACCGCCATGCCCGCCGGCACCAACCTCGGCCTGGTGTACTACCAGCACGCCGAGCGCAAGTCGCTATACGCCGACGGCCACAAGGCGCCACTGGATGCGCGGCTGGATTCGGATGTCGGAATCCTCCGGGGCGTGCACTTCATGGAGCTTGGCGACTACATCATCGACCCGCAGTTTCTCCTGCCGTTCGGCAGCCTCCGGGGCAAGGACGACACCAAGTCGCTGGGCGACGACAGCGGCATCGGCGACCTGATCCTCGCGTCCACGATCTGGCTGGTGAACGAACCGGCCAAACGCCGCTACTTCGGTATTACGCCCTATGTCTATGTCCCGACCGGCAGCTACGACAACGATCACGCGCTCAACCTCGGCGAGAACCGCTGGAAGTACACCCTGCAGGCCGGCTACATCCAGGGCCTGACCGACAAGCTCACCCTCGACCTTGTCGCCGACGTGACCTTCTTCGGCAAGAACGACGAATACGGCCCGGCCAAAGCGACCCTGAAGCAGTCCGAGCTTTTCCAGGGCCAGGCATTCCTGCGTTACAACTTCACCGATGCCTTCGACGTGCGCCTGGGCGTTTCCCGGCTCTGGGGCGGCGAAACCAAGGTCGACGGCCTGCGCCAGGACGACGAGCCGGACACCAGCAAATTCAGCGTCGGCGCCTCTTACTTCGTCACCCCGGGCACCCAGTTGCTGGTCAACTACGGGCAGGACATGTCCGTGGAAAACGGCTTCAAGGAAGACAACCGCCTCAACCTGCGCATCCTGCAAGTTTTCTGATGTCCCGCCGATCCGTCGCGGATCGGCCATTGCTCCGCACAAGAACGAATAATCAAGGAGTCATGCCTACATGAACCGTTTGCAGTCCTCGCGTCACCGCCGAACCTGCCTTGCCACCGCCGTGCTGCTGTGCCTGATGGGCCCCATCGCCGTCTCGGCCCCCGTCAACCAGGCGGCCATCGTCGCCAGCAACACCGATGGCAACGAGTGGCTGAGCCACGGCCGCACCTATGACGAAACTCGCTACAGCCCGCTGAAACAGCTCACCGAACAGAACGTCAAGGACCTCGGCCTGGCCTGGTCGATCGACCTGGACAACCATCGCGGCCTCGAAGCCACGCCGCTGTTCCACGACGGCGTGCTCTACGCCTCGCTGTCCTGGAGCCGCGCCATTGCCGTGGATGTCGCCACCGGCAAAGTGCTCTGGACCTTCGACCCCGAACTCGACCGCGGCAAGGCCCGCGACGCCTGTTGCGACGCGGTCAACCGCGGCGTCGCCCTGTGGAACGGCAAGGTCTACATCGGCACCCTCGACGGCCGCCTGATCGCCGTCGACGCCAAGACCGGCAAGCAACTCTGGAGCCAGCAAACCACCGACAGCAGCAAGCCGTACACCATCACCGGCGCCCCGCGCGTGGTGAAGGGCAAGGTCATCATCGGCAACGGCGGCGCCGAATATGGCGTGCGCGGCTACTTCTCCGCCTATGACGCCGAGACCGGCAAGATGGCCTGGCGCTTCTACACCGTGCCGGGTGACCCCAACCAGCCCTACGAACACCCCGAACTGATCGACGCGGCCAAGACCTGGAAAGGCGATCAGTACTGGAAAAGCGGTGGTGGCGGCACGGTGTGGGACGGCATGGCCTACGACCCGGAGCTGGACCTGCTCTACGTCGGCACCGGCAACGGTTCGCCGTGGAACCGCGAGATCCGCAGCCCCGGCGGCGGCGACAACCTGTACCTGTCGTCGATCCTCGCCGTGCACCCGGACACTGGCAAACTGGCCTGGCACTACCAGGTCACCCCCGGCGATAGCTGGGATTTCACCGCCACCCAGCAACTGAGCCTGGCGACCCTGGAACTCGACGGCAAGCCGCGCAAAGTGATCATGCAGGCGCCGAAAAACGGCTTCTTCTACATCCTCGACCGCAAGACTGGCGAACTGCTCTCCGCGGAAAAATTCGGCAAGGTCACCTGGGCCGAGAAGGTCGACCTGAAAACCGGTCGCCCCATCGAAGCCCCCGGCGTGCGCTACGAAGACAAACCCATCGTGATGTGGCCGAGCCCGTTCGGCGCGCACAACTGGCACTCCATGTCCTACAACCCTGACACCGGCCTGGTCTATATCCCCTATCAGGAAATTCCCGGCGTCTATCGCAACGAGTCGAAGGAATTCGTCAGACGCAAGGCCTTCAACACCGGCGCCGGCTTCTCCGATGGCGAGGAAGTGCCACGCGAGGTGGTGTCCGGCGCGTTGCTCGCCTGGGACCCGGTCAAACAGAAAGAAGCCTGGCGCGTGCCCTACCCGCACTACTGGAACGGCGGCACCCTGACCACCGCCGGCAACCTGGTATTCCAGGGCACCGCCGCCGGCAACCTGATCGCCTACTCGGCGGACAAGGGCCAGCAACTGTGGTCGTTCGACGCCCAGACCGGCCTGGTCGCCGCGCCCATCACCTACAGCTTCCAGGGCGAGCAATACGTGGCAATCATGGCCGGCTGGGGCGGCGTCGCCCCGCTGATCGGCGGCGACGCGGCCAAGGCGCCGGGGGTCGGCAACATCAGTCGCCTGCTGGTGTTCAAGCTCGGCGGCAAGGCCTCGCTGCCGGCGTTGCCGGAAAAACCGGCCGTCGCCGCCGCCCGCGTGCCCGAGGCGGTCCACGCCAGCGCCGCCGACCTGAGCACCGGCAAACAGCTCTATGGCGCCTACTGCTCGGTGTGCCACGGCGTTGGCGCCCAGAGCGGCGGCCTGATCCCCGACCTGCGCAAAACCGACGAAAGCCGCCGCGCCATGTTCCAGCAGATCGTCCGCGAAGGCGTCCTGCGCCCGCTCGGCATGCCGGCCTTCGGCGACAGCCTCAGTGCCGACGACGTCGAGAAGATCAAGGCCTACGTCATGAACCGCGAATACCTCGACTACCAGAAACAGCAGACCGCCGCCGAGGTCGCTGCGCGGCCCCGTTCCCCGGATAAATCTCAAAAAGATTGAATTCGCCGAGATGGGCCTCGGTCCAGACCTATGAACGCAGTCAATCTGACGAGGTAACAGCGATGACTATCGAAGCAGAGACACTCGTACAACTGACCGAAGCCCTGAAGAAATGCGGGATGAACCGAATCTGCGACATCGACTTCACCCGCGCGCCCTACCGCGAAGATCACCGCTGGGCGTGCATTGTCAGCAAGAAGTCCAGCGCCAACCGGGTTCATGGGATGCGCGCGTGAATCGATGTGGGTGGGCTATCGCGACGGTTCGGCGCCCCGATAAGCTCGCTCCTACAGGCGCGTTACCCCCTTCCCCTGTAGGAACGAGCTTGCTCGCGAAACGCCTCACGCGTGCCAGCAACGATACCAACCGTCTTCTTCGCTGATGCGCAGTTCGGTCTGATACAGGTCGGACAACGCGGCGCTGGTCAGCACCTCGGCCTTGGGCCCGTCGGCAACGATGCGGCCCTGTTGGAGCAGCACCACCCGCTCGATCTCCGGGATGATCTCGTCGATATGGTGCGTGGTGATGATCATCGCGTGGTCCGCGCCGCAGAAATTGCGCATCAGCTTGAGCATGCCCAGGCTCGCGCCCATGTCCAGGCCGTTGGCCGGCTCGTCGAGAATCAACGCGGCGGGCTGATGAACCAACGCCCGCGCCAGCAGCAGACGGCGCTTCTGCCCGGTGGACAAGCGCTGGAACATGGTCTGCTCATGCCCGGACATCTCCACCACCGCGAGCAACGCCCGCGCCTGTTCGATCTGCTCGGCACTCGGCTGCAAGTGGCCGTGCGCGCCAATGGCGCCAAAGAACCCCGAAACCACCACATCCAGCGCCTGGGTGGACGGCGTGTAGTCTTCCTGCAAATCCTGGGACACAAAACCGAGGCGGCTGCGCAGCGCCCACAGGTTGACCGTGTCGCTGCCGAACAGCTTCAAGTGGCTGCCTTCGCGTTCCACCGGGTACAGCTCGCGGGTGATCAGCTTGAGCAAGGTGCTCTTGCCGGCCCCGTTGGGGCCGAGGATGGCGACCTTCTCGCCGGCGCCGATATGCAGGGAAAAACCGTCCAGCACGCGGGTCTGCTGCTGGTAGGCGGTCACGTTATGGATGTCGATCATGGGGTACTCGTCAGCGCTGAGCGATAAAGAAAGAGGATGCGTTGGGGCAGAATAATGCAGCATTTCTCGACCGCATTGCTCGCCCGCCTTACTTGCCTGGCGCTTGCCAGAGCGTTGCGCCCATCAGCGAGTAGCGGACCGTTTCGCAGCTCTGATCGACCGTGCTGCATTCTTTATCAATTTTCAGGTTGGCGATAATAAAGGCCAACGCCAGCACGTTGCTTACAATCCCAAAGATCATGATTGCCCTGCTTTTGGTCATCTTGACTCTCCATTTGCCGGCCACATGCCAGCGCAGGTTAAATACCTGACCTTGGCCGGCAATGCCACTGCTGCGTAATCAAATGGTTGGTGACACCGAGAGCTGAGTTCGCGGCGAGCCGTGATTCTTGTTTGCGCGTGATGGGAAATTTCGGACTGTCAGGTGTTGCATAACGCAACGAAAATTAGTCCACGTCCGACTTTCGTGTAGGCAGTTTCCCAATCATACTTTCGCGCCTTCTCAGCGGTTGCGCTCATGGGAATCGGTGCCTAGTCTGCGCTGGTCGCTGCCAATTCAGCGATCAGGTTTGGTCACCTGAGTCCGATGCGCACTAGCGCCCCATCCGTTCGAGCGGGCGCTTTTTTGTGGCTGTCATTTCGTTTTATGGCGGCTGTGCGCGGGGCGCCCTCGGGTGCGCCGGTTTCCTCGGGCCCGGTTGACCAACCTGCGTACAGTCGTCACCTATCGTTTGGTCACGTATGTGGCGGCTCCACAGCCCAGAGGAGCTTCACAATGAAAAAGATTGTTCCAGATCCACCCATTCCGACGCCCTTCCTCGGTCACTTCGGCTCATGCAACGGCGCGCATGCCCCGCTGTTTGCCGTGCGTGCGGACGTCGATATCCAGGACGCGCTGGCCCACCTGTCAGCGGCACTCACCGCGGCATTCGAAACCAATGCGCAACTGTGCGAGATGCTTTCCCGGCCCGTGGCAGACGTCGCCTGGAGCACTTACCAGTCACTGGAAATCTGCCAGGCGCTATCTGAGGCGCTATTGACGGACGTTGCGAAAAAGCAGGCTGCCGGTTAACCCTATTGGGGCTGCTTTGCAGCCCTTCGCGAGCAAGCTCGCTCCTACACTGTAGGAGCGAGCTTGCTCGCGAAGGGCACCAACAGGGGCATCAGACTACCTGGCGGCTCTTTGCTGAGCGAGACAAGGCTTATTACCTTGATACCCGCTCGATAAGGCTCAACATCGCCGGACGCTGCACCCGCCACTCATCCCTGGTAATCCCCAACAACACCACATCAATACGCTCGCCATCCTTCTCGATGTTCTGCCGCCGAACACCTTCAACCGTAAATCCGAACTTCTGGTGCATCTTCACAACGGCGGCATTGCTTTCAAGCACCTCGCAATTGAGTTTCTCGAGACCGGCGGCATTGAATGCATGGTCCAGCATCCAGAACTCGACAACACTTCCCAGGCCTTTGCCCTGCAGCTCAGGATCGAGATAAAACGCCCAATCCGCCGTGCGGTGAACGGCATTGATCGCATTCAGCGAAACGACTCCGGCCAGCGCGTCATCACGCAATACGACGAACACGGTTTGCCTTGTACTTCCCACCAGCGTGCTCAGCCAGTTCAAATGCTCTTCTTCAGAAATCTCGTGAGCGCTGTACATGAACCGCCGGACATCACGATGATTGCGCAACGCCCGGACTTGCTGCTGAACAGTGGCGTCTGAGTGCAGGATATTGATGAATTGCATGGTTATCCGTTGCTCCCCGACTTCTACTGCCTGCGATTTCGCCATGCGCCAACAATCAGCAAGACCGCGCCCGGAATCAGCAGCCCCACAGCGGTATAACCAAAGGCGGGTTGCCCTGACGCACCAACGGCCGCGAACGCGGCGCCGATTGCAACCAGCGGCACGCCGGCGAAGTTGAACGGGTTTCTGGTATTGCTGGCCATATCGATTACTCCTGTAAATCTCTCGATGTGCTCGCCGGGGACTTTCTGAACCGGAGCAGTGCAAAGGCGATATTCGGCAGCATCATGACGGCGAACATCCCCCAGAAACCGACCTTGCCCGCGCTATGAAGGGAGGCGCCCAACACAATAAATACGATCGTGAGACCGAACCGCAATGATACGAATTTTTCTATGCCTCTCACCCTGACTCCTGAATTCACGTCTCAAATATCTCGCGATTCTACAGGCCACCCATCACGCGAGGGGAATAACGTTCAGTAAGAGAAATAAGGCAGGTACGAGCGCCATGTACTCCAGGTCAGCTTCTCCACCACGTTTTTATTATCTACCCGCCGCTGCCGGTAGAAATCGAACTCGGTTTTCCGGCGAATACCGATGACTTGCGTCGAATGTTTGCGCGAGGACTCAAACATCGACTGCACCATGATGTATCGCTGCGGCGTGCTCTTGGTCGTCGTTGTGTTGTTCACGACCGTGGTCATTTCCTGTTTGAGCCAGGTGTTCTTGTAGGCATACGTCGTTTTGTTGCCCACCCACATGATTGCCTGGCTCGCGCGATTGAATTGCGCATCCTCGCTTGGCTGAAGATGGACCAGCGAATAGCGGCTGCGTCCCCAGTCCAACATCAAAGTGGTACATCCCGTCTGCAACTCGGTTACCCAGAGTTGCTCCTCGCCCACCGTCGCATCGAACACTTCGGCAGCCTGGTGGCGATCGCCCACACCGTTCCCGACCGGTAATCCATGACCACGCATTGGCGAAACAATCATTGGACGCTCGATTGCGCCGTCTATTTCGATCTTCAACATGCCGCTGGCGATCATCGGCGACTTATCGATGACGATGTTTGTGCCAGCGGCGGCAAACGCCAGTGTGCGGACCATGGGGCTGCCGGCGGGATCAAGGCTGTTGACTTCGATACTGGCCTGCTTGAGAACCGACAGCGGATTCTGCAGGAGGCCGTCATATACTTTTTTCGAGTACTGCGCGTCTTCTTCAGCCATGAAACGTTCCTCAGTCCATTGTCATCATGTGCGCTGATCAAATAACTCAGGCGTCCGACTGTACACCGCGATGCCTTCGTTCCATTGCAATAGCAATGCCCGCCAGCAGAATCGCCAGCGTATACGCAAAGAGTCCGAGGTTGATGCCCAGAATCATCTTCTCCGAACCGTCGGTAAGCACCATCGACCCACCGTAACCGTCCCTCAGCCAATAGGCCATCAAGAACCCGCCAGTAACGAACAAGGTAAGAAGGCTCGCCAGTTTGAGGTCACCCTTGATCCAGACGAGCCAGACGCTGTAAACGCCAATTGCTGTGTTCGTGAACAACTGCCAGGTCTCATGCAAGCGCGCATGGGGCGCCCACGCCTGATTGAAAACATGGGTTTCATTGATTTCGAGGATAGGCACGAGCACGGCATAAAAGACCACGCCAATGGTGACCAACAGCTTCGCGATCATCTGGGAAAGCTCCTTCTTTCTTTTTATAGAGACATCAGTCCTGCTCGACCAACTCGCAAACGCCGTGGACGCCGCCTTTACCGGTATAGGACAGATCAGGCGAGCCGTCTGGCTTGATCATGAGCGAGACAGTCACCCCGCTGCCTTTTGCCTCGAAGTAGCTATCGCTGAACCTTTTCATCTTGGCCTCTTTACCGTTGATATAAATCGGGCCGCCTTCGTCGGCGTGCACCTCCAGGTTACCCGGGCAGGTGGCGTTAATCAGCGGGATCCCGGCATTGGCAAACCCCGCGGCGCAAGCCAGTACAGCGCCCAGTAATAATTGCTTCATGGCAACTCCTGAATCGGTCAAATGCTGAAGCTTCAGCAATAGCTGTTTTCAACGAATCACGCCAGGGTTGCATGTGGATGGCGAAAGGAACATTGAGATGCCCTGCCCCGTCGGGCAAACTCCGCTGACTTGGATTGGCCGATAACAGGAGTTTACAGATGCCATTTCCACCCACGGAACACAATGCGTTGCTGGCCTTGAAGGGCGTAGGGCCGACCGTAATCGCCCGACTTGAGCAAATGGGCATCGACTCACTCGCGGTGCTCAGCGAAGCGAATACGAGTGACATCCTGGCTCAAGCATCGGCAACAGTGGGCTCGACGTGCTGGAAGAACAGCCCCCAGGCCCGGGCCGCTATTAACGCAGCCATTGAACTTGCAAAGAACTCGCGATCAAACACACCGGGTGCGTAACGGCATTCGCTTATGAAAGCATCCCCGACCGCCTAACACTCGCCACCACGGATCGAAAAGCAAACAATGAAAATCGCCCTCATCACCAGCGCGCTCACTGCAGCAATGTTGACTGCCAGCCTGCAAAGCGCCCAGGCGGCATCAGATCTGATCGGCAAGCGCGTGCAGAATACCTACGACGTAACGCTCTACCTGGACCCCGAGAAAGGCTTGGCCTATGCGTTGAAGAATCCCAAGTTCCAGCGCTATCACACCAATCCGCGCAAGATGAAAATCAGCTACGCAATGGACAGCGTCGAAGCCGACCCCAAGTCAACATCCGCCGAACCGGTGCTCGTCGAAATGGCGGTCATGAGTGATCGCAAACTGGCCGAAATGAAACTGAGCCAAGAAGACCAGTGCTACGAAGCGTTTACCGCCGTACTAAGCCGCTTGGCATTCTCGGCCGCCTCCGCCAAGAATCTCGAAGACCACCAATATTTCCACCTCGCCAACGTCATTACCCTGGACGATAAAAAAGTCCCGGGCGCGCCGGGGGTGATCACGTGCAAGATCCCGGATCATGGTTCGATTTTTATGTATGCGCGGGGGCAGGTCAGTACCAAGTAACGGCGGGTAGAACTCTGGCGTGACCAAGAAGGTTTATTGGTGGCGCCTATGCCTTTGGTGATCCCGCCGAGCGTTACGCCCTGCAAATCGCACTGGAAGAGTTGACCGGCCGAAAGGCTGAATACGGCTTCAAGAATGCCGACACGGATCGCGGACATGCTTACTTTCAAAGTCCGCGCAGCCTGACCCAGCAGTGCCGCCCGCCGGCGCCTTCCCTACGCTTTTCGAAGCCTGGAAGCCGTTACCCCGGACGACACGGCCAGAATCACATAGAGGGGGGCAGCCGCGAAATACCAAGGGCTGTCCGTGAAGCCCTTCACGGTGAACAAGATACCGGCGAAGACCATCAGCACCGCGCCAGCAAAAAAAGCCCAAAACTTAAATTTCTTCATCCATTCCTCCTATAGGCAAGGCCGCGACGGTATCAGGCAGAGGGATGAATCTCAAATAAACGCCACCCCGGCGAGGCTGGCGGCTGACCGTAGCGCAGCCAGCCCCTTCGCGGCGAACGAGTGCTTCTTCCATTTGTTGATGCGCGTCAGATCTTGCTTGGCGCCTTTCAGCGCCTCTACCGCAGTAACTACCGCCTCAGGAAATCCATCCGCACGCAGATCATTAGCAGTCGTGTCGCTGTTACGGTGGAAACATAGTCAAAGCATCGCCTCATCCTGCGCCGCATGCCGACGCTGTGCTTCTTGCCTTACCTAATCCTCGACCTGGGCCTTCGAATCGCTGTCGCCCTTATCGCGGACCAAGGGAGGCAATCGTTGTCATGATCTGCTCCAGACAGACAACAAAAAGCCCGCACTAGGCGGGCTTAGCAATAGTTCGGGAACTACAGGAGTTAAGAGGGTTGAAATCTAGTACCGCAGGAATGGCACATCCAAGTACGGCGCCACTCTTCGTATTCATCATATTGCACAACGTTGTGCCTCCAATGCCGCACAAATCCGATCACACCGATTGTGATGAACGTCACACCGATGAAGAACCTGCCCCAATCCACCTCCCAAGACAATTTGAGGCCATCGTACAAAATGATGCCCCCCACCCCCGCAAGAACCAATGGTCCCCGCAAACGCTTAGCCCCTGGAGGGGCGACGCTTGCAGCCAGATTGGTTTGCTGACGTCCAGTCGTTTCAACGTTCACACGCGGCCCGAACCCTGAGTGCGCCTCATGAGTGGCTTGGATATGAGAGGTTCCTGCTGCATGAATGACAGAAAGAAGCTGCACGCTTTGACCGTGACACTGAGGGCAGGCGACTGCATGTTGACTTACCACAAGCTCATTCCTTTGAATTGACAGAGGGGAGCTATTTTAAATAGCTCTGAGCATTCTTTGCACCTGATGGCATTTTGCTCAGCCTGCATCGGCCATGACGGCCAAGGCCTCTACCGCCATTACGCGGGGATCGGGAAAAATGTCGGTGAGGTCGCGGCGCTTGATTCCGAGCATTGATGCCGTTGCGGGAATGGCGGTGTAGTCCAGGCCGGACGTACCGCCGGAAGCCAGCGCTGGGCCTCCGCCTTGGTGTCGAAGCTCGCGGAGAGTACGGGATATCCCTTGCGGCGGATCTTGGCCCGCCATGCGCCGCCTGGGCGCTGTTCGAAAGTTGCCATGCAGCGGAGTTTGCCGGGCGCTTGCGGGACACGCAATTTCCTTCGATGTCCCAAATTTGTCCCAAACCGGTGGCCCAGTGACAATCCGCAAGCACAAAAAAAGCCCCGCAGACCTTAATCTGCGGGGCTTTCGAATATGGAGGCCGAGGTCGGAATCGAACCGGCGTAGACGGATTTGCAATCCGATGGCGAAAGCCAGACAGGGTGCGGCTTTGGAGCGCGCACTGGTTCCAAAACTATTTGGATTTACCATCGCCACAAGCCGCACTCTAAAAGGGTCGGGGCTTTAGTTTTGGGACGGATTTTAGGGGCTCTTGGCCTGAGACAGAGTGCGTGCCATCACAACAAGGAGTCGAGTAATGGTAGCTAGTGATGAATGGACTGAATGGCACCTGACGCCTCGCGGCTGGGAGCGAGGATCAGAAAAAATAGATCTTGGGAAAGTGGTTAGTCGAGAGGCGCCGTCAGACCGCGTGATGACCGCTAGGTACGCCGTGGTTCTAGGTCATCCTGTCCCCCAGGTAAATACCGTACTCACCGTTTGGGAAAGCGCCGACGACCAGATGGTGCGCTCACTGATGGACCGCTTCGGACCTACGCCAGCCCAACTCTGATCGAAAACACAGCGGGCGCCTCGGCGCCCTCTCTCGCAATCTAATTGCACCTCACCGTCCACAACTGATCGAGCTTGGTCGTAAACGACTGACTCATCATATCCCGCCTCATTCCCCAGTCCGGTGCCACCGGCACACTGGCGGCACGCATCGTCCCCCTTCCCCATCTCCCATTGATGTCGTCCATCACCTGCATCAGGCGGTCGCTGCCGGCTGACTGTCTGGCTGCAAACAAATCCTCCGAGAATTCCCCGGGTTGTCGTAGATCCATCAGCAGGACCTCGGCCTTGCTGCACCTGTAGCCCGTCCTGAATATCTGCTCCAACGCCACGCCAGCAAGCCGGGTCATGAGGAGCGTGTCGCTTGTCGGATAGGCGTTGTCGCTGCGCAGTTCGACGCATTCGCTGATCTCGTTCTCGATGGACAGGATGCCTGGGATATGGCCCTGCTCCACCGACCCGGTACGCCATTCCCATCTCACGTTCGGGAAGTTCAGATTACCGGCCGGGTCGGCCAGTGGGGTGTTGTCCAGATAGATGTCCCGGGCAGTTGGCGTGCCCTCGAATTCACCCTCGCCCACGGCGAGCAGCATTTTTGCCACAGCGACCGAGCGCAGGCTGTCTGGCGCTTCAGTCGGAGTCTTCGGCTTGTTCGACCCGCCCTTGGCGCCGTGAATATCGAGCTGTGGTGTATCCATGGAAAGTCCTCAGAACGCCTTAAAGTTGCTTTTTTTGAAATAAGAGCTTCATTTACACAGTCAGGTTAGTGGCGAGCATTAGCGACGCCACGTACATATCAGGAGAAAGGAATGGCCGAGAACAGCGCAACGATAAGATCAATAAAATCCATTATGAAAGGCTGGTTCTTTTGCTTCGCTTGCTGGTCCGCCATACATTACATTTTCGGGATGGCAGCAACAGTCGGGGCAATAGTTGTATCTGCAAAAATATATCCAGACTACCAAACCGAAATCAGTGCCGGAGTGGCGATATGCACGGCCATCCTGACTTTTCTAAACGCACAGGCAAAAGCGAACGCCTACATCACTGCATGGAGAACTATGAACAAAGCAATGCAACACTTATTCGCTATAAATCCAGAAGAGAAAAAGCTGGCCGATGCTTACGCAGAGTGCGAGGACATTATTGGAAAATCTGACTAACTGTTACATCTGGTCTTCGGCGTAGATCGCGGCACTGATAACCGCGCCACCCCATCGCCTGCGCCCCAGGCAGAGCGGTACGGGGTTGCCGCTGGCCGTGGTGTTCTTGGCGCTGCCGAAGGCGTAGCCCGGGGTGTTCTCAGGGGCGGCGCTGGTCTTCAGGCGTTTGGCTTGAGGGCTGAGCATCTGGATGACGCCGCCTACCGCAAGAGATACACAGGTCACCCCCCCCCCCCCATGCACCACCAGCCGCGACGCGATTGTTGCCACGACAACTAGGGCTCTCGGCCATATTTCTTCGCCAAAGATCCGCCCAACAGGATCTTGGTGCGAGGAGTGTAGTGAGCCGCTGTCATTGCCATGAGTTACTCCGGGCACAAAAAAGCCGCCTTGGGGCGGCAATGTTAAAGGCAGCGTTGAACTGCCTCGGTTCGTCTGTTCTTTCGCCAATCCATCAAGCCGGACTGGAAATACACCTCAACCTTCGTTCCGTTATTTACCGGCTTGAAATCTGCAAACTCAACCTGACCGGCACTTACAACAGTTTTCCCACCTTTAGGCAATGGCTGAAGAGAGGCGTCGTAATGGGCGCCAGTAAGTGACTGCTCCTGCCAAGCGAACAATACACATTCTGAAACTTCGTTCACTGCCTTGGTGCTAGCTAGGTTCTGTACGAAAAGAGATGTCGCAAACAGCACATGGAACAAGCCAGCGAGACCATAGCGGCATAGCTTTCCGCGAGTTTGTCGAAGCGCGTCACGATCCGGCGGTTCTCTTTCAGCCAGCCAAACATGCGCTCGATGATGTTGCGTTGTCGGTACTTGGGTCGATCAAACAGTCTTGGTAAGCCAGGCTTGGGTTTGCGCTTCATCGAGCGCAGCGGGATGACGGGTTGCATTCGATATCGGTCGCAATAACGGCGTAGCGCTTCGGCGTCGTAGCCCTTGTCGGCAAGCAGCCATTTACAGCGTTTATACGGGCGGCCACGTTGGCTAGAGGGAATGCTGACCTCGTCCAACAGGGGTTGGGCGTAGCTGATGTCACTGGCTTGACCGCCAGAGAGCAGGAAGCGCAACGGTGTCCCGTTGGCGTCGCAGAGCATGTGGACTTTGGTTGTCAGGCCAGCGCGGCTGCGGCCTAGAGCGTGATCGGCAGGCTCGTCAGGCCCCCTTTTTTCCCGGCGCCAGAAGAGGCTCGGGTTGCACGTACTGCGGTTGAGTCGATCATCCAGGTTTGCAAATCGATCAAGCCTTGCTCATTCAATCTCAGATGCAAGCGTTTGAGCATCTGATCGAATGTCCCTTGGTTTCGCCAGCCCCGAAACCGTTGATACACCGTTGACCAAGGGCCAAAGCGCTCCGGCATATCTCGCCACGCAGCATCCGAGCAAAGCACCCAGAGCACGGCATCGAGCATCAGGCGGTCGCTCAGACGAGGGCGCCCCCGGCCACGGGTTTCGGTAAAGAGATCAGCAACCACAGTCCAGGCCTCGTCCGAGAGCTCGTAACGCTTTGCCATCACAGAAATCCTTTCCGTAGATAGCCGCCGACTCTACAAAATCTAAGCTCCCGAGGGGTGCCGATTGGGTTTCTCGGGATTTCGTACAGAGCCTAGGGAAGGAATGTATCTTAGGACAGCCCAAGGCAAGACGGGCAAAAAGCTGAGGATCCTGCTCGAGGTCGACGGAGTGCAGAACGCTTTGGGCGGCTTGCTGGACCGCATCGAGCGCCGGAACAGTCACCACCTGTCACCGTTTTACATCCTGAACGAAGATGGCAAGCGGATGAGCTGGGGGATGCTGCGCAACCGTTGGGCAGATGCTAGGGCGGCAGCGGCGGCCAAAGCCAGGACTGAGAAGAAGACCGACCTCGCCAAGCAGATCGAGCTGTTCCAGTTCCGAGACATCCGCCCAAAGGCGGCTTCCGAGATCAACGACTTGGGTGAAGCTAGCACCCTACTGGGCCACTCCAAAGCGGAAATGACCGAGCGCGTTTACCGGCGAGTGGGCGCCATCGCGAAGCCTTCGAAATGACGAAGTTTCGGAACTCCACCCCTAAAGTTTCGGAACTCTCGCACTTTTCCACGCACAAGAAAAAACCCCGCAGACCTTAATCTGCGGGGCTTTCGAATATGGAGGCCGAGGTCGGAATCGAACCGGCGTAGACGGATTTGCAATCCGGAGCATAACCACTTTGCTACTCGGCCTCTGATGAGTTTCGGAAATCGTTGATTTCTCTAACTCTTTGAAAACGTTGAGAATTTTATTTCTCGTCGCTTTCGATGGACGCCATTATGCGTGCATTCACCCATGCTGGCAACCCCCTGATTTAAAAAAGTTTTCGTCCTGGAAGCGGGCGGTTTTTCCTACGTAACCGCCCTGCTCCAAGGGTTCGTTTCAAGCAGCGGCACGCTGGCCGCTGCTGGCGCGGGTGACTTCGAACAGGCCCACCAGTTTTTGCAGTTTGTTGGCGTTGAGGCGCACGGTTTCGGCGCTGGCGTGCAGGACGCTGACGGTCTGGTGCATTTCCACCGAGGACTGGTCGACTTCCTTGATGGTCCGGCCGTAATCCAGGCTGCGCTGGTTGAGCTGCTGGATGATGCTGAACATGTTTTCCACGGCCTGGTGCAGTTGCACGTTTTCCGAGGACGCTTGCTCGGCCAGGCCGAGGCTTTGGTCGACGTTCTTTACGCCATCTTCCATAAAGCCTACGGCTTTTTGGGTTTCGCCTTGCAGGCTCTCCACGGTCAAGCGGATTTCTTCGGCGGCGCTGGAGGTGCGGGCGGCAAGGCTGCGGACTTCATCGGCGACCACGGCGAAGCCACGGCCATGTTCCCCCGCCCGCGCCGCTTCGATGGCGGCGTTGAGGGCCAGCAGGTTGGTCTGGTTGGTGATGTCACTGATCAGGCCGCTGATCTTGCCGATCTCGGCCATGCGGCTGTCGAGCAGTTGCACGCTGGACGCCGAGCGCTCGACCACATCGCGGATCGATTGGGTGCCCTCCTGCACGGTGTGGAACTGTTTGCGGGCGCGCTCGACCACTTCGTCCATGGCCTGCTTCATCTGTTCTGCACCGGCGGACGCCTGCTGGATCTCGCCCAGTTGCTCTTCGACGATGACCATCATGCGGTGGATGGCGTCAGCCACTTCCATCGAGGTGCTGCTGGCCTCTCGGCTGCGGCCGAGCATCATCTGGTTGGTGGTGCCAACGCTGTGGCTGGCCTTGACCACTTGCCCGACCACCGAGTCCAGGTGGTCGATAAAGCTGTTGATCCAGCGCCCCATGTCGCCGGTTTCGTCGTTGGCCATGCGCGAGGTGTCCAGGCGCTGGCGCAAATTGCCCTCGCCCTCGGCGATGGTGCGGATGACCCCGGTCATTTCGTTGATGCGCACCGCCAGGCGTTTCGGGCCGAGGGTGCTGAAGATCACGGCGGCGATCACCAGGCTGCCGGCCTCGCAGAGATCGATCAGGTGTTGCGACAGCCCACTGTAGTGCTGGACCAGGTAGTTGCAGGCGAACAGGCCGAGCATGGTCGCCAGGTACGGTTTCATCAGGCCGTAGCTGAGCGAGCGGCGGCGATAGACTTCTTCCAGGTCGGCCTCGCACATCATGCCCCAGCGGTCCGGCGAGCCCGGCATCTGGAAGGTCACGCCCTTGCCCACCACCGGGATATGGCGGTAGTCGGAATAGCCCGGGTAGGTGACGAACAGGTTCGAACCGTTGCGGATGGTTTCACGCACGCCGGGGTGCAGTTGCTGGGTCGCAGGATCGGTGAAGCGCAGTTCCAGTTCGGTGTGGCGCTGTACCTGCACGGTCTTCCAGGCGGTGTGCACCCCGCTTTTGAGGTTCTCGCCATGGCTGAAGGTGCCGTCTTCGAAGCGCGAGCGCGACAGCGCCACGCCCGGCTGCAGGCTGGGGTCGAAGCGCGACTGGACCATGAACAGGTAGTTGTCCCCGGACTCGGCGAAGATATGCCCGGCCTCGCGCTGGATCAGGTCGCCCAGCACGTCGTTGGGCACCCGCCCGCAGAGGCAGCCGAGCACTTTGCCCGCCACTTTCACCGGCTGGTAGAACATCAGCGTCACTTCGTCATGGAAGCGCGACGAGGACGGGCCGATGGCCTGGGTCAGCGGATCGCTGTAGGGCCCGTGCAGGAACGGCGCTTTCAGGCCTTCGGCAAGGGCTGCCGGGTTGACGCTGCGGCGGTCCTGACTGTTCCAGGTCGAAGCCAGCAGCTTGCCCGCTGAATCGACGACGAACAGTTCGGAAAAATCCTCGGCCTGTTGCAGTTTTTCCTGCAGGGCGTGAGGGTCGATGCCGCTCAGGTCGCCCAGCCCCTGGGCCAGTTCGGCAAGGTGTTCCCATTGTTCCAGGGCCCAACTGTTGAGCAGCTTGACCCGGGTTTCAGCAATGGCTTCGAACGTCTGCTCGATGACCGGATAGGCCGAACGGTTGACCCGGCAAGCCCAACCCATGGCCAGTTTGCCGGTCTTGCCGAACCACGGCAGCCAGCGGCGCTCTTCCCCTGATAAATGCATGGAGTTGCTTGTAAGCGACATAGACCTCTCCAATGACGACATCCCAATGGATTTTGAGAGGCAACTACCAGGCCAACTGAAAGCTTGCTAACTAACTGAATGGTTTAAGGCTGGCTTTATGCTATCGCAGCGCTCGTAGATGAGAGTGACTCTTGAGCAGACTTAAAACAAATGCCCCAAACCGGGGCATATGGTTATCGCCAGTCGTCATAAAGGTGCAATAAAAGGCTCTGGCTCAAGCTCCGGCAGCCAGCGGCCAGTCCGTTGCCCGGCGTCCGTAGTCGGTCACTTCCGCGCTCGGGTGTGTTTCCCGGGTCATGAACAACCCCAGCCGGGCGGCACGGGCGATGGCCGCCACCTTGTTCTGCACGCCGAGCTTGACGATGGTGTTGCGCGCATGGAAGTTCACCGTCGACTCCGAAAGATTCAGAATGCCGGCCACTTCCTCAGCCGTCTTGCCGGTGGCGGACCAGCGCAGCACTTCAATCTCGCGTTCGCTCAAGTGCAGGGTGCCGATCTTGCGCTTGAGTTCCTCGGCCTGGTTCATGTGGATCAGGTTGCACAGCAGCAAGACCTGCCCGGCCTTCTCGTACCACTCCTCATCGGAGATGCTGCCCTCTTCACGGGCTACGTCGAGGATGCTGAACACCCCTTCCGAATGAGCCCCCTGCGACCAGCCGTTGCACAGGCCGAACGCCTGGGCGTCCTCCCACATGCCGGCCACCGGGCGAAAGAACTCCTCGGTCCAGAAGATCGGCATGATCGAGCGTCGACAATGCTCGATCCGCGGATCGGTGTCGATGTATTGCCTGCGCTTGTAGTTCTGGATCCAGCCCACCGGAAAGGTACTGAAGAGCAACGGGCGGTGGTCGAAGCTGGTCCAGCAGGTGAAGCCGAAAAAGTCGAAGCCCAACTGCTGCACCAATTGGTGGAGTGTTGCGAAGCGCAGCGTGGGGGAGATTTCTCGTACCAGGACATTCAATGCGTCGGTACTGAACGGCATGATGGCAAAACCCCTTGATGAGCGCCGGGCTCCCTCCCAGATGCGCTGCGGGTGTTAAAAGTATGGGTGACGAGCTGTGAGGCTAGTTGCGGGGCGGCCAGGTCACAACCGGATATTGGTGATATATCCAAAGCATACCCAGGTGAACGAAGGGCTCTGGAATGGGGGTTCGCCAAGCGCCAGCAGGCGCCGGCGCAAGTGTTTCACGAGGGAACTTTTTTTCATGCACGCTGTAAAGCCTCGGGGGGGGCCCCCCCCCCCCCCCCGCGCCCCCACCCCA
>NZ_JANLNX010000101.1:0-19287 GCF_025466015.1 Pseudomonas sp. 5P_5.1_Bac1 | reverse complement strand
CACCGGCCAGCCGCTGGGGCGAGCGGTGCTGGCGATGGTCGTCGCGCTGTCGTTCTCGGCGACGATCGCGTAGGCCGGCACCGTCAACAGTGCTTGCGAGCCGAACAGCGCCTGCACCGGCACTTCGGCGTTGGCCACGGCCATTTCCGCCGGGCGCAGGCCGTAGTCCTGTTGCAGCGAGGCGAGGGTGGCGCCGGCCGGCGCGCGGGCAGCGCCGAGGCTGGCGGCGCTGGCGCTGAAGGCCTGGGCGGCGGCGGCGAAGCGCCACAGCGGCGCCTGTTCGATGCTGTGCGCTGCGCTGGTGTCGAGGCTGGTCGCGACGCTGGCGGTCAGCGGCTGGCCGAGTTGGTAATAGGCCTTGGCGTAGGCCTCGGCCTGCCGGTCGGCGGTGGCCGCCGCGGCGTCGCCGGGCTGGCTGGGTGACGGCATCACTGTGGCCGGACGCGGTTCCAGACTGAGGGTCAGGGTCACGGCGTCATCGACGCGGGTCACGGCGTAAGCGCTGACCAGCGCCGGCCAGTCGCCGACGCCGAGCAACGGGTCGGTGTAGCCGCTGGGCAGGGTGACCTGGCCCTGGCCGGTGGGCGGGGTGGCGGTCTGGTTGCCGAGAATGTCCTGGAAGGTCAGGTCGACGGTGGCGGACGGCAGGCTGGCGGCCCAGCCGAAACCCCGGTAGGGGTCGGCGTCCGGGTCCGGCAGGCCGGGCACCCGTGGCAGTGGCGACGGCGTGGCGAAGCGGTACAGCGGCAATACCTGCTCGTAGAGCCAGTAGGGGTCGGCTTCCAGTGCTTCGCGTTTGTCTTGCAGCAAGCCGCGGCGGACCAGGCGTTCGCGCTTCCAGGCGGACGGCGCGTTTTCCTCGACCGGGGTCGGCGGCGCCGGCATCCCCGAGGCGGGCATGACATAAGGCGAGCCGGCGATGGCCGGAATCGCCGCGCCGAGCAGGCTGAACAGGCGCCGCGCCTGCAGTTCGGCGCTGCTCGGGGTGTCTTCCGGCGGCGCTTCGAGGGTCAGGCTGAAGCCGACGCTGCCCGCCGGCACCAGTGCCTGGAGTTGGGTGTCGTCTTCGTTGTGGTCTTCGGCATAGAGAGTGCCGATGGTCGCGTCCAGCCCCGGCGCGATCAACGCGCAGGTGTTGAACGGCAGCAGCGGACGGCCTTGTGGCGCCAGCGCCTGCTGGCTGCCGGCGATCACCAGCAGGTCGATGCTGGCGACGCCGTTGGCATCCAGGGCGCTGGCCGGCAGGCCGCTTTCCAGGCCGAGGGTGTAGCCGGTGCCGCCGACCACGCTGCCTTCCCAGAGCAGGGTGACGAAGCGTTGCAGATCTTCCAGCGACGCGGCCGGACTCGACTGGTCGTCATCCCGGGCGAGGCTGCGGACCCGGCCGAGGCTGACGTCCGGCGAGCGCGGCACGCTCTCGGTGGACAGGTTGGCCTGGATCAGCCAGGTCTGTTCCGGCGTGCCCGCCAGCACACTGATGCCCGCGGCATTACCGGCGTTCGGCGCCGGTTGCGCGAGCACCTTGACCACGCTGCCGGCGCCTTGCCCGGCCGCCAGCCAGGCGCGCAAGGCGAGCAGGGTCGGGCGCTCGGCCTCGTCCACGCCTTGCAGGGCGAACAGGGTCAGGGCGTCGTTGATTTGCTTGATCGCGATCGGAATCCGGCAGCCCCAGGTCGCGTTGCTCACGGTGACCGCATCGCGTCCGGCGGCGGCGCCTTGTTCGGTGGTCAGCAGGTCGTAGGCCACCGTCGAACCGGCGAGGGCCTTGGCCCGCAGGTCGGCGGGCAGCGGCCAGAGGGTCGGCTGGGCGCCCACGGGCGGGGCGTCCATGCCGGGGATCGGCAAGGCCACCGGAGTTTGCAGCTCGATGCGCTGGCTCAGGCCGTAGGCGCGTGGCGAAACCACGGCGAGGCGCATCGGCGCCGGGCCGTCGACCACCGGCAGGGTCAGGCTGGTGGCGGGGCCCATGGCGATGATCTCAGCGTTGCTGTAGCTGTAGTCGAGGCTGTCCACGGTGGTGGTTGGGACCACCATCCCAGCGGGCGCGGCGGCGCGGGACAGGAAACTACTGGCTACCGCCTGGCGACCATCGGCGACGGTGCTGCCCACCAGACTGATCCACGGGCTTTGGGCGGTCAGGGTCATCTGCAAGGCAATGTCGTTGGTCTTGGTCGGGTCGCCATCCACCGCCAGGTCGAACTGCTGGCCGGTAAGGTCATACAGCGGTGCGGCGTGTTGCGGGTCGGCCACCACGTGGTCGTCCACGGTCACCGGCTGCGGCGCACGCAGGCCGGCCATCAGCGAGCGCGAGCCCTGGTTGACGATGCGCGGCAAGGCGGCGCCGTCGAGGATATCGCTGAGCAACTGCTTGACCGTGGTCACCGGCACCTGGGTGACGGTCAGCTCGGTGCCGATGGCGTACAGGCCGGCCACCGCCGCCAGCCGCTCGGCAGCATCGGCCACGCTCAGGCCGTAGGTGTTGGCGATGGCGGTGAAACTCAGCGATTCACCGTCGGCCGCCTTGGCCACGGCCGCCGGCACCGGCACCAGCGCCAGTGGCGCGAGGAACGGCGCCGACCCGGCCCAGCCGAGGATCGCCGGCCAGTCATAGGTCCAGGTGCCGAGGGCCGGATCATCGGCATTGCCGCTCCAGCTCACATTCAACAGCAGGCGTCGGGCCAGGACCTCGAGGCTTTCGCCCGGGGTCGCGAGCACGCCGCTGCTGGCCGGCAGGCCGTAGCTGCCATCGCTGCCGCTGACGGCCGTGAGGAAGTCCTGCCAGTCCGCCGCTTGCGGCGGCGAAGTGTCGGGGTAGACCTGCACCAGCGCCAGGGTCGCGGCGATCCGCGCCACGGTGTCGCCGGGCTGGGTCAGGTAGGTCGTGGTCGGCGTCACGGCATTGAAGCCCAGCGGCACCACCAGCGACTGGCCGGGTGGCAGCTCCTGGCTGTCGACGCTGAGGTCGTCGCGGGTCA
Organism: Pseudomonas sp. 5P_5.1_Bac1; assembly: GCF_025466015.1. NCBI lineage: Bacteria > Pseudomonadati > Pseudomonadota > Gammaproteobacteria > Pseudomonadales > Pseudomonadaceae > Pseudomonas > Pseudomonas sp. 5P_5.1_Bac1. The sequence continues at coordinate 16,312 of NZ_JANLNX010000101.1, read as the reverse complement.
GACGGGATATCAGCTCGGCGTTGCCATCGAACACCGCCTGGGCGTACCAGTCCGCCGGAATCAGTTGCGGCTGCCGGTAGCGCACATAGGCGGTGGCGGCGGCGAGCAGGCGGCTGGTCGGGCCGTTGCTCCAGGTGCGTGCTGGCAGGTCGAACGGCGTGCTGGCGTCGAGCAGGGCGGTCGAAGCGCCCAGGCCGGTATCGCCAGTGCTGTCGCTGAACAGCGTGACGGTGCTGGTGAGGTTGAACAAGCTGGCGATCGTGTCGAGGGTCTCGGCGTCGGCCACCTGATGCAGCACTGCGCCCAGCTCGACGCTGGTCAGGGCGAAGGCTGCGCCAGCGTTGTCCTGGGCCAGCACTTCCGGGGCGATACCCAGGTTCACCGGCAGGCGGCTGCCCACCGGGGCAGTGGCCAGTTGCGTTTCCAGCTCGGGGTTGAGGAACAGCAGTTCGGCGCTCGTGGCGCCGAGGGCCTGGGCCACGCTTTCCACGGTGTCGCCGGCGCGCACCGGGTAGTCGATGGTCACCGTGACGAAGCGCGCCGCCAGTTCGGCCAGCGACTGGCCCTGGCCGCTGCCGTTGTCGGCGACGCTGATGTCGGTGCTGGCCAGCAGGTCCTGGGCCTCCTGCACGGCGGCCTTGACCAGCATCAGGCAGTAGTCGCGGAAGATGAAGGTGGGGAAGGACTCGTAGGTGGCCGGGTCGTCGGTTTGCGGACGCGGTCCGCTGGCGCCGCCCACCGGCAGGTACTGGCCCATGTACTGCGCGAGGTCCCACTCGTACCAGGGACCGACCAGGTTGACCTCGGCAAAATTCAGCGTGCCGCCCGGCGTGCCACTGCGGGTCAGCCCCGGCGGCAGTGGCGCGACCATGCCGCCGACCTCGATGGCGTCGGTGTTGGCGCCGGAGTCAGGGTCGGCGGACAGCAGCAGGTGCAGGTTGGTGGCGAACAGGGTGTCGAGTTTCGCCCAGGCGAAGGCGTCATCGGCGGTTTGCGGATCGTCGAGGGCGGCGGCGAGCAGCGCCAGTTGCCCGGCGGTGAGCGGGTCGGTTTCGGTTTGCGGGCCGTCCGGAATGGCGTACAGCGCGTAGAGCAGAACGGTGCGTACCCACAGGTCGGGCGTCAGGCTCTGGGTGTCTTCGGCACTGGCCGCCAGGGCGTGATGGTGCGCCGAGCGCAGCGCTTCGCCACGGGCGGTGGCGGCGTCGGGATCGACCCCGGAGTTGGCGCAGAGGATAAAGGCCGCACGGTACAGCGGCGCGGCGTCGGGTTGCGCGGGACCGTTCCAAGACACCGGCAACTGGCCGATGGAAATGCTCGGCAGCAAGTAGAGAAGGGCCTGACGTGGCTTGCCGTCGGGCCACAGGCTGCGCGACGGGTTCCAGTTCCAGTCGCTGTCCTGCACCGTGCCGAGCAGTCCGGCGCCGCGCTTGCGCAGGCTGACCTGATGCAGGTGTTGGTCGCGCAGCACGGCGATACGCTGGCTGCGGTTGCGCCGTGCCCGGGGTCCGCCACCGAGGGCCAGACTGCCGGCGCGGCCGGGCGTGGCAAGGAGTCGGGCGTTGTTCTTGAAGCTTTTTGGATCGCCACCGGGAGCGACGATCCACGGTGTCTGCTGCACCGAGCCGAGGGTGAAGGCCAGCTCCAGCGAGACATGGAAGCTGAAGGAAATCTTGATGAACAGGATCTTCACCTTGGCCTCGGCGCGCACCGAAACCTTGAGGGTGAATTCGGTCGGCCGGTAGCACTCGAACAGCGCGCTGACCTGGGCATAGGCCTCCAGGCTCACCGAGACTTTGATCACCTTGAAATCGACGTAGCCGTAGACCTTGCCGTGCAACGCGGCGATGCCCTGGGCGCGGAAATACTGCGCCGATGGCAGCCCGGCGCTGGACGGGTTGAACCAGCCGAGCACGCCCTGGAAGATCACCTGCACTTCGACATAGGCGCCGCCGCCGAGGATGCCGGCGCGGATCTCGCGACCGACGCCGACGGCCAGGCCGATGCCCAGCTCCAGCACCGGCGAGAAGGTGCCGTTGGTGATGCGCGGCACCTGGGTGGAGGTGACGCCGTCGAGCAGGCCGAAATAGATGCCGCCACGGCCGATGAAGATATAGGCCTGGACCGAGAACGAGCGGCTGAAGTCCTGGTTGTACGGGAAGCCCAGGTCCACCTTGAAGTTACCGTTGGTGTAGACCTCGATCACCACCGTGCCGAGGGTCAGCGAGGCGACCCCGAGCTGGAAGGTGCGGAAGGCATCGGGCAGGCGCAGTTCGACGCGGAACATGCCGACGTCGTCGGAAATCTTCTTGTACAGAATCTCGAAACGCAGGCCGGCGAGGCTGCCGGCCTTCTCGCCATTCAGGCCCACTGACAGGCCGTAGAGGATCGGGTCGTTGAACAGGAAACCGAGGTCGACGGTGCCGGCCATCAGGCCGATATCCAGGCCGATCAACCACTGGCTGTCGGCGGAAAAGGCGATGGTGCCGGTGGTGCCCGGCAGGTTGTTGGGGTTTTCCACCGGGCGCATGAACTGCTTGAGCAGGGCCAGGTTGCCGGCCACGGTGTCCACCGGATTCTGCAGGCGGATGCGCTGGCCGATGCCGAGGTAGCGCAGGTCCACCAGCGCCGAGCCGGTGCCGGGCACGGCGGGCGGCGGGTCGTTGACCACGTCCCAGGCCAGGGCATCGTCGCCGGTATAGGACTTGCCCAGCAGCGAGCCTTCGAGGATCAACTCGACCTTGCCGGCGCCGGCGCGGGTGTAGCGCACGCCGATGGCCGAGAGGCTGCCGAAGCCGAGATCGACCTTGGCCTTGTAGACGAATTCGACCTGATTGTTGGTCGGGTCGAGGGTGAAGACGAAGCTCGACAGCTCGATGCGCTTGAGCACGTCCCACGGCGCGTCGAGGGTGAAGCCCAGGGTCGGCGCGGCGAGGTTGACCAGGTATTCGAGCATGTCGCCCAGGGTCGTGCCGCCGAGGTTCACCGACACCACTTGATGGCGCGGGTTGGTGGTGCTGTCCTTCTCGCCGCGCCAGGCGGTGATGGCCTGGACCCAGATAGTGTCGACGTAGACCTTGAGCAGGTAGGTCGGCTCGTCGACGCCGACGTCCATGCCCACCTCGACGCCGATGCGGTTGATCGAGAACTCGCCGCTCAGGCGGCCCGAGGCCGGTTTGTCCGCCGGGGTGCTGCCGTCCCGGGCGATATCGATGCTGGCCGCCGCTGAGATCTTCAGTGGCGTGCCGAACAGCTCTGGGGTCCAGCGCATGGAGATGGTGCCGCCGAGGGCATAGGACTGGTCGCCGGTGGCGAAGCTGACGTCGAGGCGGTCGACCATCAGTACCGGCACCGAGGCGGGTGCGCGGCCAAGGCCGAGGAACTGCGAGACGAGGTCGGTGAGGTTGATGCTGGTGCCTTGGTAGAGATGACCGGCGAAGAGCCAGCCCTGGGGCGTGTCCGGGTTCTGGATCGGATAGCTGGCGGAGAGCATCAACCGCGGGCTTTCGTAGTCGTCTGGTGCGGCATCGGGATAGAACGAGAAAACACCCGACAGACCGCCACCGACGCGGCCACTTTGTACGGCGATCCAGAAATCGATCTGTTCGAGCACCAGGTCAATTACCACCAGGTCGACGGTCCAGCCCTGGCCAGGCTCGGGTTCGCCTGAGGACGGATCGAGGAAGACCACGGTGGTGCTGGCGTTGTACATCTGGCCGAGGGGGTCGGCGGAGAATGCCAGCGCGGATATCACCGCGCTGCTGAGGCCTCCCGCTGTCGGGCCCGGTGCTCCGAAGTAGTAAGAGAACGCCTCGCCGATCGGAATGTAGTCGCCGGCCTGCATGCTGCCTTCGATGAACAGGTCGGGAAGGGCGACACTGACATTGATGTCCACCTTGTCCTGCGCGCCCTTGGCGCCGAAGCGCAGGGCGCCGCTGACCGAACCTGAGACCGAACTGACGCTCTTGCCGCTGGCATTGTTGCTCCAGCCCCAGATCCAGCGTGTACCGACGTTGTGCAAGGTGACGAAAGGCACCGGTGGCGTCCACTCCTGGTCGGAGCCGATGGACACCACGAGAAAGCGCAGGGTCGGCAGGACATGGTCTTTGGGGGAGGTGAAAAACAGTTCGACGCTGCGGAACCGAAAGGTCTCCATCAACGGGAAGTTATCCGGTAGCGGCAATGCCGGAAGGCCGAACAGGGTGGTCAGTTGCGCCATGCCGCGGACGATCGAGGCATGCTGCGGGTCGAAGACTGCTGTCATATGCCACTCGGGACCTGCGGTGAGCACCTGGGTGGTGACGGTTGCCACCAATGCATCGGCGCCGCTGCCGAGGGTTACTGTGCCCAGAAGATTGGCGACTGAGAACGAGGTCCTGTCCCACTGCTGTTCATCCAGGTCGTCACGTACCACCAGTTCCAGCCCCAGGTCACGCAGGCTCAAGCCGCCCGGGCCACCGGCGAGCCCGCTCGCGGGGTCGATGGGCAGCGTTGCGGAACTCGCGGCGGTTGCACGCAGGGTCATAACCACCGCATGGGTCCAGTCCGCCGGCATCTGCAATGTGCCGCTCAAGGCCAGTGGCCAGGGCGCCAGCAGGTCGGCGAACGTCTCGAACACGGCAGATTCCGGCAAGGCCCCGGAAAGCGTCAGGCTGGCCTCGGGCCGGCTATCTGCGCGGAAGACCGGGGCGGTCAGTCCCAGAGACAACAGGAAGGAAGGTCCCCAGATGACAGACATGTCATCGCTTTGTAAGCGCTCGCTGTCGGGCAGACCCGCGGGGTTGAAAAAGCGCTGGAACGTCCAGCCCGGTTCAGTGAGCGCCATCGACAACTGAAAAACGCCTGCCTGGTCTTGCTGTTCGGTGTACAGCAGCGTCACGTAGGCGGCGAAGCGCATGCCTTGCGGGTCGCCTGGCTGGCCGTAGCGACCGTTCCCGGTCAGGTTCACGCGATCGAGTCCCTGAGTGATGCTTGCCGCGCTGATCACATAGCTATCGGTCAGTCCGAACAGTTGCAGCACACCTCTCAGTCCCGGCAAACCCGGGTTGGCCGAGACTGCCCAGAGGTCGAGCGTCTGCTGCGGGGTGATGGCGGCCTTGAGGATCGCGTACGTCGAAGACAGAGACATGAATTACGGCCTTTTGGCAGGAAACGGGGTGGTCAGGCGCGGGGCCAGGCGGTGCGGCTGCGCCGGAGCGCGAGCGCGACCGGCATCGTTGGCGGGGCGGTCCTGCCGGGGGGATACGGCTGCGGCGGGTGCTGCCGGTGACGGCGGCGCCGGAGTACCGCTGGCGCGGTAGACGAAGGTGTGGGTGGTTAGCAGTTCTTCGGCACTGCGCACAATGAGGGACTCATCACTGGGCAAGCGGTTGCTGGTGACACCGCGAAAGTCGATGAGGAAGTCCAGCGGCCGTGGCAGCAGCGTATAGATCCAGTTCATGCCTGCGGAAAAGGAGAGACTGGCGCTGTAGGGCGGCGTGGTGAAGCCGATGTAGGGCGAGAACGCGACCATCGGGCTCGACACCTTGGTGCTGTCGTAATAGAGCGTCGAATACAGGTTCTGCGAGGTAAGGATGGTCTTGAAGCCTCGCTGATCATAGAGGCCGGGCTGCAGGGCATAGTCGACGTTGGTGGTGGTGAAGTGACGTCCGTCGCCCACCAGTGGATCGGACCACCAGGCCTTTGTTTCTGCGTAGTCGAGAAACAACTGGCTGGTTTCCAGCGATGGGTGGCCATAGCGCTGAACGATATCGGCGCTGGCGATCACGGTCTTGCCGGCCATGCGCTGGGCGTAGGTTTTGACCACTTCCCGATTGACGTCGCTGATGACTGCATCTTTCACGTTCAAGCCGAAGGTGGTCCTGCGGCTACCGTGGTGTGGCAGCAAGACCATGTAGCAGTTGGGAATCGTCCCGTCGAAGAAGCTGTTGATGTACTGAAACGTTGGAAAGGTGGCATCGCCGCCGATGACCGCGCAGTAGTGGTTGCTGCCGGCATTCACGGCCAGGACCAACACCAGGCTCTTGGAGTTGGCTTGGTCGCCGTCGGGCCGTGTGGAGATATGGTCTTCCTCCGTGCCAACCCGCTCGGTCTTGTATGGCGTGTTGGCAGCGAGCAGGAAGACCCCGAAGTCTTCACCTCCCCACAACCGGCCCTCTGTAAAATCGCTGCGATAATTGCTGGCGCCAACGGGAAACCCTCTGACATCGAAGTCTGGAATGAAGGTCCTGGCTTTCAACAGGGTGAGGAGATTGACGCTCTTCTTCTTTACGGTGGCGATCCCGTCGTACCAACTGTAACGGCCGCCATAGCGGACGCGACCGATGGTCATGTTCGGCAGTAATTGCAGAAGACCCAGCAGTGGATCTACCTCTGTCTGGTTTCCGTACAACAGGCTGACGTGGTCTTTGTCCTTGTGGGAAATGAATATCGCGTCGATGTGGCCGTTGGGACTTTCCCGTTGCAGCGCCATGTTCTTCAGGAACTCAAGGGTCGGGCGCCCGGCGGTCTTGGAGTTGTGAGACGAACCCAGGTCGAACAGCGCCAGCGCAGTGACCTTGCCATCCTTGTCATAGACCGCGAACAGGGTCGACATGCCTTGGCCGACATCCAGCGAATACACACGAAAGTGGCTGCTCATCGAAATCTTCCTTGATCAGATAACCGGCGGCGTACGCCGCCCCGAGCGGGCCAGGCGTTTAGCGTCCGGCGTGCGCCGTTGCACTTGGCGCGGCGCGGGGCCGGCCAGCAGGGTCTGGGTTTTCTTGTCGTCGTCCTTGGCGTAGGCGGCGTACCAGCCCAGCGACGATTTCGGGCTGCCGGGGGCGCCGAACAGCAGCAGGTCGGCGTTGCCCGGCGGGAAACTCCAGGCCAGCACCGACACGGCGAAACGGCGCATGCGCAGCAGGTAATTCAGGCGGTCGTCGCTGTCGCGCCAGGTCTCGAAGAGAAAATTGCGAAAGCCGAGCTTGAGCACGCCTTGCAGCGGCAGGCTGCCGCTGATGGCGTTGGACATGCCCAGCTTGATCCCGAGGTACACCGGCGGATCGCCAGCCACCGGCTCCGGGCCCCAGGCCGCGAGCAGGGTGATCTTCAGGCCGATGGCGCCGCTCAGGGCGCCGAGGGTGCCCATGTCCAGCGCCAGGCTCAGGCCGAACCACGGCGCGGTCAGCGGCACTTGGTCCAGCGGTGCGCCGATGGAGGTGAACCCGAGGCTTTCCGGGGTCGCGCCTTGTGGTGGTTGGCCGGCGGGAGCCAGGTCCGGGGCAGCCACCAGAGCGTCGAGGCGCAGCGGGAAGTTCTCCACCAGCGAGGCGGGACGGGCCACGGACGCGCCGGGGCCGGTGTCGAAGCTGACCCCGGCTTCGCCCGAGGTGAAGTGCTGTTGTTCCGGGGTCTGCATGGGGAACGACATGCTCACCGCCAGCCCCTGGAAGCTCAGGTAGCCGTTCACCGCGGTGCCGGGCCCGTAGCTGAACAGGTCGAACTCCGGCAGTTCGACGAAGGCCAGCCGCCCCGACAACACGAAGTTGGCGGTCAACAGGCCGTCCACCGGTGCTGCGGCGGTCTCCATGCGGCAATCGCGGATATCGATGGAAGCCAGCGCCGCGCCGTTGCTCTGGTAGACGTTGTCGCCCAGCAGGCTGAAGGAATAGCTCGGCTGGCCGCCGATGCGCTGGTAACTGCCGGACAGGATCAGGTTGTTGCCCCGCGCCCGGTCGACCTTGGCCAGCCAGGAGCCGAACAGGCGGTTGACCATCAGTTCGGCCTCGGCGGAAAAATCCACCACCCGCGCGTTCTCGAAGCGCACGCGCATGGACAGGGTCTTGTAGCCGAAGGGGATGGTGGTGGACGCCACCAGGTCGTCCGGGTCGTTGTAGTCGATCAGGCCGAAGGCGGCGGTCTGGCCCAAGTCGATGATGCCGTCGTGGGGCGTGTACGGCGTGACCGAAAAGCCGACGTGATGGGCGTAGAACCGCGAGCGGTCGACGCCGGCGGCCATGAAGCGCAGCGCCGACGGCATGTCCTGGAAGTCGATGGGCGCATTCAGGAACAGCACGCCGTTCCACAACGGGTTGTCCAGCACCTCGTGGTAGAACAGCACCAGCGGATCATCGACGGCGACCGCCGGGTCCAGCGCCGCCAGCCGGGCCTTGGCGATGATCGCGTCGAGCGCCAGCCGGGTCGGCTGCAACGAGCCCGCGGCGTCCATCGCCACCTGCGGCCAGGACCAGGCGCTGGTGTTCGCCGCCAGTTCGGTGATCGGCCGGCCACAGAACTTGAACAGCATCAGCGTCGGGGTCAGTGCGTCGCTCCGCCATGCGCGCGGCGACAACTGGAAGGTCCAGCCTTCGATATCGGCGCGCAGCAGGCCCGCTGCGGCCTGGGCCTGGGGCAGGTAGTCGCCGGCGCTGCTGGCGACCACCGCATCGAAGGCCGCCTCGTTGGCGAACTCCGGGTAAGGCGGGTTCTGCCCGGCCAGGGCCTGGTTGATGGCCTGGGCCTGTGTTGGCGGCACACCGGCGGCGAGCAGGCGCGAGACGGCGTTGGCGGCGGTGAGCTGGTAGGCCACCGAGGTGCCCTGGTCCATGAAGGTGTCGACATTGGCCACCACCATGAACAGTTGGTTCGACTGCAACGCCGCCTGGAACGGCGGCTTGACCTCGGTGAGGATCAGTTGCCCGGTGTCCGACTGCGGCATGTTGGCGAACAGCACCCCGGCCCAGGCGGTCTGCGCCTGATTGAGCACGGCGATCAGGCCGGTGGGGGTGACGCCCAGCGGCGGAGTGTCGCCGGCCAGCGCTTCGCTGCCCAGGCGCAGGCGGCCGGTGGGCGCGCTACGCTGCATTTCCAGCGGCGGCAGGCCGATCAGTTGCCGGCGCAGGGGCGCCAGCGCCGCGTCTTCGATGTGCGCGGCCATGTCGATGGCCGCCGGCGGAATGCGCCCGTACACGCCCATGGGCCAGACCGTGGGCGCGGTCTGGCCGCTGGCTTGCAGGGTCGGCAGGCTGGCGGCGGTCATGCTCAGGTAGGCGAGGAAACCCGGCACCGGCACCGACGCGGCATTGAACAGCGGCGAGCGCGGTGGCTGGGCTTCATAGTCGCGGCCGGTGCCGCCATCGGACAGCACGGTGACCCAGGCGGTGGTGCCGAGGTCGGTCATCGCCGTTGCGGCATCGCCTTCCACCGTGGGCGGCAGGTAGGCCGGGCCGTTGGCCTGGAACAGCAGCAGTGAGCCGCCGGCGTTGGGCAGCACCACGTTCTCGGTACCGGAGACGCCGAGAATCAACCGGGTGTTGCTGCCGTCTCCTTGTGCTTGCTGCGGCGTGTCGAGGTCGAACAGGCCATCCGGGGCGAGGTGCCAGACCAGGCTGGCGCTGTGCGGATCTTCGGCGTCGAACAGGGGGGTGCGGCCGAAACTCAGGCGCCCGCCCGGCAGGTTGCCGCTGGCGGCGCGCGGCGTTGCACGGCTGGTGTGGCCGGTGTTGGTGCGCTGGGCGAATTCCAGGGTCGGCACGCCGGCGACGGGGTCGAAGCTCAGCGCGGTGCGGGCCGGCAGCGCCGGGTTCAGCGGGTCGAAGCTCAGCAGCAGGCTGAAGGGTGTGGCGTCCAGTTGCCGGAACAGCGGCATGTCGATGATGTCCACCGCGCCCACCGGGCTGTCCGCATCCGCTTCGCTGTAACGCAACATCACCCCGAGGCGTTCCAGGTCGTCGCCGTTCGGGTCGTTGCCTTTGTCGGCGTCGAGGCTGAAGGTCAGGCAGCCCAGTTGCGCGCCGTACAGCGGCAGCGGACAACTGGCCTGGCTGGACGGGTAGACGCCGCCCGGTGCGGAAAAGGCCAGGCGGCTGCCAGCGAACAGAATGCTGTCGTCGCCGGGGCTCAAGGTCGTGGCGCCACCCACTGCGACTGCGTACTGGCCAAGGGCAAAACGCGCATCGCGCACCACCCGCCAGTCGCCACCCGGCTTGTCAGCCTGCAGTGGCAGGGCGTCGATGCCCTGGGTCTGCCATTGGCTGGCCGGCGCTTCGGGGTTGGCGATCCACAGAAAGCGCAGCCAGCCTTTGGGAGACAAGCCCGACCAGAGCGCGCGCAAGCCGTCGAGAAACGCCTGCGGGTCAGCCGGCGCGCTGGCCAGGAACAGGTAGGCGCCGCCCAGGTCGGCCCAGGTTTCGGGCAGGTTGACGCTGCTGCCCAGGGCGCTGCCGGGGCTGGCGAGGTAGCCCGCCCAATAGTCGGGCAGGCCGCTCTCGGCGGTGGTGGACAAACGGTACAACCCCGTAACGACTTGCTCGAATATCGGTGCGCTCATGGCGGCCTCCTGCGGCGAGACGTGGACGGATCACTGCGGACCGGTGGTTACCCGGTCTCCCGGCAGCAGCGGCAGCGACAGCGGCGTCCAGCCCGGCCCGTAGCTGCCCAGCCCGGTCCAGTCCAGGCGCAGCGGCCAAGCTGCCGAGCCCGCCGTGGCGTTCGGGTCGAGCACCGCCGCGCCGAGGCCGCGCAACACGCGCACCCCCTGGGTCGGCAGCGGCGCCGCGATCGGCAGGCGTCCGGCCTGTGCCAGCAGGTTGGCGACCGTGGTGCCCACCGGCACCACCAGCGGCGTGCCGTCGAGGGTCACCCGCAGGCAGGCGCGCGGCACCGCGCGGCCACGGAAATAGGCGACCGGCACCGTCCCGCCCGGGACATTGCTGGCGCTGGAGAGCGCGGTAAAACTCTCGGCTGCGGCGAGGGTGAAGTTACTCGGGGTGTCGGTGGGCGCGGGGTCGCTGGCGCCGTCCAGGGCCGTCGGCGAGAACAGGCGGTAGAAGGGCCTGATAAAGGCCGGGAAATACAGGTCCGCCGCATCGGCCACGCCACCCATCTGCTGGGTGGTGTCATGGGACGGCGGCGGAGACACCGACAGCGCGCCGCCGCCCACCAGTTGGCCGATGAACGAGTCCCAGCCGGTGGTGATGTTGCCCGAGCTGTCGATGAACTGATTGACCTCGTAATCCACCACGGGGCCCGCGACGTAGCCGTTGCTCCAGCGCAGCGCCGACGACGATTGCGAGATGGCTTGGTACGGGCTGGCCGCGACCCGCAGGATCATGCCCGGGCGCAGGTCCACCGAGCCGAGGGTGGCGGCGGTATCGGCTGAGGGGAACGACAGGCCAAAGCCGTAATACAGGGATTCCTCGAAGGTCTGCGGCATCACCCGCGCCAGCGCATCCTGCAAGGCGAGGATGCCCCACGGCGCGGCGCCGGCGCTTTCCAGTGCTTTCAGGAAGGCGACGTAGGCCAGCAGCAGCGGCGCGCGAATCGGCTCAGTGCCGAAGGTCCACGGTGAGTCGGTACCGCTGGAGGCAATCGCCAGGCTGTAGGGGTAGGTGGTGCCGCTGGCCGCCGCCAGGGTGAACGGCCCCTGGCTGATCGGCAGGCCGCTGAGGCTGCCGGTCTTGGCGATCTGCGGCAGGTACAGGGTCAGCGGCGCAGTGGGCGCGGTGCCGGCGAGGGCGGTGGCCAGCGCCTGGGCCGGGATCAGGTAAGGGAAGGCGGTGGAGGCACTTTGTGCCGACGGAATGAACGCGCTGCTGTAAAGCGCCGTGGCCTGGCCGGCTGGGCCGATATTGTCGATGCCGGCGACCGGCTGGTTGGCCTGCGCGACCACGCTCAGCGTTGCCGCGCTGTTGCTCGGGACATAGGCCCAGCGTTGTTCGAGCACGCCCGCCGTCGAGGTGAACGCCTGGTCGACCGAGGTGCTGCCGGCGACGGTCTTGAGCACCGAGACCTTGTAGGTCTGGCCATCCGGCACGGCATTCCAGCGCGCGCTCAGGGTGGCGCCGTCGTAGCTTACGGCGATGCCGCTCACCGGCGTGTTGGCCAGCGCGAAGGGCGCGCTGGCCGGGCCGAGCAGGGTAACGCCGTTGACCACGCAGGCCGCGCGCACGCTCACCCATGACGGTGTGCCGGCGCTGGCCAACTGGCTGGCGCTCAAGACGGTGCTGGTGCTGCTGACATCCAGTGACTGGCCGTTGGGCAGGCGCAGGCGGTAGCCGGTGATGCCACTCAGCGCTGCCCAGCTCAAGGTGCCGCTGCCGCTGACTGCGTCGACCAGCCAGCCGCCGATTGCCGGCACCGCCAGCGGGGCCGCCGTCGCGGGGGTCGAGGTGTTGCGTGCCGGACCTCTGGCCGGGGTCAACCCGACACTGACCACCGCAGGTGTGCCGCTGGTGACCTGCACCGGTATGGCCACGCGGGCGGTGTTGCCGTTGACACTGACGCTGCTGGCAGCCACGCCGTCGAGCAGCAGGGTGACGGCGGTGCTGTCCGGTGCGACCACCGAGACCGGCGCCTGCCAGGTGACATCCAGGCTGGCGCCGTCGGCGGACACCGCCAGCGAGGTGAGGGCGGCCGTGCCGGTGACCAGCGGCAGCCATTCGCCTTCGGCACCGATACCGCCATTGTTGTTGGCGATGATCTGCGCGACCCAGTTCTGCGTGCCGTCCAGCGGCGTAGCAAGGGTGATGCTGGCCGAGCTGGCGCCGGGATTGTTGACCGTGTTGGAAAAACTCTGGCCGCTGGCCAGGGACAGGGCCTGCACGGTGAAGCCGGTGACCGCCGGGTTGCTGGTCATCGACCAGTTCAGGTTCAGGGCGCTGCCGCTGTAGTTGGCGGCGGTGATCAGCGGCCGGGTCGAGACGATCGGCACCAGCGGGCTGACCAGGCCGGCGCCGCTGGCGGTCAGCGCGGTGACCGTGAGCTGGAAGGTTTCGCTCTCGGGCAGGGCGGCGGGCAGCGCCAGGATGCCGTTGCTGACCGTGGCGCCGGGGATGTCGACGCTGTAGCTGACGCCGCTGGCGAACCCGGTCGCGGCCAGGCGGTAGCCGCTTATGCCGCTGGCGGCCAGGCCTTCCCAATTGGCGACGATATGGTTGCCGTTGCGGTACAGGCTGGTTTTCTTCAGGACCGGCCGGATCATCGAGGTCGGCGGGAACTGCGCCTGGTTGGAGCGCGCCGAGGCACTGCTTTCGCCCACGGCGGCGACGCACACCACCCATTGCGAGTCGTCGCCCAGGCCACCGCCGAGTTGCGCGTTGTCGATTACCGCCGAGGTGCTCTGCGTACCGGCGACGTTGGCCGTGTAGGTGGTGCCGATGTTGTTGGAAAACACCACGACCTGATAACCGGCGCCCGCCTGTGGCGAGGGTTCCCAGCTCAGCCGCAGGGCATGGCCGTCATACTGCGCCGACAGCAGGGTCGGGCGGGCGGTAGGCAGGATCAGCGGGGCGCTGTTTTGCCCCGGCGTGTCATCCCACTGCGCCTGGACCACCACCTGGTAGCTGACGTCAGTGTTCAGCGGCTCGGTCAATGTCAGGCTGCCGAGGTTGCTGGTGCGGCCCGCGATGACCGCGCTTTGGTGCGTCAACACCGCTTCGCCGGCCCCGAGGTAGGCCAGCTGGATCACGTAGCCGGTTACCCCGGTGTCCGCCGAGGGTTGCCAGATGACCCGCACGCTGTTGCCGTCATAGACGGCGGAAACGATGCTCGGGTCGTTGGCGTTGTTCAACGCATTTTCGTGGACGGCCATGGGCGCCTCCGGAAAAAGGGCAGGGAAATGAGTGCGAAAGGACGGGGGACCGCGGGCAGCGCGAGGGCGCTGCCCGCAGTGCCTTACTGGTCGTTATCGAAGTCCTGCAGCCATTCCTTGGGCAGGCTGGCGCGGATTTCGGCGGGGCTGCGCATCGGCACGCGGGACTGCACGGAGGCCAGCGATTGCTGCATGTTGGCGTCGCCGGTGAGCAGGCCGCCGGCGTAGTAGGTGCCGGGGTTGGGGTAACGCTGGGTCAGCAGGTTATGCACCTTGCCGGTGTAGTTTTCCTGGGTCAGGGAGGTCACCGCGGCGCTGCCGTCGACGGTCAGCAGTACATCGCCAACCCGCAGGGAACGGGCCTGCACCGGCATGCCGTTGGCGAGAATCATCGGGTGAGTGCGTGTTACAAGGACGTTCTGCCCGCCGTTGGTCTTGACCCGGATCATCGGGTGGATTTCGCCGCCCTTGGTGGTGCCGAAGACCTGGCTGGTCTTGCCGTCGGCGCTCTTGACCGTTTCGTCGCCCTTGCCGGTGAAGGCTTCCACCGCGCGCTGGCTGCCGTCGGCGAGGGTGATGGGCGTTCCTTCGGCCAGGCAGCCCTGCATGATGTACAGCGGCGGGATGATGTTGACGCCGGGCTGGCCGATGTTGGCGCGGTCGCTGTTGAAGTTCAGGGTGCCGAACGGTGGTTGCTGGCCAGGGGCACCGTTTAGTGCCACGTAGCCGGTGACCCACAGATAAGCGGCGGTGCCGTCGTAGTAGTTGATGCAGTTGCCGGTGTTGGGGAAGGCCGTCGCCGGATAGTTCCAGGTAACGGTCTGGCCACTGGTGCTCCAGTATTGCGACTCAAGCACGCTGCCTTGCTGGTAGTAGACCTGGCAGCCACCGCCCGTGGGGTTCTGGATGGAGATGGTGATCACCCCAGTCGCCGGGTTCAGCGGGGTATTGGCGAAGGTCGCCGAACCCGACAACGGGAAGACGAAGTCGGTCGGGTGCGCGGTGGAGTTCCAGTAATCGCATTCCTGCTGGCTGCCGCGTGCCCAGCACAGCTTGATCTGCTGGGTGTTGTCCTTGGTGTTGGTGCACGTGGTCTGGTAGCTGCCGGTGCAGTTGCCGTTGTTGTCGCGCACGCAGTAGTTGGGCTGGTTCATGCAGGCGGCGGTGGGGTTGACGGTGTCCTGGTAGGACTGGATGAGCATCACCGGTGGGTCATTGGGTGCGGCATTTTTCGGGAAGTAATAGAACATCGCCTGGGCTTTGGTGGTCGGGTTGCCGTCGGCGCTGGGGACCTGGCCCTGGACGTCCAGGCGAAAGTCCGTGCCTTCGCCATACTGGGATTTCGAGACGTTGGCGTAGACGTTGCCGGTTTCGACTTCGAACAGCTCCATGATGATCGTGGTGCTGACCGTGCCGTCGACCACCGACGAGATACCGGTGGCCTGATAGCCCGGCTGGCTGTCGGTCAGCGCCTTGCTCTGTGGCGCGGTGTTGTCCTGGGAGAAGGTGGCGATGAAGTTGAGGTTTTCCGGGCCTTCGCTGACTTCGTCGCTCAAGGCCACGGCCTTGGCGGGCTGGCCACCGGATTTCTTCAGCGCCGCGACACCGGCTTCGTGGCCGGCGGCGAGGGTCTTGAACAGGTGCGGCGAGCGTTCCGGGGTTTTGCCGGCACGCTTGAGGGTTTCGAGGGCAACGCGATAGTGCAGCGGGTTGGCCAGATTGAGGCGGTGAGGGATGCCTGGCTTGAGTTCGGCGTCGAGGGCTTTGAGGTCGGCTTTCACCTCACTGGACAGCGGCGGCGGTGCCTTGTCGGTATAAGCCTGCGCTGACGCGAGCCCGATCGGGGCAAGTACGGCAGCAAGGGTGAAAAGGGCGTGACGCACAGCCCGGACTACATCGCGAGTCGCCATGGTGGGTTCTTCCCTGAGGTGAATTCAGGCGGCTCACTGGGTCCTTGTGAGCGCCAAGGTGTCAGAAACATAGTTGGGGGATGGTGAATCTGCAAATGAATGTTTCAGCGCTTTCCGGCCTGGAACAATACTTTGTCCGCGCAGGAAAAGCCCCGGTGGCACGGGGCGAAACTGCGTTTTATGACTGAACGGTCAGGCTGGGTCCGGCTATTTTCGTGGGCTGCGGGGCATTGTTGAGGAGGTTGGGGGAGGCGTTTTGATATCGTTTTTCTCGGGAGGCGGTGGTGGCTTTGGGGGGCACAATTATTTTGGTTTTTTTGTGGGGTTCCGGAGCGCATCTTCGAAATTAAGGCGGGTGTAGCACTATTGGGCCCTTCGCGAGCAAGCTCGCTCCTACCGGATCGGCATCGCTTTCTTTTGTGTAGGAGCGAGCTTGCCCGCGATGGGCGGGCGCTGGCGCAGCTATGCCAATTCGCTGGCAAGCCAGCGCTCGTCGCACCTTGTCCAGCAACTCGCCGATCTGGAACGGCTTGAACAGCATGTCCATGCCCGGCGCAATTATTTTGGTTTTTTGTGGGGTTCCGGGGCGCGTCTTCGAAATTAAGGCGGGTGTAGCACTATTGGGCCCTTCGCGAGCAAGCTCGCTCCTACCGGATCGGTATCGCTTTCTTTTGTGTAGGAGCGAGCTTGCCCGCCGCACCTTGTCCAGCAACTCGCTGATCTGGAACGGTTTGAACAGCATGTCCATGGCCGGCGCAATTATTTTGGTTTTTTGCGGGGTCCGGGGCGCGTCTTCGAAATTAAGGTGGGTGTCGCACTATTGGGCCCT
>NZ_JANLNX010000026.1:0-21221 GCF_025466015.1 Pseudomonas sp. 5P_5.1_Bac1 | reverse complement strand
GACGCAACATCCACATCGACTTCTGCGGAGAAGTCGGGGCACGAGAGCAAGCTGGCGGCTTCGCTCAAATCACGTCACTTGACCATGATGTCGATCGCCGGCGTTATCGGCGGCGCATTGTTCGTCGGTTCCGGCAGCGTGATCCACAGCGCCGGCCCGGCCGCGGTACTGGCGTACCTGGCGGGCGGCATCCTGGTGGTGCTGGTCATGCGCATGCTCGGTGAAATGGCGACGTCCTCGCCGGACACCGGCTCCTTCTCCACCTATGCCGAGCGCGCCATTGGTCGCTGGGCCGGTTTCACCATCGGCTGGTTGTACTGGGGCTACTGGGTGATCCTGATGGCGTGGGAAGCCTACGTCGCCGGCAAGATCCTGCACGGCTGGTTCCCCTCGGTGAGCATCAACAGCTTCGTGCTGATTGCCACCCTGGCGCTGATCTGCGTGAACTTCTTCAACGTCAAGCACTACGGTGAGTTCGAGTTCTGGTTCGCCCTGATCAAGGTCGTGGCCATTGTCTGCTTCCTGGTGGTCTGCCTGGCCGCAGTGATGAGCCTGTGGCCGACCGGTGAAGTCAGCGGCATGGCCAACCTGACCGCCCACGGCGGCTTCATGCCCAACGGCATCGAGTCGGTGGTGGTGGCGATGCTGGGTGCGATGTTCGCCTTCCTCGGTGCAGAAATCGTCACCATCGCCGCCTCCGAGTCGAAAGACCCGGCCGGTCAGATCGTCAAGGCAACCAACTCGGTGGTCTGGCGCGTGTGCCTGTTCTACATCGGCTCGATCTTCCTGATCGTCTGCCTGGTGCCGTGGAATGACCCGCTGATGGGCACCTCCGGCTACGGTTCGTACCGCCGCACCCTGGAACTGCTGGGCATTCCGGGCGCCGAGTTCGTGATGAACTTCGTGGTCCTGACTTCGGTCAGCAGTTGCCTGATCTCGGCTCACTACACCGCCTCGCGCATGATGTTCTCGCTGGCGACCCGTGGTGACGCACCGAAGATCTTCAAGATGACCCGTGCCGGCACCGGCGTACCGGTCTTCGCGATCATCGGTTCGTGCGCTGTTGCAGTGATCTGCGCCCTGATCAACTTCAACGAGGCCCTGCGTCCGAAAGACGTACTGGACACCTTGATGAACACCACCGGCATGATCGCCATGCTGGTGTACCTGGTAATCGCCTGCTCGCAACTGAAAATGCGCCGCAAGCTGGAAGCCGAAGGCAAGCAGATCCGCCTGAAAATGTGGCTGTTCCCTTGGCTGACCTACCTGAGCATCGTGTTCATCGTGGGCTGCCTGGTGACCATGGCGTTCGTCGAGGAGTACCAGATTCTGGTGATCTCCACCGGCGCGGCGGCGGCAGTCGTGGCAATGATGGGTATGGTTGTGCACTACCGGGCGCTGAAGAAAGCGGCCTGATGGTGTAATCATCGCGAGCGAGCTCGCTCCAGTAGGAGCGAGCTCGCTCGCGATACCCCCTCAATGCTGCTTGGCCTTCCTGATCCGCAGCAGAATCACCCCCAGCATCAACCCCACCACTGGCGCCAGTCCCAGCAGCGCATCCCGCGGCGCAATGTGTGCGCCCAACGTATCCAGCCCCGCATACAGCAACTTGAACAGGCTCAGCAGGTAATAGGTGATCGCGATGATCGACAAACCTTCTACCGCCCGCTGAATCTTGATCTGCGACTCGGCCCGGGCAGCCAGGCTGCGCAGGATCTCGGCGTTCTGTTCCTCCATGTCCACCTGCACCCGCGCCTGCAACAGGTCGCCAAGGTTGGCCACGCCCTTGGCCAGGTGATCCAGCCGCTGTTCGGTCGCCGCGCAATAACGCACGGTGGGCTTGAAGCGTCGCTCAATGAACACGCCCAGGCGCTGGTAATCCTCGACATTGCCCTCACGCAGTTCCGTCAGCCGCTCGAACACCAGTTGCGCGTAGGCTTGGGTCGCGCTGAAGCGGTGGCGGCTTTTCACTGTGCTGGCGACCACCTGTCGCGACAGTTCGACGATGTCTTCCAGCAACACTTTGGCCTGCACGCCGCTGGCGCCGGCATTGCGCTGTGAAAGATGGACCAGCGTCCGGTCGAAACCGTCCAGTTGCGGGCTGAGGTCCTTGGCCGTGCTCAACGCCAGGGAGGCCATCATCCGGTAGGTCTCAAGCTCCAGCAGCCGACGCACCATGCGCCCGAGCCGGTAGGCATTGAGCCGGCGATTGACGAACAGCAGCCGGTTGACGCCCTCGTCGTCCAGGCGAAAGTCGCTCCACACCACCGCATCGCCACCGCCCACGCTGGAGCCGCTGGGGTCTTTGAAGCCGTAGCTGGCGAAGTCCAGGCCCGGCTCCTCGCGCACCACCAGTTGCATGGCGTTGATCAACTGCTCGCGGTACGGCTCGATGGCGTAGGCCAGGGCAGGGGGCAGGCCGCTCCACTGCGGATCGGCGCTGGCGCTGGGCTGGACCAGGGTCAAGGTGAAGAACTCGGAATGGCGCTCCCATTTGAACGGACAGCCGTCGAATTGCGTGATGCCCTGGACCGCGTCGGTATCGACGGCGTCCAGGCTGCAGCGCTGGAGCAGGGCGTTGCAGGGTTGCTGGCCACCGATGAACGCCAGGTGAAAGACATGGGCCGGGGCGTCGAAATACAGGGAGGGGCGAGCATGCAGCTCGTTGTGCAAGGCGGTGCGTTGGGGGTGCATGGGTCAGCCGTATTGTTGTGATTGTCTGCGGATGTCGCGCCCACTGAGGGCGCGCATCTGGAAGACAGGCCGACTGGCCCGTGGGTCACGCCCGCGGGGGCGGGCGAAATGTCGCAGGGGGCTTGGCCCTTAGTGAAATCAGGCTTTGGAAATCGAGTCGAAGACGGGCAGCTCGGTGGTGCCGTAGGCCAGGGCAAGCAGCCGGCTGTCCAGGCTTTCATCGTTGTCGAAGCGTTGCGACAGGACCTGAAGCACAGCCTGGCCATGCAGGTCGAAGAAATCCGCAGCGATCTGGTCCAGGTCGCCACCGTCGGCCTGGACGTGCAGGTCGATCAGCGAGCGGTGCGCCGACAGCAACACCACCGGGCCGTAGCCACCGTCACGGTAAAAGGTGCTGAGGTTCCATTGCGTCTGGGTAAATTCACTCAGGCTGTTGAGCAGGCTGGCCATGAGCAGTTCCGCCTCGGGAGCGTCCTGGGTGCACCACAGACCCAAACCGACGGAAATATCCGGAATGCCCGCAGTGGTCGGGGTGAGAAATTCGTAGATGGCGTCGTTCACCACGCCGCCCCAGGCAACGAAGCAGGCTTCGGTGCAGGTGATGCCACCTTCGCTCAGCACCAGGCCCTGGTACTTCGGCCAGACGAAATGGTCGTCGGCGCTGGCGCGGGGCGTCCTCAACTGCTGCAGGTCAACCCCCTGCAAGGCGAGGCCCATGCGACCTGAGGCGACATGTCCGAGGCTCGACAAGCCTTCCTTGAGTCGTTGGTAAGCGGGGTAGGCGACGATATCCGCGAGTGCGATCCGAGTGCCGTTCATGCCGTGTTCTCCTAGAAACGCTATCAGTTGCCGGTTGGGGTTATTCAGCACGGAAGTGCTGTGGGTGATACAGGAGCGCAGGCACAGCTCGGCCGTGCTCCAGTAAAAGGGTGCGAGGCATGCGGACATTGAGGGGCGCGGGTTTTCCGTTGGCGGAAGGCGAACAGCCGATCGAAAAGCTCATTACCGGTCCCTGGTTGGTGAGAGTGATGTCATATTGGCATGAGTTTGAGCGGGAAGCGATGACCCCTTTATGACGTTCGAGGGGGAACTGAACCGGGTTGCTGCGGCCATAGTTATCAAGTTGTTGCTGCGGTTGATTTTTGTTCGAACCCGGAAGGGCTTTTGACTAAGCTCCAAAGCGATTTTTCTCTGTAATAAGGAACGTGCCTCATGAAAAAGTGGATTGCTCTGACCGTTGCCCTGTGCGCCAGCGCCGCGGTGAATGCCGCCGATTCCCTCAAGGTCGAGCTCAAGGAAGCCAGCGCCCAGGGCGAAGGCAAGAGCGTCGGGTTCGTCACTATCACCCAGAGCCCGTATGGCGCGGTGTTCACGCCGGAGTTGAGTGGCGTGGCGCCGGGCGTGCATGGCTTCCACGTTCATGCCAACCCGAGCTGCGCGCCAACCGAAGCCGACGGCAAGCCGGTCCCGGCTGGCGGTGCCGGTGGGCACTGGGATCCAAAGAACACCGGCAAGCACAGCTTCCCGTGGGATGACGGCGGCCACATGGGCGACCTGCCGGCGCTGATCGTCACCGCCGACGGCAAGGCCGCGCAGCCGCTGCTGGCGCCGAAGATCAAGAATCTGGACGAGCTCAAAGGCCATGCGCTGATGATTCATGCCGGTGGCGATAACCACTCGGATCATCCGGCGCCGCTGGGTGGTGGGGCGGCGCGGTTTGCTTGTGGGGTGATCAAGTAACGGTTGTTGGAATAAAGAATCCCGGTCTTTTGGCCGGGATTTTTGGTTGATGTTGATGGCCTCATCGCCGGCAAGCTGGCTTGCCAGCGATAAGTCTAGGCCACCG
This sequence comes from Pseudomonas sp. 5P_5.1_Bac1, assembly GCF_025466015.1. Lineage (NCBI taxonomy): Bacteria > Pseudomonadati > Pseudomonadota > Gammaproteobacteria > Pseudomonadales > Pseudomonadaceae > Pseudomonas > Pseudomonas sp. 5P_5.1_Bac1. Next base: position 16,681 of record NZ_JANLNX010000026.1, on the reverse strand, counting down.
CCAACCTCCTGCCCGGCACCGCCTCCAGCAACTCCCGGGTATACGGGTCCTGCGGCCTTTCCAGTACCTCCTGCGCCGCCCCCTGTTCCACCACCTGCCCCTGGCGCAACACCACCACTTCATGGGCCAGGCTGGCGACCACCGCCAGGTCATGGGACACCAGCACATACGCCACGCCCAGTTCCGCCTGCAGTTCCCGCAGCAGGTCGAGGATCTGCGCCTGCACCGATACGTCCAGCGCCGAAACCGGTTCATCCAGCAGCAATAGATCAGGCTTGAGCGCCAGGGCCCGGGCGATGGCGACGCGCTGGCGCTGGCCGCCAGACAGTTCCCGCGGCAGGCGATCAAGGTAGCTGGCGGGCAATTGCACCTGGTCCATCAGTTGCCGCGCCGCCTGTTCCAGTTCGCGGCCCTTGAGCAGGCCGAACGACACCAGCGGCTCGACCACGGTCTGGTAAATGCTGAAACGCGGGTCCAGCGCAGCAAACGGGTTCTGTTGCACCAGTTGCATGCGCTGGCGCAGCGGTCTGAACTGTTTCCAGCTCAGGCCGCCGATGTCCTGGCCGTCGAAGCGCACGCGGCCACGGCTGGGGTGATCGAGGCCGAGGGCGATGCGCAGGCTGGTGCTTTTGCCCGAGCCGGATTCGCCGACGATGGCCAGGGTCTGCCGTGGATAGACATTCAGGCTCAGCCCCTGCAACGCCTGGAAACTCTGCTGCGCGCCGGCATGCCGGGGCAGGCGAAAGTCTTTGCCGACGTCCTCGAAACTCAGCAGCGGCCGCGCCCCACGGGTGTCCACCGGCTCTGGCCGGCGGGTTTCGCCGAAGGCCGGCGCGGCGGCCAGCAGGTCGCGGGTGTAGGCGTGGCTGGGGGCGGACAGCACCTCCCGCGCCGCGCCGGTTTCCACCACTTCACCGTTCCTCATCACCAGCACCCGGTCGGCGCGGTCGGCGGCCACGCCGAGGTCGTGGGTGATGATCACCAGGGCAATGCCCCGGGCTTTCACCAGTTGCTCCAGGTGATCGAGGATGCGTTTCTGCACCGTCACGTCGAGGGCGCTGGTGGGCTCGTCGGCGATGATCAGCTTCGGTTCGCCGGCCAGGGCGATGGCGATCAGCACGCGCTGGCGCATGCCGCCGGATAGTTCATGGGGATACTGCACGGCACGCAGGGCCGGGTTGTCGATGCCGACCTGCTCGAGCAGTTCCAGCACATCGGCGTCCAGCCCCGGATAGCGCCGGCCATGGCGCAGGATCAGGCTTTCGCCGATCTGCTTGCCGATGCTCAGGGTCGGGTTGAGGCTGACCATCGGGTCCTGCGGCACCAGCCCGACCACTCGGCCGCGCAACTGTTGCTTGACCTTGTCGCTGGCGTGGCTGATGTCGTGGCCGTCGACCACGAGGCTGCCGCCGTCGATCCGCGCGGTCAGCGGCAGCAGGCCGAGCAGGGCGCCGGCCACGGTGGTCTTGCCCGAGCCGGACTCGCCGACGATGGCCAGGGTCTCGCCCGGCTCGAGGTGAAAACTCACCCCGCGCACCGCTTCGGTAACGCGCCCGGCGTTGTGATAGCTGACCCGTAGGTCCTTGACGTCGATCAGGCGGCTCATCGTTGGACCTCCTCGAAGGTGCGGGCGATATGGTTGAGGCTGAACACCACCAGCACCAGGAACAGCCCCGGCAGCAGCGACACCCACGGCGCGGTGATGAGGAAATGGCGACCGTTGGCGATCAGCGTGCCCCATTCCGCCGCGGGCGGCGCGGCGCCGAAGCCGAGGAAGCTAAGGCCGGCGGTGGCGAGGATCGCCGCGCCGACATCAAGGGTGGCGAGCACCGCCACCGGGCCCCAGGCATTGGGCAGCACATGGCGCAGCAGGGTGCGGCCCCAGCTCGCGCCGCCCAGCCGCGCCGCTTCCACATAGGGCAGGGTCTTGATCCGCAGCACTTCGGCGCGAGTAGTACGGGCGAAACCGGGAATGATCCCGACGCCCACGGCGATCGCCACCGGCACCGTGCCGAAGCCGATCGCGGTGACGATTGCCAGGGCCAGCAGCAGGCCGGGCAGGGCCAGCAGCACATCGACCACCCGCATGATCACCGCGTCCAGGCGTCCGCCGATAAAGCCCGAGACGATGCCCAGACCGAGCCCGACCACCAGCGCCAGACCGACCGCCAGCAAGGCCGCGAGCACCGAAAGCCGTGAGCCGTACAGCACCCGCGTGTAGAGGTCGCGGCCCAGTTCATCGGTGCCGAACCAGTGCGTGGCGCTGGGCGGCAGCAGTTTCGCCGCGGGCTGGGTGGCGTAGGGATCGACGCTGGTGAACAGGCCGGGCACCAAGGCCGCCAGCAGGGTGAACAGCACCAGCGCCAGGGCCAGCACGAAGCCGGGCCGGCGCAGCAGCGGTCCGGCCTGGTCCAGCAGCCGTTGCAGGCGACGGCGCGGGCGCCAGTGAGGGGTTTGCACGGCAGTCGAGAAGCGACGTTGCAGGACGGTCATCTCAGGTCACCTTGGGCGCATGGGTGATGCGCGGGTCGAGGATCGGGTAGAGCAGGTCCACCAGCAGGTTGACCAGCACGAAGGCGGCGGCGGACACCGCAACCACCGCCAGCACCAGCGGAATGTCCTGGCGCAGCACGGCCTCCTGGACCAGCCGGCCGACGCCGTTGCGGGCGAAGATGGTTTCCACCAGCACCGCGCCGGACACCGTGTTGCCGACCTGCAAACCAATCAGCGTCAGCAGCGGCAGGGCGGCGTTGCGAAAACCATGGCGGGCCTGGACCTGGCCGCGGCTGAGGCCCTTGGCGAAGGCGGTGGTGATGTAGGGCTCGCGCCAGACATCGATGAAACCGCGTTGCAGCACCTGGGCGTAGACCGCGGCGCTGGGGATCGCCAGGGTCACGGCCGGCAGGACCAGGCTTTCGAAACCGAGGCTGCCGGTGGCCGGGAACCAGCCGAGGCCAAAGGCGAATATCTGGATCAGCAGCAGGCCCATCCAGAACACCGGCACCGAAAAGCCCAGCGCCGGCAGGCGGGCGAGGGCGATTTTCAGTGGCTGCCAGCGCACGTAGGCGGCGAGATAAGCCAGGCCGACCCCGCCGACCAGCGACAGGAGGATCGCCAGCCCGGCCAGGGCCAGGGTTTGCGGCAGGCGTTCGGCGAGGATCGCGGTGACCGGGCGGCTGAGGGTCAGCGACTGGCCCAGGTCGCCCTGCAATACGCCCAGCAGCAGGTCCACGTAGCGCTCCAGCAAGCCTTGGTCGAGGCCGTAATAGGCGCGGGCCTTGGCCAGTTGCTCGGGTGACAGCGCATCGATTTCCATGCCCGAGGCGCTGAGCATGATGCTCAGCGGGTCGCCCGGCAGCAGGTAGAGAATGAAGTAAGTAATGGTGTAAGCGCCCCAGAGCACCAGCGCGGCCTGGGCGATGCGGCCGAGCAGGTAGCGGCTCATGGCTTGACCTCGATGTCATTGAGGAAGGCGAAACCCTCGGCGCTCCAGCGGAAGTTCTGCACGCGCTTGGAGGTCGCCGCCTGCCAGACCCGCTCGTACACCGGGATCGCCGAGCCCTGATCGATCAGCAGGTCTTGCAACTGGCCGTAGGCGTCGGCGCGTTGTTGCGGCGCGGTGGCGGTGAGGCCGGCGTCGAACAGCGCCTGAGCGTGCGGCAGCACGGTCGGCGTGTAGGTGTTGGTGGCCAGGGTGGCGCTGTTGGCGGTGCGCGGATCGAGGATGGTCTGCAGGATGATCGGGTCGGCGCGGGTCATGTAGGTGTAGGTCAGGTCGTAGTTGCCGGCGGCGTTGGCGGCGGCCCACTCGGCGGTGGTTTGCACCTTCAGCCTGATGTCGATGCCGACCTGGCGCAGTTGGTCCTGGATCAGTACGTCGCCGGCGGTTTCCTTGCCGGCCAGGTTGTAGACCAGGGTCAGGCGCTTGCCGTCCTTCTGCCGGTAGTTGTCCGCGCCGAGGCGCCAGCCGGCGTCATCCAGCAGCTTCGCCGCGCCTTGCGGGTCGTAGGCCAGTTTGTCGCCCTGGCTGCGGAAGAACGGCGTGGTCACGTCGTACACGCCGTCCACCACCGGGAAGGCTGCGTTGTAGACGGTGCTGGCGTAGCTCTTGCGGTCGATGGCTTTCTGCACGGCCAGGCGCACGTTGTGGTCGGCGAGGATGCGGTTGTCGCGGGTGTTGGGGTAGAGGTTCCAGGCCGGACCCGGCAGGGAGCGGCTCTGGATGGTGGCGTCGTTGCGTTGCAGCAGTTGCAGGTCGACTTCGGAAAACGGCACGCGCGGCCAGAGGATGTCCACCTTGCCTTGCAGGAACAGGCCGTTGCGCACGCTGTCTTCCGGCACGTAGCTGACTTCGATGGCGGACAGGTGCGCGTCGCCCTTGTTCTGCACGTTGGCCGAAGCCCAGGTGTAGCCGTCGCGGCGGACCAGCTTCAGGCCGGTTTCCGGGGTGTAGTGCTCGAGCTTGAACGGGCCGCTGCCGATCACCGCGCCAAGGGAGCGCTCCTTAGCGCTCTTGCGGTAGGACTCGGGCGCGAGGATCGACAGGTTGGTGGTGGATGTGGCCTGGAGAAAGCCCGCGTTGGGTTTGCTCAGCACCAGCTTGATGGTCTGCGGGTCGATGATTTCGGCGTGGTCGTAGCCGGCCAGGTAGGTGGCGCCGAAGGTGCTCGGCAGTTCGGCGGCGAAGGCCTTGTTGCTGTCGAAGGCGGTTTTCACCGCCTGGGCGTCGAAGACCTCGCCGTTGCTGAAGGTCACGCCCTGGCGCAGGTAGAAGGTGTACGCGCGGGCGTCGGGGCTGATTTCCCAGCGCTCGGCGAGCCACGGAATGATGTTGCCGGTCTGCGGGTCCTGGTCGGTCAGCGACTCGACCACGTTGCGCAGCACCACGCGGTGTTCCAGCCAATAGACCTGGAATGGATCGATGCTGACCAACTGCGTGTTGTCGTTCCAGAACGCGATTTTCAGTGTGCTGGCCGCCTGTGCGTCCGGTTGCGAAGGCGAGCAGCCCGGCAGGGTCAGGCCCAGGGCCAGCAGGATGGCCGCGCTGGCCAGGGTTCGTTGCAGTCTCATGGGCATTCCTCGTTGAGGGCCGCGCCGCATCCCGGCGGCGCGGCCGGGCTGATCAGAAGTCGTAGGCGATTTTGCTGTACCAGTAGCCGCCGCCCGGATGGAACGGCGGGTTGCCATACGGCGCCAGGCCCAGCGGGCTGTACACCGCGTGCTTGTCGGGGCGCACGTCGAACAGGTTGGTGGCGCCGACGCTGAGGGTCAGTTGGTCGAAGAAGGTGTAGGCGACGTCGAGGTCGGTGATCCATTTGGCGCCGAAGCTGCGGTCGCCGCTGGGGTTGACCGCCAGGGTCTTGACGCTGCCGAAGCGGGTGGTCTGCAGGTTCACCGCGAGGTTGTCGACCTTCCAGTTGGCGCCGAGGATCCACTTGGTTTCCGGGCTGGCCACGGTCAGGTCGCCTTCGCGGTCGCGGCCCACCAGGGTGATGCCGGAACCGGCGAGGGAGGCGGGGGTGTCACGCACGTCCTCGATGCTGGTTTTGTTCCAGTTGAACGCCAGGCTCCAGCGCACGTCACCCCAGGCGCCGAAGTCGGTGCTGTGGTCGGCGACGATATCCAGGCCCTTGGTGCGGGTGTCGTAGGCGTTGGTGTAGTAGTTGACCCAGGTGCCACGGGCCACGCCCTGGCTTTGCAGAATGCTGGTGATGACGCCGTTGCCCTGGTCGTAGATGTTGCTGGTCAGGGTGATGCGGTCGTCGATATCGATCAGGTAGGCGTCGGCGGTGATGCTGGTGCGTGGCGCCGGTTGCCAGGTCAGGCCGAGGCCGAGGTTGCGCGACTTCTCCGGCTTCAGCGCGTCGCCGCCGAGGGCCGCGGCCAGGCTGCTGTCGGACGGGGTCAGGCGGGTAACGGCCGGGACCACGTTGCCGTTGACGTCGGTGGCAACGCGGTTGTCGGCGACGGTGTAGCCGATCTGGGTCAGCGACGGCGCGCGGAAGCCGGTGCCGACGGTGCCGCGCACGGCGACGCTATCGGTCAGTTCATAGCGCGAGTTGAGCTTGAGGCCGAAGGTGTTGCCCGAGTCGTCATCGTAGTGCTCGACGCGGCCGGCCAGGTCGAGGAACCAGCGTTCGGTGAGGTCGAAGCCGAGGTCCAGGTAGGCCGCGTAGTTGTTGCGGATCAGGCTGACTTCGTCTTCCGGGCGCAGGGTCACCGCGGCCTGGGCGCCGGAGGCCGCCGGGTAGTTGCCGGTGAGGTACGCGGCGGGCTCGCCGGCGAAGGTGCTGAAGCGTTCCCAGCGGTGTTCGAGGCCGGCCGATACCTGCACCGGCGAGGTCAGGCCGAACAGGCTGTCGTAGCGGCGGGTCAGGTCGAAGTTGTTGACCCACTGCTCGAAGCGGAAGGTCGCCAGGTTGTCGAAGCGGGTCGGCGTGGCGGTGCCCAGCGACGGGTTGATGTTGAAGTCGCTGGAGTGGTGGATGTTGTTGCGCCCGTAGGTGGTGCTCAGGTCCCAGTGCCAGTCGGCGCGCTCGCCTTTGCCACCGAACAGGAACTGGTAGTCGCGGTCCTTGATGTTGTTCAGCGGGTAGTAACCGTCCGGGAACAGCTCCGGCACCGATGCGGTGCCGGTGGGCAGGCGGAAATAGTTGTAGGCCTCGGCGTCGCGTTCGCCGTAGGTGGCGTAGGAGTAGAGGGTCAGCGCGTCGAGCGGCAGTTCGGCGTTGTAGGCGACGTTGAAGGCCTTGATCTCGGGGTCGCCGTTCTTGATCGCGACGCGGTCCCAGGCGGCTTCCTTCACCGGGTCGCGGAAGGCCCGCACGCTGCTGTCGGCCTTGTCGTTCCAGGCCGCGTCGCCGCGTTTGCGGGCGTCGGCGGAGAGGTGCACAAAGCCGCTTTCGCCAAGCTTGAAGCCCTGGTCGCCGGCCACCTTGATGGTTTCGCCCTGGCCGGAATAGAGCTGGCCGTAGCTGGTTTCCACATGCCCGCCGGAGGCGCTGGACTTGAGGATGATATTGATCACCCCGGCCACCGCGTCAGAGCCGTACTGGGCGGCGGCGCTGTCCTTGAGGATTTCGATATGGTCCACGGCGCTGACCGGGATCAGGTCGATGTCCACTGCGTTGGCGCCGCTGTTGTCGATATTGCCGCGCTGACCGACGGCGCCGTTGTGCCGGCGCTTGCCGTTGACCAGCACCAATGTGTAGGCCGGGCCGAGGCTGCGGTTGCTCAGCGGCCGGGTGACCGAGTTGTAGCCGGCGATATTGGTGCCGAAGTTGAATGACGGCAGCAGGCGGGAAATGGCTTCGGACAACTCGGCGCGGCCGGTCTTGAGCAGTTGCTCGCTGTTGATTACATCGATCGGCGCCGGGCTGTCGGCGACGGTACGTGCCTGGCCGCGGACACCGGTGGAAATCACCGTCACGGTATCGAGGCGGGCGTCTTTGTCCGCGGCCTGGGTTGCGGGCGCAAAGCCGGCGAACAGCAGGGCGGTAGTGAGGGTGCTGAGGTGCGGGTATCGGGATATGTGCATGCGGGCATAGTCCGTTACTGCGTGGCACTGGCCCTGGGTCTGGGTGCAGGTGGATCGCCTGGCGTTGATCGTTTTTAGAAGGGGGGACGAGGTCGTCTGGGATTGATCTTATTTTTATAAGAACGTCAGCGGAAATTCTTTTTTGGAATATTAATATTATTCTTTTTAGGAATTATTATTTATTTTTAATATGCAAATTATTGATGTGTTTCTTTCCCTGGCGCCCTGAAACCACTGTGGGAGCTGGCTTGCCAGCGATAAGGCCAGGCCGGACACCCGCTGTGTCCCTGACTGCCTCATCGCTGGCAAGCCAGCTCCCACGGGTGAATCAGTGTTAAACGAGCCTAATCCGCCTCACAGGTCATACCGCACACTCAAGGTCACCGTCCGCGGGTCGTTCACCGAGTAATACGCGGTACTGCTCGCCGCCGAGTACGCGATGCTCTGCGGGTACGCGCGGTTGAGCAGGTTCTTCACCGCCAGGGTGGTGGTCCAGTGGCCGTCGCCGCTGCTGTAGCTGGTGTTGGCGTTCCAGAAGCTTTGTTCCGGCACTTCATAGATGTCGCCATTGACCGCGTTGGCGTAGGACTTGGTCTGGAACTGCCAGTCGGTGCCGGCCACCAGCGCGCCCGGCAGGTCCACCGGGACGGTCCAGTTCAAGCCCAGCGCCAGGTTCCAGCGCGGGGCGAAGACCATCCAGTTGCCATCGGCATCGACACCCGGCCCGGCGGCGTTCTTGAAATCGTCGTACTGGGCCTTGAGGAAACCGAGGTTGACCGTGGCGGTCAGGTCGCGGCTGAGCAGGGCGGTGTTTTCCAGTTCCACGCCATAGCTGTGGGCGCTGCCGACGTTGGTTCGCAGGTTGGCGCTGATGGCCGGGTCCCAGGCGTTGGTCTGCAGGTCTTTGTAGTCGTTGTAGAACACCGCGATGTTGCTGCGCAGACGCCCGTCGAGGTAGTCGCCCTTGAGCCCGGTTTCGTAGGTGATGACGTTTTCCGGGTCGAAGCCCTGCAAGGCGGCGAGACGGGTCGGCGCGCGGTTGTCGAAGCCGCCGGCCTTGAAGCCCTTGGCGACGTAACCGTACTGGATCAGGTTGTCGGTCCAGGCGTATTCCAGGCCGAGTTTCGGGCTGAAGGAGGCCCAGCTCTCGCTGGTTTCGGCCTCGAAGTTCAGGCCGGTGATGTCCCGTGCCGTGGTGATGCGGTAGTTCTTGTAGTCGAAGTTCTTGTGCTCGGCGGTGTAGCGCAGGCCGCCGGTGACGGACAGGCGCGAGGTCAGTTTGTAGGTGCCCTGGCCGTACAGCGCGTAGCTTTCGGTGTCGGTGGTGCTGTACTGGCCGCTGGCGTTGACCCGGTCGGCGGCGACCGAATAGGTCAGGCTGTCGCGTTCGGCGCGGAAGCGCTCCTTGTACAGGAAGGCGCCGAGGGTGAAGTTGAAGCGCTCGTACTCGCCGTTGAGCTGGAACTCCTGGGTGGCGTAGCGCTGTTTGTAGTGGATCAGGTTGTTCTGCACCGGCGCGGCGTTGCCGCTGTTGGCCTCGCCGGAGTTGTCGTAGTCCACCGGCTGGTCGAAGGTCGACCAGGCCGTGACCGACTTGGCGCTCAACTGGTCATCGATGTGGTAGATCGAGCGCAGCACCGCGCTGCCCTGGTCGAGGCGGTTTTTCGGGTCGAGGCTGCTGTAGGTCTTGAACTTGTCGAAATGGCCGTTGGCCGGGTCGAACGGCGTGTAGCTGGTGGTGTCGCCGCGGTCGAAGGTGCCGGCCAGGGTCAGTTGCGTGTCCCACGGCGAATCCGCCGGGGCCAGGCGCAGCTTGCCGCGGTAGGACTGGATATCGACGTTGTTGACGTCCTTGTCGCGGGTGCGGTTGTGCACGGTGCCGTCGCGGCTCAGGCGCACCGCGGAGAAGCTGCCGAACAGGGTGTCGTCGACCAGCGGCCCGCTGACCAGCAGGCGGCCGTTGCGCGCGTCATAGTTGCCGGCGCCCAGCTCGACGAAGGCGCGGGTCTTCTGGTCCGGGTCGCGGGTGATCACGCGGATCGCCCCGGCCGCGCTGTTGCGCCCGTACAGGGTGCCTTGCGGACCGCGCAGGACTTCGACGCGCTCGACGTCGTTGAAGTCGAGCATCGAGGAAATCGCCCGCGGGATGTACAGGTCGTCGGCGTACACCGCCACCGCCGCCTCCTGGATCGGGTCGGTCTCGCCGATGCCACGGATGCCGTAGGTCTGCGCGCTGTAGGAGATCGACTGGCGGTTGAGGGTCAGGTTCGGCACGCGCCCGGAGAGGTCGCGGATGTTGTTGATCTGCTGGTCACGCAGGGTGTTCTCGTCGAAGGCGCTGATCGCCACCGGGGTTTTCTGCAGGTTTTCCTGACGGTGCTCGGCGGTCACGGTGACGCTCGGCAGGCGTTCTTCCTTGGGGGCTTCGGTGGCGGCGAAGGTGGTCAGGGGCAAGGACAAGAGCAACGGTGGGAGAGTGTGGCGCAAGGCTGGTCGGGGCATGCTGGGGTCTTCCTGGCTTTTTTTGGATTTCCTCCCTGAGTGGGGTCGGTCAGTTGGATTGGGGCTGGTTATCGCGAGCAAGCTCGCTCCTACAGGTGCAACGCGTTTTCTCTGTAGGAGCGAGCTTGCTCGCGATGGCCTTGAACATCACAAAAAATCAATGCTTGTAGCCATCCCCCTCCCGATCCAGTTGCCGGATCAGCGCATCCCAATGCCGCTGGATCCCCGGGTTGTTGCCATCAAGAAACGCCGCCGTCTGCTGCTTCACTTTCTCGATCGCCGCCTCCGGCGCGAACAGCAGGTCGGCATTGCCGCCCGCCTGCGCGGCGATCTGGATATTGCAGGCGCGCTCCAGGCCATGCAGCTCACGGAACGCATGCTCGACACTGCTGCCGCCGGTGAGCAGGCCGTGGTTGCGCAGGATCAGAATGTTGCTGTTGCCCAGGTTAGCCACCAGGCGCACTTGCTCGTCGAGGTCCAGGGCCACGCCTTCGTAGGTGTGGTAGACGACCCGGCTGTAATAGGCCAGTGCATGCTGCGACAGCGGCAGCAGGCCATCGCGTTGCGCCGACACCGCCGCGCCATCGCGGGTGTGGGTGTGCAGCACCGCCTTGAGGTCGGGGCGGGCGCGGTGGATGGCGCTGTGAATCACGTAGCCGGCTTGGTTGATGCCCAGCCCCAGCGGGTCGTCGATGATCGTGCCGTCGACGTCCACCTTGACCAGGTTGGACGCGGTGATTTCATCGAACAGCAGGCCATAGGCGTTGATCAGGAAGTGCTCGTCCGGGCCGGGCACCCGTGCCGAGAAGTGCGTGTAGATGTGGTCGGTCCAGCGAAACAGCGCGGCCAGGCGGTAGGCGGCGGCGAGTTTGACCCGCACCTCCCATTCTTCGGCGCTGACCCGCTGGCGCACGCTATCGAGGTCGGAGGAAACGGTCAGAACGGAAACGGCAGTCATTGCAGTGCTCCCCACGCGCCAGGCGGCGCGTCAAGTTCATAGGTTCAGGTTCGAGGGTTCAGGTTCAGTAGCCGCGCTGGTGGTCCACCAGATTGCGCAGCGCTTCGCCCTGGTGATAACGGCGGAAGTTCTCGACGAAATCCTCGGCAAAGCCGCGGATGCCCTCGGTGGAAATGGCGCAGGTGTGGGGCGAGATAAACACCCGTGGGTCGCTGTACAGCGGATGGCCGGCGGGTAGCGGCTCGGGTTCGGTGACGTCGAGCGTGGCGCGGCCGATCCAGCCGGCTTCCAGCCCTTCGAGCAGGGCCTGCTGGTCGAGCAGGCCGCCGCGCGCGATGTTGATCAGGTGCAGGCCGGGCTTGGCGCTGGCCAGCACGTCACGGTTGATCAGGCCACGGGTCTGGGCGGTGAGGGGCGCTGCGATAACCAGATGATCGGACTCGGCGAACAACTGGTGCAGGTCAGCCACCGCCTCGACCGGCACGCCGGCTTCCAGCGGCTGGCCCGGTCGGCCCAGGGCGATCACCCGCAGGCCGAGGGCATGGCCCTTGGCGGCGAGGGCACGACCGATGCTGCCCAGGCCGAGGATGCCGAGGGTCTTGCCGCGCACCGGTTGCAGCGGGGTGAAGCTCCAGTCGTCGTCCTTGACCCAGATGTTCGGCAACTGCTTGGCCGCGGAGAAAATCGCCGCCAGGGCAAACTCGGCGACCTGTTCGGCATTGCTGCCCTTGCCGCTGGTGACCGGCGGGCCCTGGAACAGCCAGTCGGGATAGAAGTCGATGCCCGACGACACCAGTTGCACCCAGCGCAGCGACCACGGCCAGCCCGCAGGCGGCTGATCGACGCGACGGCCACGCACGTTGATCGGACGCACGATCAGTACGTCGGCGCGCTCGGCATTGAATTGATCCGGCGAGAGGTCCAGCACCCGGTGCTCGGGCAGTTGCTGGCGAATGTAGTCGTTGGCCTGCGCGTCAAGCTGGCTGGCGATCACGCTGATGGTGCTCATTGGCTTGCTTCCTCGCTGAGGGCCGCGCGGCCGGTGCCGTGGAACACCACGTCGTCCTGCGGGGTGTGAATGCGGCTGCACAGCACGTCGCGGTAGTGCCGTTCCAGCGGGTTATGGCGCGACAGGCCGGGGTTGCCGGTGGCCTCGATGGCCAGTTCCACCGCCTGGATCGCGTTCTGCGTCACCAGTTGCTTGAGCTGGCCGGCGTTCTTCGGCTCGACCAGGCCGGCGGCGGCAGAGTCCAGCAGGTTGCGGTTGGCGAACAGCAGGGTGTCGATGCGCCCGACCCGCTCCTGGAAGCGCGGCAGGCTGGCCAGCGACTGGCCGAGGTTGGACGGCACCCGCTCGCGCAGGAAGGTCACCAGCCAGTCGCGCGCGGCCTGGGCCACCGCGTCGTAGATGCTCGACAGCAACACCGCCATCCACACCAGGCCTTCGCCGTCCAGCTCCGGGCGCGGCGCGCTGGCCGGGCTGACCGCGACGGCGTGGTCGAGGGGCAGCAGCACGTTGTCGAATTCGACGCGGTGGCTGCAGGTGGCGCGCATGCCGAGGTGGTCCCATTCATCGACGATACGGATGCCCGGCGTGTCCTTGTGCACCAGGAAGCCGCCCACCAACGGGTCGGCATCATCGCTGCGGCCCCACACCAGATACCACTCCAGGCCATGGCTGCCGGTGGAGTAGAGCTTGGTCCCGGACAGCCGCCAGCCGTCGGCGGTGCGCCGGGCGATGGTCGCCGGCAGGCCGCCACGGGCCGGGGTGCCCAGTTCTGGCTCGACGCGGAAGGCGTTGATCAGCGCGCCGTTCTCCACGGCTTCGCGAGCCAGTCGCTCGCGCAGGTGGGCCGGCCAGCGCTGGTCGTCTTGCAAGCGGAAATGCTGCAGGTACTGCATCACCAGAATCAGCGCGGTGGACGGCTCGCCCTTGGCCACCGCGGCAATCACCTTGCGTGCGCTGGGCAGGTCGGCACCGCCGCCGCCCAGCGCCTTCGGCACGGTCAAGCCGAGCAGGCCATGGCGTTGCAGCAGGGCGAAGTTGGCGGCGGGGAAGGCACCACTGCGGTCGTAGTCGGCGGCACTGGCCGCCAGCTCGCGGGTGATGGTCGAAAGCACGACCGGGTCCAGGCCGGACGGGGCACTGTCCGACGGGGTCGGCCGGTGCAGCGGGACAGCAGTGGCGGAAGACTGGCTCATCAGGCACTCATCGCATAAGACGCAGGGAGCGCCCCCGAGGAGCGCCGTTCACCCACCCTGGACAGCGGATCCATGCCGGTGGGGCTTATGACCGTATGCTTGGCAAAGTGCTATGTAAAATTCTTTATGGTTCTAAGCTAATGGCGAGAATGAAAAATTGTTCGCATATTAGGTTATGACCAAAATGCATTTCACTGATTATCTAGGTGTCGGTACAGTCTGCTGACATTCGCGACACATGGCGGATGGAACCCAGAACCTGACAACAGGCTGTTGTCCAGCCTCCAAGGAGTGTCCGCGATGATCCCTTTCAAACGAATTCTGGCGCTTGGCGCCGCCGTGCTGCTGGCCGGCCAGGTGCTGGCCGCCGACCGCCTCGAACTGCGCATCGGCGACCAGAAAGGCAACATGCGCGCCCAACTGGAAGCCGCCGATGCCCTGCGCGATTTGCCCTATGACATCCGCTGGGCCGAGTTTCCCGCCGCCGCACCGCTGGCCGAGGCATTGAATGCCGGGGCGATCGATGCCGGCATCATCGGCGACGCGCCGTTGCTGTTCGCCCTGGCCTCCGGGGCGCAGGTCAAGGCCATCGCCGTGGACAAATCCGATGCCTACGGCACCGCGGTGCTGGTGGAACCGAAGTCGGCGCTGAAAGCGGCCGCCGACCTCAAGGGCAAGCGCATCGCCACCGGACGCGGCTCCATCGGCCACTATGTAGCGCTCAAGGCCCTGGCCAGCGCGGGTCTCACCGAGAAAGACGTGGAATTCCGTTTCCTCGGCCCGGTGGACGCCAAGGTCGCCTTGGCCAACGGCTCGGTGGATGCCTGGGCCACCTGGGAACCCTACACCGCGTTGGCCGAACTGAGCGGGCAGGGCCGGGTGCTGGTCAACGGCCGCGGCCTGTCCAGCGGCAACAGTTTCCTCGCCGCCACCGACAAAGCCCTCGATGACCCGGCCCGCCGCGAAGCCCTGCAGGATTACCTGACACGCCTGGCCAAGGCCCAGGACTGGGCCAACCACAACCTCGACAGCTATTCGAAAACCCTGGCGCAGATCATCGGCTTCCCGGTGGACGCCGCGCGCCTGCAGTTCGAACGCCGGCAACTGCGCTGGCAGGCGGTAGACGCCAAGACCATCGACGAGCAGCAGGAAACCGCTGACTTCTACCAGGCCCATGGCCTGATCGCCGAACGCCTCGATGTGAAACCGACCTTTGCCAGCGGCTTCGTCCTGCCGGCCGCCGCCACCCTGACTCAAACCCCCTGAAACCGGAGCTTCCCGCATGATTCCATTCCAGCGTCTGTACCGGCTGGCCGCCGCCGTGGTGCTTGGCGCCAGTCTTGTCGGCACGGCCAGCGCCGAAGAAACCCTGCGCATCGGCTACCAGAAATCCTCGACCCTGCTGACCCTGCTCAAGGCCCAGGGCGATCTGGAAAAGCAACTGGCCGGGCAGGGCATCACTGTCTCCTGGCATGAATTCGCCAGTGGTCTTCCGCTGCTCGAAGCGCTCAACCTGGGCAACGTCGATGTCTCGGCGGACGTCGCCGACACCGTGCCGGTGTTCGCCCAGGCCGCGGGTGCCAAGCTGACCTACTTCGCCCGGGAGACCCCGTCGCCGCTGGCCCAGGCCATTCTGGTGCCGGCCGATTCGCCGCTGAAAAGCCTGGCTGACCTCAAGGGCAAGAAGATCGCTGTGACCAAGGCCGCCGGCAGCCACTACCTGCTGATCCAGGCCCTGGCCAAGGCCGGATTGAACTTCAGCGACATTCAGCCGGCCTACCTGATTCCGGCCGATGGCCGTGCCGCGTTCGAGAACCGCAAGGTGGATGCCTGGGTCACCTGGGACCCGTTCGTCGCCAGCGCCCAGCGTCAGCAACATGCGCGGGTGTTGAGCAATGGCGACGGCCTGTCCAACTATCAGCGCTATTATCTGGCGTCCAGCGACTACGCCAAGGCCCACCCCGCGGTGCTCAACACCTTGTTCAACTCGCTGAGCAACGCGGGCAAGTGGATCAAGGCCAACCCGACCGATGCCGCCAAGGTGCTCGGGCCGCTGTGGGGTAACCTGGATGTGGCCACGGTCGAGCAAGCCAACGGCCGACGCAGTTATGATGTGCAGCCGGTGCAGGCCGACAACCTCGCCGAGCAGCAGCAGATCGCCGATGTGTTCTTTGCCCAGGGCCTGCTGCCGCGCAAGATCGACGCCAGCGCCGTGGAGCTTTTCAAGCCCGCCGTGCAGCGCTGATACCGTCACCGATCCAGGGCCGCTGGCACCTCTCGGGGTGCCAGCGGCCTTCGCCGTTATCAACCAAGGAGTGATTCATGGAAAAGCGTCAACTGGGCAACAGCGGAATCGAAGTCAGCGCCATCGCCCTCGGCACCATGACCTGGGGCGAGCAGAACAGCGAGGCTGAAGCCTTCGAACAGATCCGCGTGGCCCGCGAGGCCGGGGTCAACTTCCTCGACACCGCCGAGATGTACCCGGTGCCGCCGATCGCCCGGACTTACGGCGAAACCGAGCGGATCATCGGTAACTACTTCGAGCGTTTCGGTGGCCGCGACCAGTGGGTACTGGCGAGCAAAGTGGCCGGCCCGCACCGTATCGACCACATCCGTGCCGGCAATACCCGCCTCAACCGCGCCAACATCACCGCGGCGCTGGAAGAAAGCCTGAAGCGCCTGAAGACCGATTACCTGGACCTCTATCAACTGCACTGGCCGGATCGCCAGGCAAACTTCTTCGGTCAGCTTGGCTACGTGCACGACGCTGACGACAATGAAGCCGTCGCCATCGAAGACACCCTGGAAGTGCTGGCCGACCTGGTGGCCTCGGGCAAGGTACGCCAGATCGGCCTGTCCAACGAGACGCCGTGGGGCGTGCAGCGTTTCCTGCATCTGGCCGAGACCCGTGGCTGGCCGCGCGTGGTGTCGATCCAGAACCCCTACAGCCTGCTGAACCGCAGCTACGAAGTGGGCCTGGCGGAGATTTCCATTCGTGAGCAGGTGGGGCTGCTGGCTTATTCGCCGCTGGCGTTTGGTGTGTTGTCGGGCAAATACCTGAACGGCGCGCAGCCGGCGAAATCGCGCCTGACCCTGTTCGATCGTTTCCAGCGCTACAACAATCCGCAGGTGGAGCGTGCGACCGCAGCCTATGTGGCATTGGCGCAGGAGCACGGCGTTGACCCGGCGCAACTGGCGCTGGCCTACGTCACCAGCCGCCCGTTCGTGACCAGCAACATCATCGGCGCAACCACCCTTGAGCAGTTGCACAGCAACCTGGGCAGCGTTGAGGTGAACTTGACCGAAGAGTTGCTGCGCGGGATCGAAGCGATCCACGTAGAACAGCCGAACCCTGCGCCGTAGCAGAAATACGCCGGCCCCTCCTGTAGGTATGCCGGCTCCCCCTGTAGGAGCGAGCTTGCTCGCGAATGCCTCAGTCAACTCACTGACGCATCGCGAGCAAGCTCGCTCCTACAGAGAAC
>NZ_JANLNX010000013.1:0-21742 GCF_025466015.1 Pseudomonas sp. 5P_5.1_Bac1 | reverse complement strand
TTTTTGTTTTTTTGCTGGTGGGGGTTTGGGTGGTGTGGGCCCCCAACCCCCCCCCCAAAAAAACTAGTAAACGCCGCCGGAAGTGGGCTGTGCCACCTGCCCATCCTTGAACTTCGCCGCCAACCCCTGCAACCCGCGCATCAGCACGGTGGTATCCACACCCACCGCAACGAATTTCGCGCCCAGTTCGATATAGCGCCGCGCGAGCTTTTCATCCGCGCTGAGAATCCCCGCCGCCTTGCCGGCCTTGTTGATCCGCGCGATGGCGTCTTCGATCGCTGCCTGCACATCCGGGTGTCCCGGGTTGCCGCGATGACCCATGGACGCGCTGAGGTCAGCCGGGCCAATGAACACACCATCAACACCGTCCACCGCAGCGATCTCGTCCAGGTTGGCCAGGCCTTCCTGGTTCTCGATCTGCACCAGCAGGCACATCTGCGCATCGGCGTGATCAAGGTAGCCGGGGATGCTGTTCCAGCGCGAAGCCCGCGCCAGGGCGCTGCCGACGCCACGCACACCCTGCGGCGGGTAGTGGATGGCGCGTACAAGCTGGCGGGCCTGCTCGGCGCTTTCCACCATCGGCACCAGCAGCGTCTGCGCGCCGATGTCGAGGACCTGTTTGATCAGCGCGGTATCGCCGATCACCGGGCGGATGATTGCCTCGCTGGCGTACGGCGCCACGGCTTGCAACTGCGCGAGCATGCCGCGCAGGTCATTCGGCGCGTGTTCGCCGTCGATCAGCAGCCAGTCGAAGCCGGCGTTGGCCGCCAGTTCCGCGCAGTAAGCATCGGCCAGACCGAGCCACAGGCCGATCTGCGCCGGGCCCTCGCTCAGGCGTTGTTTGAAGCGGTTGACGGGCATGTCCATGGGACGCTCCTGATCAGACGAAACGGCAGGCGATAGAGCCGAGCATGTCGTAGTCGACGTGGAAGGTGTCGCCCGGGCGCGCGGCCACCGGACGGGTGAACGAGCCGCCGAGAATGATCTGCCCGGCTTCCAGGGTGACGTCGTACGGCGCCAGTTTGTTCGCCAGCCACGCCACGCCCTTGGCCGGATGGTTGAGCACCGCGGCGGAGACGCCGGACTCCTCGATCACGCCGTTGCGGTAGAGCACCGCCGGCACCTTGCGCAGGTCGATATCGGTCGGCCGCACCGGCCGGCCGCCCATCACCACGCCGGCGTTGGCGGCGTTGTCGGAGATGGTGTCGAAGACCTTGCGGGTGACCTGGGTCTGCGGGTCGACCTGGTGGATGCGCGCGTCGATGATTTCCAGCGCCGGGATCACCCACTCGGTGGCGTCGAGCACGTCGAACACGGTGACGTTCGGGCCTTTCAGTGGCTTGCCGAGGATGAACGCCAACTCCACTTCCACCCGCGGCACGATGAAGCGTTCGAACGGAATGTCGCTGCCTTCTTCGAACAGCATGTCGTCGAGCAGCGCGCCGTAGTCCGGCTCGGTGATGTTCGACGACACCTGCATGGCGCGGGAGGTCAGGCCGATCTTGTGACCGACCAGCTTGCGCCCGTCCTTGATCTTCTGCGCGACCCAGGCGCGCTGGATGGCGTAGGCGTCCTCGATGGTGATGCCGGGGTGCTCCAGGGAGAACTGGCGCACCTGTTCGCGGTTGCGTTCGGCCCGGTCCAGTTGGGCCGCTGCGCTGAGGATCTGGCTGTGGTCGAGCATGATCGAATCTCTTACTGAGGGTTGACGGTGGCGGCGTTGGTGCGCAGCACCAGCAGGCCGCCGAGTGTGATGAAAACGGCCAGCACGTACAGGGCGAGGCTGGCGCTGTGGGTGGTGTCGCGCATCCAGCCGATCAGGTAAGGGGCGGAGAACGAGGCGATGCTGCCCAGGGAACTGATCAGGCCGATGCCCGCCGCCTGGGTGGTGTTGGACAGGAAGGCCGGGGGCAGTTGCCAGAACATCGGCAGTGCGGCGCTGGCGCCCATGCCGGCGATGATCAGGCCTCCCATCACCAGGATGGCGTTGTCCGGCGCAATACCGGCCACGGCGATCCCGAAGGCGGACATCAGCAGCGGCACGCAGAGGTGCCAGCGGCGTTCGCGGCGGCGGTCCGAGGAGCGGCCGCAGGCGATCATGAAGAAGCAGCCGGCCAGGTACGGCACGGCGCTGAGCAGGCCGACGCGGCCGTCGCTGCCGATGCCGGCGCCGTGGATCAGGGTCGGCATCCAGAAGGCCAGGGTGTTCACCGCCAGCATCACCGCGCAATACACCGCGACCAGCAGCCAGACCCGCGCATCGCTGAAAAGGCCGCCGAAGGAGGTGATCGACTTGCGTTGTTCTTCCTGGTTGAGCTCTTCGCGCAGGCCGCGTTTCTGCTCGTCGTTCAGCCAGCTGACGCTGTTGAAGTTGTCCGGCAGGCACTTGAGTACTACCAGACCGAGCAGGATGACGGGAGCGCCTTCAAGCAGGAACATCCACTGCCAGCCGCGCAGGCCGGCGGCGTCATGGAACAGTTCGAGGATGCCGCCGGACAGCGGGCCGCCGACCACACCGGCCATCGGCACGGCGATGGCGAACAGCGCGGTGATCTGCGCGCGGCGACGGGCCGGGTACCAACGGTTGAGGTAGACCAGAATGCCCGGGAAGAAGCCCGCCTCGGCCACGCCCAGGAGGAAGCGCAGCACATAGAAACCGGTGGAGGTTTCCACCAGCAGCATGCTGGTGGACAGGGCGCCCCAGACCACCATCAGCGTGGCGATCCAGCGACGCGGGCCGACACGGTCCAGGGCCATATTGCTCGGCACGCCGAACATTGCGTAGGCGATGAAGAACAGGCCGGCGCCGAAGCCATACACCGTGTCGCTGAAGTGCAGGTCGGTGCTCATCTGCATCTTGGCGAAGCCGATGTTGATGCGGTCCAGGTGGGCGAACAGGTAACACACCAGCAGCAACGGCATCAGCCGCCAGGTGATGGTGGAGTGGGTCGAGTCTTGACGCCCGAGTGCTACGGTATCTGCGGTATTGGCTGTGCTCATGATTTTTTCTTTTTTGTCAGAGTGGCCGTGGGTGTTACAGGCGGGAGGGTTCAGCCCGCCTGGTTGTTGAGAAACGCGTGGACGTTGTTCTGCTTGAAGTTCAGTTGCGGGTGCAGCTCGATCATTTCGAACGACAGCGCCAGCAGACGCTCGGCCTGCAGTGCGGCGAAGTGCTCGGTGATGACCGCGAACAGTTGCTCGGCGACCTGGGTACGGGTTTCCAGGTCGCGGCCATGGCCGACTTTCAGGGTCATGTGGACGAAGGCGTAGTCGTGCTTGCCGTCGGCCATGCGCCAGGTGTCCAGGCGCACCGCGCGGCTGCGGATGCCGCCGAGCGGAAACACGCCGCTGGCGCCGAGGGTGGCGTGGACTTTTTCGAACAGGGCGGGCAGGTCTGCCTGTTGTTCGATGTTGTCGGTGATTTCAGCGATGAAGTGCGGCATGGGAACTCCTTGGGAAATCAGACCGGGAAGATCGCGTTGATCTGGCCGGTGCCGGAGCTGCCGAAGGCTTCGGTCAGCACTTCCACCGGCTTGTCGTAGTCGGCGCCGCCGAGCAGGCCGAGCAGCATCGCGGTGTCGTGCATGCCGCCTTCGCCGTAGCAGTGCGCGGCGTAGTCGGGGAGCATCGCGCAGAACTCTTTGAAGCGACCTTGCTTCCACAGCTCCACCACGCGCATGTCCACTTGCTTGTCGAACTCGCGGGTCCAGTTGTGGATGTTGGCTTCGGCGTTGCGGTCGTCGGAGAAGCGGTGGGACAGCGAGCCGGAGGCCAGCACCAGCACCTTGCGGTCGCTCTTCTCGATGGCGCGGCGGACCGCGGCGCCGAACGCCAGGCTGTCTTCCAGGCGGTGCCAGGCGCACCAGGCGGCGATGGAAACGACCTTCAGGCGCTCGCTTTCCGGCACGCCCATGTGCATGTAGCGCATCGGCACCAGGGTGCCGTATTCCAGCTCCAGGCTCGCGATGTTGTGGGCCTGGGTACGCACGCCGGCGGCGTTGGCCTCGGCGGCGATCAATTCGCCCAGCTCGGGGCAGCCGGGGTATTCGAATTCCATGTCCTTGATGAAATGCGGCAGCTCGTTGCTGGTGTAGACACCCTTGAAGTGCTCGCCGCAGTTGATGTGGTACGCGCTGTTGACCAGCCAGTGCACATCGAACACCACCGCGGTGTCGGCGCCCAGTTCGCGGGCCCGGCGACCGATTTCCTTGTGCCCGGCGATGGCCGCTTCACGGCAGCCGTGGTGCTTGCCCGGCAGCTCGGACAGGTACATCGAGGGGACGTGGCAGACTTTGGCTGCCAGGACGACTTCGCCCATGATGGAACTCCTGATTCTGTTGTTCTTCTTTTGTTCTCGCACGGGAATCCCCTGTAGGAGCGAGCTTGTCGGAGCGCCGAACCGTCGCGAAGGGCTGCGCAGCAGCCCCAAACCGGTGTTACCAGGATTTGCGACCGCTTCGCGGTCGTTCGCGAGCAAGCTCGCTCCTACAGGAGGGGAGTTGCTAGCCCTTACACACCCCAGCGCGGAATATGGTGGCTGCCCATCGAGATGCACACGTTCTTGATTTCGGCGAACACTTCGAAGCTGTACTGACCGCCTTCGCGACCGGTGCCCGAGCCCTTCACGCCGCCGAACGGCTGGCGCAGGTCGCGGACGTTCTGGCTGTTGATGAACACCATGCCGGCTTCGATGCCGCGGGCCAGGCGGTGAGCCTTGCCGATGTCCTGGGTCCAGATGTACGAGGCCAGGCCGTATTCGGTGTCGTTGGCCAGTTGCAGCGCTTCGGCTTCGTCCTTGAACGGGATCAGGCAGACCACCGGACCGAAGATTTCTTCCTGGGCGATGCGCATCTTGTTGTTCACGTCAGCGAACACGGTCGGCTGGATGAACTGACCTTTGGCCAGGTGCGCCGGCAGGTTGGCCGGACGCTCCAGGCCACCGGCGAGCAGGGTGGCGCCTTCCTCGATGCCGATGCGGATGTAGCCGGTCACCTTGTCGTAGTGGGCCTGGGTAATCATCGAGCCGACCTGGGTTTTCGGATCGGTCGGGTCACCGACGATCAGGCGCTTGGCGCGGGCGGCGAACTCGGCGACGAACTGCGGGTACACGCTTTCCTGGATGAAGATCCGGCTGCCGGCGGTGCAGCGTTCGCCGTTCAGCGAGAAGATGGTGAACAGCGCGGCGTCCAGCGCACGTTCCAGATCGGCATCTTCGAAAATCAGCACCGGCGACTTGCCGCCCAGTTCCATGGAGTACTTTTTCAGGCCGGCGGTCTGCATGATTTTCTTGCCGGTGGCGGTGCCGCCGGTGAAGGAAATCGCACGCACGTCCGGGTGACGGACCAGCGCGTCGCCGGCGGTGGCGCCGTAGCCCTGGATCACGTTCAGCACGCCGTTGGGGATGCCGGCTTCAACGGCCAGGCGACCCAGTTCGTTGGCGGTCAGCGGCGACAGTTCGCTCATCTTCAGTACCGCGGTGTTGCCCAGTGCCAGGCACGGCGCGGTCTTCCAGGTGGCGGTCATGAACGGCACGTTCCACGGCGACACCAGGCCACACACACCCACCGGCTGGTACAGGGTGTAGTTGAGCATCTGGTCGTCGACCGGGTAGGTGTGGCCGTCCATGCGGGTGCAGACTTCGGCGAAGAAATCGAAGTTGTGCGAGGCACGCGGGATCAGCACGTTCTTGGTCTGGTGGATCGGCAGACCGGTATCGAGGGTTTCCAGCTCGGCCAGTTTCGGCACGTTCTGCTCGATCAGCTCGCCCAGCTTGCGCATCAGGCGGGCACGTTCCTTGGCCGGGGTGTTGGCCCATTTCGGGAAGGCTTCTTTCGCCGCGGCAACGGCCTGGGCGACTTCCTCGGCACCGCCGCTGGCGACTTCGCCGATGGCTTCGCCGGTGGCCGGGTTGTAGTTGACGAAGGTGTCCTTGCTCTCGACCTCACGGCCGTTGATCCAGTGCTTGATCATGCTGCTCACGCCTCTTTGTTGTACTGAGCGAAGAACTCGGCTTCGCTGACGATTCGGTTGACCAGACGGCCCACGCCTTCCACTTCCACCACCACTTCATCGCCCGGCACCACGTCGGCCAGGCCTTCCGGCGTGCCGGTGGCGATCATGTCGCCCGGTTGCAGGGTCATGAAGCTGGACAGGTATTCGATCAGGTAAGGGATGTCGAAGATCATGTCCGCGGTGGTGCCTTCCTGTTTCAGCTCACCGTTGATCCAGGTGCGCAGGGTCAGCTTCGACGGGTCTGGCACGTCGGCCACATCGACGATCCACGGGCCGACCGGGGTGGTGGCGTCGCGGTTCTTCACCCGCAGGTTGGGGCGGTAGTAGTTCTCGAGGTAATCGCGGATGGCGTAGTCGTTGCACACGGTGTAGCCGGCCAGGTACTCCAGGGCGTCCTCGCGCTTGACGTTGCGCGCCGGCTTGCCGATGACGGCCACCAACTCGCACTCGTAGTGCATGTACTTGATGTTGTCCGGGCGCCAGGTGATCTGGTTGTGGCCGGTGTAGGTGCCTGGCGATTTGACGAACGCCAGCGGCTCGGTCGGCGGCGCGAAGGCCAGCTCGGCGGCGTGGTCGGCGTAGTTCAGGCCCAGGGCGAACATGTTGCCGTTGGCGGGCGGCAGCCATTCGACCTGGTCTTCGGCGATCAGTCGGCCATCGGCCAGGCGCACGGCGTTGTCGGCTTCGACGGTGACCGCGTGGACATCGCCCTGGAAACGGATACGAGCGTGTTTCATCAGTGCGACTCCTCCTCGGCAACGATGGGGTTGGCCAGGCGACCCAGTCCGGTGATTTCGATTTCGACGTGGTCGCCCGGCTTGACGTCGGCGCGGCCTTCAGGGGTGCCGGTGATCAGCACGTCGCCTTCATGCAGGGTCATGAATTCGGTGATTTCCGCGATCAGTTGCGGGATACCGCGCACCAGGTTGGCGGTGCTGTTCTGCTGGCGAACTTCGCCGTTGATGAACAGGCGGATGTCCAGGCTGTGCGGGTCGGCGATCTGCTCAACGGGCACCAGTTCCGGGCCGATCACACAGAAGCCGTCGCGGCATTTGGCCTTGACCGCGGGGCGGTAGTAGCTCTCTTCCGGCAGGCTGAACTCGTTGACGATGGTGAAACCGGCAACGTGCTCCAGCGCCTGCTCGGCGCTGACGCGGCTGGCGCGCTTGCCGATAACCACGCCCAGTGCCGGGCCGGCCTGCAGGTGTTCGACGCCCTTTGGGTAAACCACCGGCTGGCCGTGGCCATTGCGGGTGTTGGGGGTCTTGATGAACAGCACCGGCTTGACCGGTGGCTTCTGGTACGGCGCCTGTTCGAATTCGGCGAGACGCTGTTCCAGCAGCCCCTTGTAGTTCAGCGCAACGCCGAACAGGGTGCCGGTGGCAGCGTCATGCAGGGCACGGCTCATGCTCTTCTCCTGACAAGGGCAGGGCATCGGGTGCCCCGCGGGGGATAATTGTTAATGTGTTAACGTTATAATTAAGATGTTAATGAAATGCAAGCTGCTGTTTCATCCGTGCGGCGTTAAGCTGCGCGCAGAACAACACGCGGTACGACGGGTACAGAGCCATGAGCGATCGCACGCCGATCCCCAACATCAACATCGGTCAGGTCTACGACCAGCGCTACAGCGATTCGGAAGTGCACTACGACAAGCTCGGCAACCTGGCGGGCTTCTTCGGTCGCAACATGCCGGTGCACCGTCACGACCGTTTTTTCCAGGTGCACTACGTCAAGTCGGGCACGGTGCGGGTCTATCTGGATGACCAGCAGTACGTCGAATCCGGGCCGATGTTCTTCCTTACGCCGCCGACCATCCCGCATTCGTTCGTCACCGAGCCGGACGCCGACGGCCACGTGCTGACCGTGCGTCAGCAACTGGTGTGGCAGCTATTGGAAGCCGATCCGGCACTCGCGCCGGGACCGCAAGTGGCGCCGGCGTGCGTGGCATTGACGGGGCTGGAAGGTAATTTCGCGGCTGAGGCGCAGCGGCTCGAACGGCTGTTCGAGTTGCTGCATGGCGAAGTGAATGGCGACGAAGCGGGTCGCGGCGCGGCGCTGCACAGCCTGACGCGGCTGATCATGATCAGCCTGTTGCGCCTGTGTGCCCGCTCATTGCCGGCACGCTCCACGCGGCATGAGGACTTGCTGATTTTCCATCGCTTCAACGAGCTGATCGAAGCGCATTACCTGGAGCACTGGCCGCTGTCGCGTTATGCCGAGGGGATTGGCGTGACCGAAGCGCGGCTCAACGACATCTGCCGACGCATCGCCGACCTGCCGTCCAAGCGTCTGGTCCTGGAGCGGCTGATGCAGGAAGCCAAGCGACTGCTGTTGTTCACCGGTAGCTCGGCGAACGAAATCTGCTACAGCCTGGGGTTCAAGGACCCGGCGTATTTCAGCCGGTTTTTCCTGCGGTATGCGCAGGTGACGCCGGGGGAGTATCGGCAGCGGCAGGGCGGGTTACGTTGAGGTGATGGTGTTGCTGATGGCCTCATCGTCGCAGTTTGGCGATGAGGCCGGACAAGTCAGACCGATTTCTCAGCCAGCCACCTTCAACTCAGGCACCGCCACCCGCCGCAGTTTTTCCCGCTCCCCGCGGAAGTGCGGAAGAATGTGTTCCCCCAACCGATACGCCTCTTCCAGATGCGGATACCCCGCCAGGAAGAACACATCGATCCCCAGTTCGTTGTACTCGCGAATCCGCGCCACCACGTTTTCGTAGCTGCCCACCAGCGCCAGCCCCGGCGGAATGCCGATGTAGCCGAACCCCGCCCAGACATTGGGGTAAATGAAGAAGTCATCGAACTGACGGCTTTCCTCGCGGCTGCCGTATTCCTCTTCATAACTCAGCTTGCGCGCGGTACGCAGCCCGGCATGCGCGGCTGCGGCCTTGATGGTGTTCTTGGCCACGCCTTCATCGAAGAAGCGCTTGGCTTCGACATGCGCCAGTTCCTCGGTCTCGCGGGTAATGACATCGATGGACAAACCGAAGCGGATATCACTGCGCCCGTACTTCAAGGCCCGCGCGCGGATATCGGCGATCAGCTTGCGAATCTCGTCTGGATGCTCGGCGCGCATCAGGTAGAAATCGGCGTGCTTGGCGGCGAACTCGCGGCCGGCGTTCGATGAGCCGGCGGTGCAGATCAGCGGCAACTCGGCTTTTTTCTGCGGGCCGCGCAGGCCGCCGCCCTGGGCTTTGTAGAAGTGGCCGTCATAGTGGAAGTTTTCCGAATGCCAGTAGCCCTTGACCACATCCATGAACTCGGTGGCCCGCGCGTAGCGCTCGTCGTGGTCGCTGAAGTCGCCGACCTGGCGCTGCACCGTGTCGGAGCCACCGTTGATGATGTTCCAG
Organism: Pseudomonas sp. 5P_5.1_Bac1; assembly: GCF_025466015.1. NCBI lineage: Bacteria > Pseudomonadati > Pseudomonadota > Gammaproteobacteria > Pseudomonadales > Pseudomonadaceae > Pseudomonas > Pseudomonas sp. 5P_5.1_Bac1. The sequence continues at coordinate 12,375 of NZ_JANLNX010000013.1, read as the reverse complement.
ATCAGCCGGTTGCCGGTGGCGCGCTGGTAGGTCGCGGCCTGTTGCGCGGCCACCCACGGCGTGTAGTGGTACGGCTGGAACGCCGCGACGTAACTCAAGGTGCGGGTTTCCCGGGCCAGCAGCGAGCACACCGTCCACGGTTCTTCGCCGTAGGGCGCATTGACCATCAGCACGCCGCCGAAGTTGTTGATCTCGGCGGCCCTGGCGATCTGCCCGAGGTAATCGATGTAGGTGAAGTGGTCGCCGACACTGAAACCGGACACCGCGCCGGTGCTGTCGCCGCCGGCATGCCAGTCGCCGCGGTTGCGCGGGTCGCCGGGGAGGAACTGGGTTTCGCCGTGAAGGGGCAGGCGGGTGAAGAATTCGATACTCATGGCGAAGTCCTTATTGCACGGTGGGGTTGCAGACGGGCGCGACAGGCTGGTCGCTGAACACCTTGCGGGCGAACGGCAGCGAGTCCTTGAGCGAGGCGTTCACCGTCTCGCTGTGGCCCAGGCCCTTGTACAGATGGCCCTCGACCACCGAACCGGCCTTGCAGGCGTCCTGCATCAGCGCCACCTGGGTGGAGGCGGCGGGCGTCTTGTCCTCGGCACCGGTGCCGATGAAGATCGGCTGCGCCAGTTTCAGCGTCGGGTAGCTGACCTGCGCCTGCCAGGCTTTCAGTTGTGCGCCGTCGTTGACCTTGCGGCTGTTGGCCGGGGTCAGGCCGGTGCCGATGACGTCCGAGACCAGCGACGACAGGCAACTGGTGCGCGCCTGTTCGAACAGCGGCAGGGCCTTGTCGGTGTAGAAGTCACGCGGGTTGATGTGCGGGTTGTACTGCTGCGCCGCGAGCAGGGTGTAGAAGCCGTAAGCGAGGGCGGCGTCGACCTTGTTCGGGTCCTGCTCGCCGACGTTCTTCTCGCCGACGGTGTAGATCACGCCGGTGCCGACGCTGCCTTTCAGGCCCAGGTCCGGGGCATAGGTCGGCGCGTAGGCGGCCGAGGCGAAGGCGCCGGCGCCACCCTGGGACTGGCCGAGCACCAGCACCTTGTTGGCCAGCCCCGGCACGCCGCCGATCACCGCCCGCGCTGCGTCGAGGATGCCGTAGGCGGCCATGCGGTTATTCAGTAGCGGATGGCCGCCGGGTACGCCGAGGCCCTGATAGTCGGTGGCGACGATGGCGTAGCCCTCGCTCAGCCAGCGCGCCAGGTACTGCACGTCACGGTAGGAACGCCCGGCCCAGGACGGCGCGCAGATATCCGCCACGCCAACGGTGCCGTGGCCCCAGGTGACCACCGGCCAGCCGCCTTCCGGCGCCTTGCCCTGGGGAATGAACAGCGCGCCGGACACCGCGACCGGGGTCTTGCCGTCGATGCCGTCGGTGGAGCTGTAAAGAATGCGCAGTTGCTTCGCCGAGCCGGGCAGGGCGAGGGTGTTTTCCAGTGGCTCGCTGCGCAGCAGCTTGCCCGGTGTCGCCGGAATGGCCTTTTCCCAGGTGTAGAACGCCGAGACACGGCCATCGCCTTGCTGCGGGTCGGGTTTTGGTGCGTAGGTGTCGGCGGCGAAGGCGCTGAGGGAGAGGGTCAGCAGACTCAGCCCGAAGGCCAGCTTGTGCGGGAGTTTCATGAAGGGTCCTTGAAGAAAAGGCAGTCCCCAGCCTTAGAGCGAAACCCATGCCAATTGTCTGGAAATAGCCTGTAAGCCACGGATTGCGGGGCTTTCAGAAGAAATACGGAAGCGCCACTGTTGCCTGGCGTGCTGGCCGTTGAGCAACGGGTGTTGCCCGGTTGCTGCTGGGGCAGCAGTTTGATGTGTTAGCTGTTTTTGGAATATTCAAATGCAAATTAATAATTATTTGTTCTAATTTGTTTCGTGCACTATGAAGGCGCGCCACCCATGCCAGGAATGCCTTTATGTCGCTGCTTACCCATCCCAACGCTCGCGAACTGACCAAATCCGTTCGCGCCACCGTACTGGTGTTCAAGGACCCTCGGTCCCAGGAACTGCTCAGCCGCATCGAGCGCCTGGCGCCCAGCGAAGCCAACACGCTGATCATCGGCGAGACCGGTACCGGCAAGGAGCTGGTGGCGCGCCATATTCATCAATTGAGCCGACGCGGTCGCGAGCCGTTCGTCGCGGTCAACTGCGGGGCCTTCGCCGAAAGCCTGGTGGAGAGCGAACTGTTCGGCCACGAGAAGGGCGCCTTCACCGGCGCCACCAACGCCAAGGCCGGCTGGTTCGAGGCGGCCAACGGCGGCACTTTGTTCCTCGATGAGATCGGCGATCTGCCGCTGAACATGCAGGTCAAGTTGCTGCGGGTGCTGCAGGAGCGCGAAGTGGTGCGCCTCGGCTCGCGCACGCCGGTGCCGATCAATGTGCGGCTTGTGGCGGCGACCAACGTCAACCTGGCCGACGCCGTGGTGGCGGGCAATTTCCGTGAAGACCTGTTCTACCGCCTGCACGTCGCGACCATCCGCCTGCCGCCACTGCGCGAGCGGCCGGGCGATATCCTGCCGCTGGCGGAATTCTTCGTCGAAGAACACTGCCAGCGCCTCGGTTACAGCCGCGCCAGTCTGAGTCTGGAAAGCGAACGCAAGCTGCTGGCGCACAGTTGGCCAGGCAACATCCGCGAACTGGAAAACGCCATTCACCACGCCTTGCTGGTCTGCCGTCAGCAGGTGGTGCAACCGGGCGACCTGCACCTGGTGGACATGCGTCCGATGGGTGTGCGCGTCGAGGAGCATGCCTTGCCGCTGCGCCTGCCGGCTGCACCGCCGGATCTGGAAGCGGCGTTGACCGCGCTGTTCGAACAGAACATTCCGGACCTCTACGAGCACATCGAAGAAACCGTGTTCCGCACCGCCTACCGGTTCTGCCACGGCAACCAGTTGCAGACCGGACGGCTGCTGAACATCAGCCGCAATATCGTCCGGGCACGCCTGGAGAAAATCGGCGAATTGCGCCGCAGCGACGCGGCGCAGATCTGATCAGATCAGGCGGGTCAGCAGCCAATACAGGCTGCCCGACAGCAGGATCGAGATCGGCAGGGTCAGCACCCAGGCCATCGCCAGGTTGAGGATGGTCCGGCCCTGCAGGCCCGAACCGTTGGCCACCATGCAGCCGGCGACCCCCGACGACAACACGTGGGTGGTGGACACCGGCAGGCCGAAATGGTCCGCCGCGCCAATGGTGCACATCGCCACCAACTCGGCGGAGGCTCCCTGGGCGTAGGTCAGATGGGTCTTGCCGATCTTCTCGCCCACCGTCACCACGATGCGCTTCCAGCCGACCATGGTGCCCAGCCCGAGGGCGATGGCCACGGCCACTTTGACCCACAGCGGAATGAAGCGGGTGGCGTCGTCCACTTGCTTCTGGAACAGGTGCACGGTGCGCCGGGTGTCGGGATCGACATCCAGCAGCTTGTGCTTGTCCATCAGGCGAATCGCCTCGCTGGTCAGGTACATGTCGTTGCGCACGTTGCCCATGGCCTCGGCCGGAATGCCGGCCAGCGAACCGTAGCTGCCCACCTGGCGGCCGATGGTGCCGGCAAGTTCGGCCAGCGCGGGGATCAGTTCCGGGCTCGGAGCGGGGCTGCGGATGAACGCGGTCAAGGTCTGTCGCGCATCGGCGGGCGCCGCTTGCCTGGCATGGCTGGCCAGCGCCACGCTAGTGGTCTCGGCCATCGCCACGAACTGCTGCGATTGCTCCTCCGGCATGGTGCGGTTCAGCGCGTAGGCCATCGGCAGGGTGCCGACCAGGATCAGCATGATCAGGCCCATGCCTTTCTGCCCGTCATTCGAACCGTGGGCAAAGGACACCCCGGTGCAGGTGACGATCAGCAGGCCGCGAATCCACCACGGCGGTGGCGTGTTGCCCACCGGCGCCTGGTACAGCGCCTTGTGCTTGACCAGCTTGCGCAAGGCCAGCAACAACAGCGCGGCGCAGGCGAAACCGATCAGCGGCGAAAACAGCAGCGAATAGCCGACCTTGCTGGCTTGGGTCCAGTCGACGCCACTGGTGCCGTCGCGACCGTGCATCAGCGCATTCGCCACGCCGACGCCGATGATCGATCCGATCAGGGTGTGGGACGAAGACGCCGGCAAACCCAGCCACCAGGTGCTCAGGTTCCAGATGATCGCCGCCAGCAGCAGGGCGAAAACCATGGCAAAGCCGGCCGAGGAACCGACCTGCAGGATCAGCTCAACCGGCAGCAGGGCGATGATGCCGAACGCCACGGCGCCGCTGGAAAACAGCACGCCGAGGAAATTCCAGCAGCCCGACCAGACCACCGCGAAGCGCGCCGGCAGCGAGTGGGTATAGATCACCGTGGCGACGGCGTTGGCGGTGTCGTGAAAGCCGTTGACGAACTCGAAGCCCAGGGCGATCAACAGCGCCAGGCCGAGCAGCAGGAACGGGGTCCAGGTGGTGATCACCGTGCCGCTGGCATCGATGTCGCGAAACAGGCTCCAGGCGGTGTAGAGCAGGGCGCCGATCAACAGGCTGAAGAACAGGACGGTAGGGGTACGGCTCGAACGCGTCTTGAGAGGGGATGCAACGTGCGCGTCCACGGGGGGGATAGCGCTGGTCTGGGTCGTCATGAGAGGGTCCGGGGTGGAATTTCAGGCTCATGCCTGGCACAAAGCCAGCATACAATTGCCTTCAGCAGCCACCCTGACGGGGATCAACGAAACCCCATGGGCAATCGCTAAGCTCAGCGGCAACCAGAAGGACGCCCCCGTGAATCTTCACCTCTCTCCCGCCAGTGCTGAGCATCTGCCCTTTGCCCGTGACCTGACCCGGCGCGGGATGCTGCGCTACTACTGCCAGTACGACCTGCTGTGGCTGGATGAGGCATTCGACCAGGCCTGGAACTGGCGTGAGCAATGGCGGGTGATGGACGGCGAGGTGCTGGTGGGTTTTTGCAGCCTGAGCCAGGACGGCAAGGCGCTGTATATCCGCGAATTGCATATAGTCGAGTCGGCGCGGGGCCAAGGTATTGGCGCTTGGGTGTTGCGGGAACTTGACGCCTGGGCTGCGCAGCGGCGGTTGCGGTGGCTGCGCTTGACCGTGTTCAAGAGCAATCCGGCCCGCCACCTCTATCTGCGCGAAGGCTTTGTAGAGCAGGGCGAGGACGAATGTTTCGTGCGTATGCAACTAACGTCGCATTGACCCGCATCGAAAGGGGCAGGGCGTCTTGTGCTGCAAATCGCATCCCGTGCATAGTTCAAGATTGTTGACGGCGCAGCGGATGTGCCGGGTTTTCTACCCTTTAGTGGGTGTATTGCAAAGGAATATGTATTCAAATGAAGGGAATAGGATTACGTCTCAGGGCAGAGCGCGAGCGGTTGGGTCTCACCCAGCGAGCTTTCGGTGACATCGGTGGCGTGGAGCCCAACGCTCAAGGCAAGTATGAAAGCGGCGAACGTACGCCGCGGGCTGATTACCTGGCCGCAGTGGCGGCCAACGGCGTCGATGCCCTCTATGTACTGAGCGGGGTGCCGACCCCGGCAGTGCTGGACAATCTGCGTCCCGGCGAGAATCACCTGTTGGACTGCTACCGGCGGCTACAGCCCGCGGATCAGCAGGCTGTAAGACATTTGCTTGAGAGTCTGGCAGGAACAATTCCAAAGCCTGTAGGCAAAGTGGTATCTGCCTGATCAGACAAGTGGCGTTTTCGTAGTCGAATTTATGTAATTTGACGTCATATTTGTGACGCATTCTGTTAGGTCCACCACGCAATTTTTTGATAAGGTGGCGGGATCCAATTCAGACCGTAAGGCGAGGTGTCTGCTTGATTAGGGTTCTGGTGGTCGATGATCACGATCTGGTTCGTACCGGTATTACCCGCATGCTGGCCGACATCGACGGTCTGCAGGTAGTGGGCGAGGCCGATTCCGGTGAAACGGCGCTGAAGGTCACCCGCGAGCTCAAGCCCGATGTGGTCCTGATGGACGTGAAAATGCCCGGTATCGGTGGTCTTGAAGCGACCCGCAAACTGTTGCGCAGTCACCCTGATATCAAGGTGGTGGCGGTGACCGTCTGCGAGGAAGATCCATTTCCCACACGCCTGTTGCAGGCCGGTGCCGCTGGCTATCTGACCAAGGGCGCCGGTCTCGACGAAATGGTCCAGGCCATTCGTCTGGTTTTCGCCGGCCAGCGCTACATCAGTCCGCAGATCGCCCAGCAACTGGCGCTCAAATCCTTCGAGCCCAAGAACGCCTCGCCGTTCGACAGCCTGTCGGAACGGGAGATCCAGATCGCACTGATGATCGTTGGTTGTCAGAAGGTCCAGATCATTTCCGACAAGCTGTGCTTGTCGCCGAAAACCGTGAACACGTACCGTTACCGGATCTTCGAGAAACTTTCGGTCACCAGCGATGTGGAACTCACCTTGCTGGCCGTCCGCCACGGCATGGTTGACGCCAACCTCTGAACATGACCCCCGCGTTTGATCCAAGTGCTTTTCTAGCGACCTGCAGCGGCCGTCCGGGTGTCTACCGGATGTTCGACGCGGACGGCCGCCTGCTTTATGTCGGCAAGGCCAAGAACCTCAAGAAGCGCCTGGCCAGCTACTTCCGCAAGACCGGCCTGGCGCCGAAGACGGCGGCGTTGGTTGGTCATATCGCTCAGGTCGAGACCACCATCGTCGCCAGCGAAACCGAGGCCCTGCTTCTTGAGCAGAACCTCATCAAGGAATGGCGCCCGCCCTACAACATCCTGCTGCGTGACGATAAGTCCTACCCCTATGTCTTTCTGTCTGACGGCGCTTTCCCACGGCTGGGCATTCACCGTGGCGCCAAGAAACAGAAGGGCCGGTACTTCGGGCCTTATCCCAGCGCTGGGGCGATCCGCGAAAGCCTGAGCCTGCTGCAGAAAGCGTTTCATGTTCGTCAGTGCGAGGACAGCTACTACGCCAACCGCACCCGGCCTTGCCTGCAATATCAGATCAAGCGTTGCAAGGCGCCTTGCGTCGGTTTTGTCGAGCCAGAAGAGTATGCCGAGGACATACGTCACTCGGTGATGTTCCTCGAGGGGCGAAGCCACCAACTGACCAACGAACTCAATGCCGACATGGAAAAGGCCGCGATGAGCCTGGCCTTCGAAAAGGCCGCCGAGCTGCGCGACCAGATCGCCCTGCTGCGGCGGGTCCAGGACCAGCAGAGCATGGAGGGCGGCAGTGGCGACGTGGACGTAGTGGCGGCCTTCGTCAACCCAGGCGGCGCCTGTGTCCACCTGATCAGCGTGCGTGGCGGGCGCGTGCTGGGCAGCAAGAATTTCTTTCCCCAGGTGGGTATCGAGGAGGAGGTGGCCGAAGTCATGTCGGCCTTCCTCGCCCAGTACTACCTGGGTAACGCCGAGCGCGAGTTGCCGTCGGAGCTGATCGTCAACGTGGTGCACGAGGACTTCGACGCCTTGCGCTCGGCGCTGGAAACCCTGCGCGGTCGCGAGCTGGCCATCAGCCACCGGGTTCGCGGAACCCGCGCCCGCTGGCAGCAACTGGCCGTAACCAACGCCGAACAGGCATTGGGTGCGCGCCTGGCCAACCGTCAACATATGGCGTCTCGCTTCGAGGCGCTGGCCGAAGTGCTGGGCTTGCCGGAAGTGCCGCAGCGCCTGGAGTGCTACGACATCAGCCACTCCAGCGGCGAAGCCACCGTGGCGTCCTGCGTGGTGTTCGGCCCGGAAGGACCGCTGAAGTCCGACTACCGTCGCTACAACATCGAAGGCGTTACTGCCGGCGACGACTACGCCGCCATGCAACAGGCCCTGACCCGGCGCTTCGGTCGGATCAAGGATGGCGAAGGCAAACTGCCGGACGTCTTGCTGGTGGACGGCGGCAAGGGCCAGTTGAACATGGCCCGGGATGTTATGCAGGCGCTGGCCGTGCCGGACCTGACCCTGCTCGGCGTGGCCAAGGGCGTGACCCGCAAGGCCGGTTTCGAGACGCTGTACCTCAACGACGTCCAGCACGAATTCACCCTGCGCGGCGACTCGCCGGCGCTGCACCTGATCCAGCAGATTCGCGATGAAGCCCACCGCTTCGCCATCACCGGCCACCGTGCCCGGCGTGGCAAGGCGCGGCGTACCTCGAGTCTGGAAGACGTCGCCGGTGTCGGGCCAAAGCGTCGTCGCGACCTGCTCAAACACTTCGGAGGCTTGCAGGAATTGTCCCGCGCCAGCGCGGAAGAAATCGCCAAGGCACCGGGAATCAGCAAAAAGCTCGCCGAGTCGATTTATGACAGCCTGCATAGCGAGTAGAATGCCCGCTCACCTCGCAGCCAGTTGTCCCGATGAATATTCCGAATCTGCTTACCGTTCTTCGTGTCCTGCTCATCCCGATCTTCATTCTGCTGTTCTACGTGCCGTATCACTGGAGCTACGTAGCCGCCAGTAGCGTATTCGCCATTGCCGCCGCCACTGACTGGCTCGACGGCTACCTGGCGAGGCGCCTGGAGCAGAGCACGCCGTTCGGGGCCTTCCTCGATCCGGTGGCCGATAAGCTGATGGTCGCGGTGGCGCTGGTGCTGCTGGTGCAGGTTCACGCCAACTTGTGGCTGACCTTGCCGGCGGCGGTGATCATCGGTCGTGAGATCGTCGTTTCCGCGTTGCGCGAATGGATGGCCGAGATCGGCGCGAGGGCGCATGTGGCGGTGTCGAACCTGGGCAAATGGAAGACCGCGGCGCAGATGCTGGCGCTGGTCATCTTGCTGGCCAACCCGGCGACGCTCAGCACTTGGGTGGTGCTGGGTTATTCTTTGTTGATTATCGCCGCGGGCCTGACCCTGTGGTCGATGGTGCAGTACCTGCGGGCCGCTTGGCCGCACCTGCGGGAAGGTTCAGAAAAAAAATAAAACTTTTTTGAATCAAGGGGTTGACGAAATATTTCAAAACTATAAAATGGCCACCATCAAGACGACGCGGGAATAGCTCAGTTGGTAGAGCACGACCTTGCCAAGGTCGGGGTCGCGAGTTCGAGTCTCGTTTCCCGCTCCAAACATGGCGCTACAGGATTCAATAGAGTGCTGTAGCCAAGAAAAAAGGACCTTCGGGTCCTTTTTTCGTTTCTGCCGAAACCGCTGAAAACCACCAGTATCCGCGCATTTTAAGTACACGATTAAGTACACGAATTCGGTGCCTGATCCGGTGGGATGCTGAAGCGGATTGACGCTGGAGCTGTTTGGGCAATGTGACAAGCATCTGGTTCCTGACCCCGCTCAGGAGCTTGTTATGGCACTTTCTGATATGGCCGTCCGGCATGCCCGGGTCACCGGCACCACTTACTCCCTCACTGACGCCGATGGGCTGTCCCTCTACGTCTCTTCAGGCGGCAGCAAGATCTGGCATTTCCGCTACTACTGGTTTGGCAGGCAGCAACGCATGTCGCTGGGTAGTTATCCGCATGTCGGCCTCAAGGAGGCGCGCGCCAGCCGGGATGAAGCGCGTGCGCTGGTTGCGGATGGCATCAATCCCTGCGGCCAGCGCAAGGAGCAGAAGCGTGCGGCCCAGGTTATGGCTGACTACACCTTCGCATCAGTCTATGCACAGTGGCTGGCTTTCCGTGCGCTTGAGTTGAAGGAGGGGCAGCAAAGTACGCTCTCCCAGATTCGCAGGATCTTCAAGAAAGACATTCTCCCGCACCTGGGTGGGCGATCGATCTTCGGGATCACCCGTCATGACCTTTTCGATGTGCTCAGTCGAGTCGAGCTGCGTGATGCGCTGACCACTGCCGAGAAATGCCGCACCTGGTTCAATCAGCTTTTCCGGTATGCCTTGGTCAGGGTGCCCGGCCTCGAAATCAATCCAGCGTTCGACCTGGATGTCGTCGCCATCCCCAAGCCTCCGGTGGATCACAACCCCTTCCTGCAAATGCACGAGCTCTCGGTGCTGTTACCCAAGATGCGCGCCTACGGCGGCACTGTCTCGACGGTGATGGGGTTGTTCTTGTTGCTGCTGACGGGGGTTCGAACGGGGGAGCTTCGGTTGGCAACACCTGACCAGTTCGATTTGCAAAGGCGCTTATGGGTCATACCGCCAGAAGTGGTGAAGCAGCTTCAGGTCCACATGCGCAAGACGCGCAGAAAGCCCACGGCTATCCCTCCTTACATCGTTCCGTTGTCCCATCAGGCAGTTGAGATCGTCCGCCTGATGTTGAGTCTGGTGCGTCCTGGGCAGCGGTATCTGTTCTCGCATCGTTCCAGGTTGAATGAACGCATCAGTGAGAACACGCTGAACAGTGCCTTGCATCGACTTGGCTATGCAGACCGGCTCACGGGGCATGGTATGAGGGCAACGATCACCACGGCGCTTACAGAGCTTGGCTACCCCCAGCAATGGATAGATGCCCAGCTCTCGCACAGTGAGCCTAATAAGGTGCGAGCGGCCTATACGCACGCTCAGTACGTCGAGCAGCGACGAGCGATGATGCAGGACTGGGCTAACCGACTGGATCAGTTGGAGGAGGGCAGGGTTGCGGTGGCGTGTGAGCGATTGACCACCAGCCTGGAAGGGGCTGTTCTGCAGTCATTGAGGGCGCGGGGGCTTGAGAAAGAGGTAGGCTTGGAGGTGAGCGAGTTGATGGATCGACCAGTGCAGGCCGGAGTTCATAGATCTGTTCGTCGCCCGCCCTGTGAGTGCTTGCCGAAGTCCGCTGTTGCAGTGCAAAGTTCTGAGCCAGTGTCTGAGTTTCAGCGCGAGCGTGCCGAGATGCTTGCCATCTACGAGGCGCCTGCAAACTTGACGGTGCCGGCATTTGCAAAGCTTGCGGGTAAATCCCGTGACCAGATTAATCGTGATCTGAAAGCGAAGCGGTTGTTATCGATCGGTTTGGGGAATCGAGGGCAGCGTATTCCTGATTGGCAATTGGACCCGTTGCGTCATGAGCTTGTCTTGGCTGTTCTGAAACATGGCCAGGACACTGACTCTTGGTCGGTCTACCGAGCCTTGACAGGGCCGAGCGCGGACCTAGGTGGGATCGGTCCTATTGCGTTCGTAACACGGGACAATTTTGAACGCGTGTTGTCCGCTGTCGCCAGTCATATGCGAAGAGCATTCGCGGAGCTTCGCAGAGCCTGACTGTTTTCCGCTCCCAGTAGACCGAGGGACTTTCTTGTTTCCGGGCGGGGCCGTTGGGTATGTCTTGCAGGTGTGAGCTATTGGCCTTTAGCTCTCTGGTAGATAGCGGTCATTGATGACAGGCCGCTGTCGACCCAGAGCGGTCTGTCGTCAAGGGCAGCAATCGACCCAGGCTGTGTGAAAACACCGCCGAGCAGTTCAAGACCTGCGGTTTAAAACAGTATGAGTCGATAGTGGACTTTCACGACCGGCAGCCTTCGTTCGGTCGTTGTCCTTCGAACAGCAATGGCTGGGCTCATTCATAAAATTTACCAGCCAGCAAAATGGCCGCACAGCGTTGCCATACGTTTGATCTACTGGCACTCACAGGGGAACTGCGTGAGCTGGCAGTCGCCCACGCTGCGGCAGCATCAAGAAAGGTATCAATAGAGCCGTTTTCCCACCCCAACGCCCCCGGTCCATAGGGAGACGACGGAGAGGTCTCCTCCAGCAAACGCTCCTCGGCGAAATCCATACCTAGAGCTTCAATGAAGCCGATGAATGATTGTTCGTCGTCTACGGTTTTCAGTAGCTCATCAAGATTTATGGACATGGTGACCTTGGAGGTGCGTGATAGGTGATAGCGAAGGAGTAAATTCTCACTATGCTGCTATGCCACGAGATGAGGGGCAAGCTTACGTCCTCTTTGGGGCCAGGCTGTGAGAAAGGGCCAGTAATCGTCTAACCTTTTCATCGTCGAGATCGTAGCAGGGGCGATCATGAAGCGATTTATTGAAGGTGAGGCTCGGACGCAAGTCACCTTGCTGACGATTACGTAGCCGAAGAAAATCCAGTGCGCGTGGTCGATGTTTTCGTCGATGAACTCGACCTAGGCGCACTTGGTTTTGAGGGCGTCGATCCTGCCGCAACTGGTCGTCCGGCCTATCACCCAGCGGTGTTGCTGAAGATCTATATCTACGGCTATCTCAATCGGATTCAGTCCAGCCGCCGACTTGAGCGTGAGGCCGAGCGCAACGTCGAGTTGATGTGGCTAACGGGGCGTTTGGCTCCGGACTTCAAAACCATTGCCGACTTTCGCAAAGACAACGGCAAAGCCATTCGCAGCGTATGCCGCCATTTCGTAGTTCTTTGCCGCAACCTCAATCTCTTCTCCCAGTCGATCATCGCCATCGACGGCAGCAAATTCAAAGCCGTCAATAATCGCGACCGCAATTTCACTCAGGGCAAGGTGAAAGCCCGCATGCAGCAGATCGAGCAGAGCATTGATCGATATCTGGCGGCGATGGATTCGGCGGATCGGGCAACGCCCGAAGTGGCTGA
>NZ_JANLNX010000084.1:0-22614 GCF_025466015.1 Pseudomonas sp. 5P_5.1_Bac1 | reverse complement strand
GAGGCGTTTTCATTTTCAGACGGGGCAGGAGTAGGCCATGTACGTCCAGATTCTAGGTTCCGCCGCCGGCGGTGGTTTCCCGCAGTGGAACTGCAATTGTCCCAACTGCAAGGGCTACCGCGACGGCACGCTGCGGGCCAAGGCACGGACGCAATCGTCCATCGCCCTGTCCGACGACGGCGTGCACTGGATCCTCTGCAACGCCTCGCCGGATATCCGCGCCCAACTCCAGTCGTTCGCCCCGATGCAGCCGGCCCGCGCCGTGCGCGACAGCGGCATCGACGCGATCATCCTGCTCGACAGCCAGATCGACCACACCACCGGCCTGCTCAGCCTGCGCGAAGGCTGTCCGCATCAGGTCTGGTGTACCGAGATGGTCCATCAGGACCTGACCACCGGCTTCCCGCTGTTCAACATGCTCGAACACTGGAACGGCGGCCTGGCCTGGAACCGCATCGAACTGGACGGCAGCTTCACCATCGACGCCTGCCCCAACCTGCGTTTCAGCCCTTTCCCACTGCGCAGCGCCGCACCGCCCTACTCGCCGCATCGCTTTGACCCACACCCCGGCGACAACCTCGGGCTGATGGTCGAAGACCTGAGCACCGGCGGCAAACTGTTCTACGCGCCGGGCCTCGGCAAGGTGGACGACAGCCTGTTGCAACGCATGCAGGACGCCGACTGCCTGCTGGTGGACGGCACCCTGTGGAACGACGACGAAATGCAGCGCCGCGGTGTCGGCACCCGCACCGGCAGCGAAATGGGCCACCTGCCGCAAAACGGCGCCGGCGGCATGCTCCAGGTGCTGGAAGGCTTCCCCGCGCAGCGCAAGGTGCTTATCCACATCAACAACACCAACCCAATTCTCGATGAGGACTCGGCCGAGCGCGCCGAACTGGACCGCCGTGGCGTGGAAGTCGCCTTCGACGGCATGAGCATCGAACTCTGAGGAGCCGCTAGGTAATGAGCGACGCGAAACCGCTGTCCCCCGCCGAATTCGAGCAGGCACTGCGCGCCAAGGGCGCCTACTACCACATCCACCACCCTTACCACGTGGCGATGTACGAAGGCCGCGCGACCCGCGAGCAGATCCAGGGCTGGGTCGCCAACCGCTTCTACTATCAGGTGAACATTCCGCTGAAAGACGCGGCAATTCTCGCCAACTGCCCGGACCGCGACGTGCGCCGCGAATGGCTGCAACGCATCCTCGACCACGATGGCGCACCCGGTGAGGACGGCGGCATCGAAGCCTGGTTGCGCCTGGCCGAGGCGGTGGGGCTGGACCGCGAGCAGGTGCTGTCGCAGGAACTGGTTCTGCCCGGCGTGCGGTTCGCCGTGGACGCCTACGTCAACTTCGCCCGCCGCGCCTGCTGGCAGGAAGCGGCCAGCAGCTCGCTGACCGAACTGTTCGCGCCGCAGATCCACCAATCGCGGCTGGACACCTGGCCGCAGCATTACCCGTGGATCGACCCGACCGGCTACACCTACTTCCGCAACCGCCTGAGCCAGGCGCGGCGTGACGTCGAACACGGTCTGACCATCACCCTGCAGCACTACACGACGGTAGACGGCCAGCAGCGCATGCTGGAAATTCTCCAGTTCAAGCTGGATATTCTCTGGAGCATGCTCGACGCCATGAGCATGGCCTACGAACTCAACCGCCCGCCCTATCACAGCGTCACCGACGCGCGGGTCTGGCACCGGGGGATCGCCCTATGAGCCTCGACCGATACCTGACGCCGCGCTGGCGTCCCGGCTACCGCTTCCAGTACGAGCCGGCGCAGAAAGCCCACGTGCTGCTGTATCCCGAGGGCATGATCAAGCTCAATGAAAGCGCCGCGCTGATCGGCGAGCTGATCGACGGTGAGCGTGACGTCAACGCGATCATCGCCCTGCTCGACGAGAAATTCCCCGGCGTGCCCGAGCTTCCCGAAGACATCGAGCAATTCATGGAGGTGGCCCGTGCCGAACACTGGATCACCCTTGAGTGAGCAACCGGGCAAACCCGAGGTCGGCCTGCCGCTGTGGCTGCTGGCCGAGCTGACCTACCGCTGCCCGCTGCAATGCCCGTACTGCTCCAACCCGCTGGACTTCGCCGCCCAGGGCCAGGAGCTGACCACCGAACAGTGGTTCAAGGTGATGGCCGAGGCGCGGGAAATGGGCGCGGCGCAACTGGGCTTTTCCGGCGGCGAGCCGCTGGTGCGCCAGGACCTCGCCGAGCTGATCGGCGAAGGCCGGCGACTGGGCTACTACACCAACCTGATCACCTCCGGCATCGGCCTGACCGAGGACAAGATCGCCGCCTTCAAGAAGGCCGGGCTCGACCATATCCAGATCAGCTTCCAGGCCAGCGACGAACAGGTGAACAACCTGCTCGCCGGCTCGAAGAAGGCCTTCGCGCAGAAGCTGGAAATGGCCCGGGCGGTGAAAGCCCAGGGCTATCCGATGGTGCTGAACTTCGTCACCCACCGGCACAACATTGACCGCATCGACCGCATCATCGAGCTGTGCATCGCCCTCGAAGCCGACTTCGTCGAGCTTGCCACCTGCCAGTTCTACGGCTGGGCGCACCTGAACCGCGTCGGCCTGCTGCCGACCCGCGCGCAACTGGAGCGCGCCGAGCGCATCACCAACGAATACCGCGACCGGCTCAAGGCCGAAGGCAACCCGTGCAAACTGATCTTCGTCACCCCGGACTACTACGAAGAACGCCCCAAGGCCTGCATGAACGGCTGGGGCAGCGTGTTCCTCACCGTCACCCCGGACGGCACGGCCCTGCCCTGCCACGGCGCGCGGCAACTGCCGGTGCAGTTTCCCAACGTGCGCGAGCACAGCATGCAGCACATCTGGTACGACTCCTTTGGTTTCAACCGCTATCGTGGTTATGACTGGATGCCTGAGCCGTGCCGCTCGTGCGATGAAAAGGAACGTGATTTCGGTGGCTGTCGCTGCCAGGCGTTCATGCTCACCGGCGACGCCAGCAAGGCTGATCCGGTGTGTGCCAAATCGGCGGACCACGGCATGATTCTCGCGGCGCGGGAGGAGGCCGAGACCGCCAGCCTGACCATCGACCAGATGACCTTCCGCAATGACCGAAACTCCCGACTCATCGCTCGCGGCTGAGCGCTTCAGCGCCGACCAGGCCGTCGCCGCCGGCACCGACTTCGCCGAACTGAAGGTCGGTGCCCACGGCCTGTTCTGGAACGAATTCCGCCCACTCGACGGCGCCTGCCGGATCTGGCACTGGCGCAACGGACTGGCCCGCTGCCTGACCCCGGTCGGTTTCAGCGTACGCAGCCGGGTTTACGAATACGGCGGCGGCTCGTTCTGCCTGAGCGACGACGGGCTGGTGTTCGTCAATGAAAGCGATCAGCAGCTCTACCGCCAAGCCCTCGACGGCACACCGCCGCAAGCCCTGACCCAAGGCCAGCGCCGCTATGGCGACCTGCTCTGGGCCGCCGGCCGGCTGCTGGCGGTGGAAGAAACCCACGCCCCCGAACAAGTGGAACATCGGCTGGTCGCCATTGCCGCCGACGGTGATCGCGAGGTACTGGCCGAAGGCGCGGACTTCTACGCCGCGCCGACCTTGAGCGATGACGGCCAACGCCTGGCCTGGATCGAATGGAGCCGGCCCGACCAGCCCTGGACCGCGACCCGGCTCTATGTTCGTGACGGGCAGCAAGCGCCACGCTGCATCGCCGGCGACGCCAGCCCGCAGTCACTGCAACAACCGCGTTTCGACCGCGACGGCCGGCTTTACTGCCTGTCCGACCGCAACGGCTACTGGCAACCCTGGGGCGAAATCGACGGCCAGTGGCAGCCGCTGCCCGCCGCCAACGCCGACCATGCCGGCGCGCCGTGGCAACTGGGCGCCAGCACCTGGCTGCCGGTGAGCGATGGCTATCTGGCGAGCTGGTTCGAAAGCGGTTTCGCCCGCCTCGGTGTGCGCACGGCGAACGGCGAGCTGGACGACTTCAGCGGCGACTACAGCCGCTTCCGCAGCCTCGATCTGGACGACACGTCGATCTACGCCATCGCCGCCTCACCGGTCAGCCCGCCAGCGGTGATCTCCATCGACCGTCATAGCCATGAAGTCCAGGTGCTGGCCGGCGGCGTGCTGCCGTTGCCCGCCGAGGGCATCAGCCGCCCGCGCGGCTTCAGCTACCCGAGCGGCGACGGCGAGGCTCACGGTTTCTTCTACCCGGCCATGAACGGCAGCGGCCCGACGCCGCTGATCGTGTTCATCCATGGCGGGCCGACCTCGGCCTGTTATCCGGTGCTCGACCCGCGCATTCAATACTGGGCACAGCGCGGCTTCGCCGTGGCCGACCTCAATTACCGCGGCAGCAGCGGCTATGGCCGGGCCTACCGGCAGGCGCTGCACTTGCGTTGGGGCGAGGTGGACGTGCAAGACGCCTGCGCGGCGGTCGCGCACCTGGCGGCTGAAGGCTTGGTCGATGCGGCCCAGGCGTTTATCCGTGGTGGCAGCGCGGGCGGCTACACCACCCTGTGCGCCCTCGCCTTCCACGACGTATTCCGCGCCGGCGCCAGCTTGTATGGCGTCAGCGATCCCGTTGCACTTGCCCGGGCCACGCACAAGTTCGAAGGGGATTATCTGGACTGGCTGATCGGCGACCCGCAACGGGATGCCGAGCGCTACCACGCCCGCACGCCGCTACTGCACGCGGGAAACATCAAGGTGCCGGTGATTTTCTTCCAGGGCGAACTGGATGCGGTGGTAGTGCCGGAACAGACCCGCTCGATGTTGGCGGCGCTGAAGGCCAATGGGATCGAGGCGGTGGGACATTTCTATCCGACCGAGCGGCATGGGTTCAGGACGGCAGCGAACCTGGCGCATGCGTTGGAGGAAGAGTGGCGGTTTTACTGCAAGGTTTTGGGCGCGGGTTGATGGCCTCATCGCTGCGATGCGGCGATGAGGCTCAAAAGCTCAGCGCTTGGCGATGATATACACCGCATGCACGATCCCCGGAATGTACCCCAGCAGCGTCAGCAAGATGTTCAGCCAGAATGCGCCGCCAAACCCCACCTGCAGAAACACCCCCAACGGTGGCAGGAGGATGGCGATGATGATGCGGATGAAGTCCATGAAACATCTCCTCGAATGATGTCCTGTTCTGACCCCGGCCTCTGCGCCGTGGTTCCCACAGCATAGCCAGTCGCCATTGCCGAAAAAAAACGCCCCAGACCAAAAACAACAGGTCCGGGGCGACGCGCAGGAACGCGAGACGGTTCGTTTGATTCGTTACTGAGCCGGAGTCAGGCGTTGGCCTCGCGGCGCCGGCTCAGTTGTGCGGTGTGGACACGGGAGAAGGCCCGGGCCAGACGCAGCAGCATTTCGTCGACATTGCCGTGGCTGACGGTCAGCGCCGGCGAGAAGCGCAGCACATTCGGCTGCGGCGCATTGAGCAGCAGGCCTTCCTGCAACGCCGCCTTGACCACCTCGGCCGCCAGCGGCTCGTTCAGTTCCAGCCCCCACAACAGGCCTTGGCCACGGACTTCGCCCTGGCCGTAACGTCCGGCCAGACGGCTCAAACCGTCACGCAGGTGACGCCCGGCGTCTTGCACCTGGCTGAGGAAACCGCTGTCCAGCACCGTTTCCAGCACCGCAAGACCTGCCGCGCTCATCAGCGCGTTGCCGTGGTGGCTGCCTTCCAGTTCACCGGCCTCGGCGCAACAAGCGGTGCCGCGAGCCAGCAGCGCGGCGATCGGCACGCCGCCGCCGAGGCCCTTGCCGAGGGTCAGAATGTCGGCGCGCACGCCGTAGGTGTGTTCGGCAAGCAGTGCACCGCAGCGGCCGACGCCGGTCTGCACTTCATCGAGGATCAGCAAAATGCCCAGCTCGCGGCACAGCCGCTCCACGCCCTTGAGGTAATGCTGGGTCGCCGGGATCACACCGGCCTCGCCCTGAATCGGCTCCAGCATGATCGCCACGGTGCGCGAGTCCACTGCCGCATGCAGCGCCGGCAGATCGTTGAACGGGACTTTGCTGAAACCCGGCAGGCCCGGCTCGCAGCGGTTGCACGGCAGCGGGTCGGAAGCGGCCAGCGCCCCGAGGCTACGGCCATGGGTCGCCTGGCTGGCGGTGATGATGTGGTAAGCGCCGTTGCGATGAAGCTGACCCCATTTGCGCGCCAGCTTGATCGCCCCTTCACAGGCTTCAGCGCCGCTGTTGAGCAGATAGGCCTGGTCGCTGCCGGTGCTCTGGCACAGCAGATTGACCAGCTTGAGCTGGCCGCGGTTGTGAAACCCCGCGCCGGAATGGATCAGCGCCTGGGCCTGGCCGCTCAGGGCCTGGACCAGTGCCTTTGGGCTGTGGCCGAGGCTGTTGACCGCATTGCCCTGAGTGAAGTCGAGGTAGGCCCGGCCTTCGCTGTCCCACAGCCAGGAGCCCTGGCCACGGACGAAGACCTGCGCGGCACGTTCGACGGCTGGCATCAGGTGCTCGCGAGACAGCGGGTCGACGGGGTCGGCCAGCGCCGGAGCCGGCGCCGCTTCGACGGCGCGTGCCGCCTGGCGCCGCAGGTTGAACAGGTTCATGCGCGCAGTCCTTCCAGTGGCAGGCCGAGCAAGCGTGCGCTCCAGTCTTCGACCCTGCCGCTGCGCAGACGCTTGATCGCGATATCGCGCCAGCGTGACGACAGGGCCGGACAATCCACCAGCTTCTTCAAACCCGCATGCTCCAGAGGTTCACGGTAAAAAGTGTGCAGCGCCCAAGCCACGGTGAGGCCGGGATAACTGCGCTGTATCAGTTCAAACGGCTCGTCGGCGCTGACGAAGCCGGGCTTGAGCACCCGGTAGAACCAGCCGCAGCGGCCGCTGTCCTGCGCCTGTTGCGGCAGCTCCGACAGTCCCCAGCGGTGGCTCAGGCGATAACAGGGCGAGCGCGGCTGGCTGATTTGCAGCAGCGCCCCGCCCCAGCGGAACAGGTCGCCCAGGCACACCTGTTCTTCGGTGACGCCGTGGGTCGAGAGGTTTTCGCCAAACGCCGGTGCCCGCCAGTCGATCTGTGGATAACGTTTCCGCCACCAGGCGTAGTGCTCGGCCGGATAGTGGTGCAGGGCCCGTTCCGGGCCGGTATGGAAACGTGGGTCGCCGTGTTCATCGCTTCCAAGCCCCTGCGGCCATAACCAAAGCCGCCGCGCAACCTCTTCCTTATCGATATCGGTCATCAAACCGTGACCGAGATTCTTTGCCTTGCCTATGTAAACGCCATCCACATATACGGTGTTCATCGCGCCTTCTGGCCCTGTAAACCTTGTGAATACGGGCATAGACTAGGCGTCTCGGGCCGTCGCGGCCATTTCGTTTTTCGAGCTTTTTCGATAAGTAGAAGTTATGGATTTTCGCCAACTGCGTTATTTCGTCGCGGTGTATGAAGAAGGCCATGTCGGCCGCGCCGCCGAGCGCCTGTCGCTGTCCCAGCCCGCGCTGTCGCAGCAGATCCGCCAGCTCGAGCACAGCCTCGATGTCAGCCTGTTCGAGCGCGGCAACAAGCGCCTGCTGCCGACCCTGGCCGCGCACACCCTCTACAACCACGCCGTGCCCCTGCTCGACGGTCTGCAGCGGGCCCGCGAAGCACTGCGCAACTTCAAGGGCCAGGCCCTGCGTACCCTGGCCATCGGCGTGCTGCAAACGGTACGGCCGAGCCTGGTGCCGCAGTTGCTTGACCGGGTGCGCAAGGCCCAGCCGCACCTGGTGGTGCAGATCTACGAACTGTCGGGGATGGAGATCGAACGGCGTCTGCTCAACGGCACGCTGGACATCGGCATCAGCTACCTGCCGCCGCGCCAGGCGGGGCTGCACGGGCTGCTGCTGTACGAAGACGAGTTACAAGTCGTGATTCCGCACACGCACCCGCTGCGCGAGTTCAAGAAGGTCTCGCTGAAACAGGCCGCCGAACTGCCGATGATCCTCCTCGGCGAGGAATTCCAGGTGCGGCAGATCTGGCAGGGGCAACTGGCCAACCTGGGCCGGCGCCCACAGGTGCAAGCGGAAATGAACAATATGGGCGGGATACTCGACAGCCTGGCGCACACTTCGCTGGCGACGGTGTTGCCGGGGCGGGCGCAGGAGGGGTCGGAAGATCCGGAACTACTCTGGAAGCCGTTGAGCGAGCCACGGGTGCCGCTGAAGGTCGGGCTGGTGTTCCGCGATGCTCAGCGTCAGCAGGCGTCGGTGGAACTGCTGCACACGCTGCTGGAAGAAGAGATCGCCCCGCGGCCGATGGGCCTGTCGCCGCTGGATGTACTGGGATAAAAACGCAGGCAAAAGAAAACCCCGCCGAAGCGGGGTTTTGCAGACTGTTTCCCTTTTGACTTCCCTTTCGCCCCACCATCCTGGTGAGAATCCTTCGTTCATCCCTGGTTGTTCATTGCGCGTCCTGCGCGACGTCCATGTGAGAAAGATTAACTGTGGATCCAATATTCCGGAAGACGCCAAAGACCACCACGCCATGTAAGTAAATGCTTACATGGCGCATTTACGTCAGAACTGCTCGGCGTCGAGCAGGTACAGCGACTCGCTACCGGCCTTGACCGAGGCGCACAGCGACTGCAAACGCGGCAGCAGGCGGGCGAAGTAGAAGCGCGCGGTGCCCAATTTGCTGGCGTAGAACGTGTCGTCGCCCTGCTTGGCCAGCGCGGTGCGCGCCATCAACGCCCACATGTAGGCGTAGGCGGTGTAGCCGAAGGCGTGCAGGTATTCCACCGAAGCCGCACCAATCTCGTTGGGGTTGCCCTTGGCGCGATCCAGCACCCAGGCGGTCAGTTCGTCGAGGTCATTCAAGGCGGCGTTGAGCGGCGCGGTGAACTCGGCCAGTTCGCTGCCCGCCGTGGCGGTGAAATGGCGAATCTCGTCGGCGAACAGCGTGTAGAACGCGCCGCCGCTGCCGACGATCTTGCGGCCCACCAAGTCAAGTGCCTGAATGCCGTTGGTGCCTTCGTAGATCTGGGTGATGCGCACATCGCGCACCAGTTGCTCCTGGCCCCATTCGCGGATGTAGCCGTGGCCGCCGAACACTTGCTGGCCATGTACGGCAGTTTCCAGGCCGAGGTCGGTGAGGAAGGCCTTGGCCACCGGCGTCAGCAGCGCGACCAGATCCTCGGCGCGCTTGCGGGTGGTCGCCTCCTCGCTGAACTTGGCGGTGTCCAGTTGCATGGCGACGTAGGTGGAAAACGCCCGGCCGCCTTCATTCAGGGCTTTCATGGTCAGCAGCATGCGACGCACGTCCGGGTGGACGATGATCGGGTCGGCGACCTTGTCCTTGGCCTGCGGGCCAGTTGGCGCGCGGCTCTGCAGACGGTCACGGGCGTACTCGACGGCGTTCTGGTACGAGCGCTCGGCCGAGGCCAGGCCCTGGATACCAACGCCCAGGCGCTCGTAGTTCATCATGGTGAACATGGCCGCCAGGCCCTTGTTCGGCTCGCCGACCAGATAGCCGACCGCTTCGTCGAAGTTCATCACGCAGGTGGCCGAGGCCTGGATGCCCATCTTGTGCTCGATCGAACCGCAGGTGGCCGGGTTGCGCGCGCCCAGGCTGCCGTTGGCATTGACCAGGAATTTCGGCACCAGGAACAGCGAGATGCCCTTCGGACCGGCCGGGGCGTCCGGCAGCTTGGCCAGCACCAGGTGGATGATGTTCTCGGTGAGGTCGTGTTCGCCGCCGGTGATGAAGATCTTGGTGCCGCTGACCTTGTAGCTGCCGTCGGCCTGCGGCTCGGCGCGGGTGCGGATGATGCCGAGGTCGGTGCCGGCATGCGGCTCGGTCAGGCACATGGACCCGGCCCAGACGCCGGCGTACATGTTCGGCAGGTATTGTTCCTTCAACTCGTCGCTGGCGTGGGCGTTGATCGACAGGCAGGCGCCGGCGGTCAGCATCGGGTACAGGCCGAAGGACAGGCTGGAGGAGTTGACCATTTCCTCGACCTGGGCCGAGACCACCTTGGGCATGCCCATGCCGCCGTACACCGGGTCACCGCCAACGCCGACCCAGCCGCCTTCGGCGTAGGTGCGGTAGGCCTCGATGAACCCGGCCGGGGTGCGTACTGCGCCGTTGTCCCAGTGGCAGCCTTCTTCGTCGGCGGCGCGGCTCAGCGGCGCGATGCTCTTGCCGGTGACCTTGCCGGCTTCTTCCAGCACCGCCATGGCGGTGTCTTCGTCCACCGTCTCGGCCAGCGCGGGCAGATCGGCCCACAACTTCGAGACTTCGAAGACCTCATTGAGGACGAAGCGCATATCGCGCAGCGGCGCTTTATAGTCAGCCATGGCAACCTCTCAAACCGTGAGTCGTGGGCGATCCCATTGTAGGACCGGTACTAAGAACCAAGGTCCAAAGTCTAACCCAACAACTTTTGCGACACATAGGGTCATCAAGAGACCGAACAGTCAGTTACGGTCACGCCACGCGCATCGCTCCACGCCGATCTTTTTGCCCATGGGCCATCACACAGTTGCGTCCCGCGCCTTTGGCGCTGTAGAGCGCCTGGTCCGCGGACTTGAGCACTTCGTCCGGGCCGCGGTGCTCGGGCTGGCGTTCGCAGGCGCCGATACTGACGGTCACCGAAACGCTGCTGGCGCCCGCCGTGCCGCGGCGCTGGCGACCTTGCTGGTCGTCCTGCGGGCGGTTGTCCTGATTGCGCAACTGGATGGCGTAGTTGGCGATCATCTCGCGCACCGCTTCCAGGTGCGGCATGCATTCCTCGATGGTCTTGCCGGCAAACACCAGGGCGAATTCCTCACCGCCGTAGCGATAGGCACGGCCGCCGCCGGTCACCTTGGACAGCTTGCTCGCCACCAGGCGCAGCACCTGGTCACCGACATCGTGGCCATGGGTGTCGTTGAATTTCTTGAAGTGGTCGACGTCGGTCATCGCCAGCACATAGTTGCGGCCCAGGCGCTGCATGCGCTCGTTCAGCGCGCGACGACCGGGCAGGCCGGTGAGTTCGTCGCGGAAGGCCATCTGGTAAGCCTCGTGGGACACCGCGGCGGCGATCATCAGCATCACCTGGCTGCACATGATGTTCAGGGTGAACGGCAGGATGAACGTCTGCGGCAACATCCAGAAAATGCCGATCAGGCCAATGATCTGCGCCGCATGCAGGGGCCGCGGCTCGCGCAGGTACTGCACCACCAGCACGACGAAGGCGAGGAAAAACACCGGGTAGGACAACTGGATCAGGCTCATCCATTTCCCGTGCAGCGCCGGCCAACGGATCTCCGCCAGCCAGCCCAGCAACGCCTGTGGGTAACTCTGCTCCAGGCCCAGCGCCACGCTGCCCACCGCCAGCAGCACGGCGAAGCGCGCCACCATGTCCTGGAACAGGTGGGTGCGTTCCTGCCAGGCGCCGAACAGCGCGAACAGGATCGGCAACAGCAGGCAGACGAGGTGGAACACCACCGCCGCATCTTCGCGGACCCGGCCGTTGTCACGATAGAAATCAGTCTGGGTGTCGAGCAGGTAGTAGGCGATGTACACGGTGATCATCAGGAACAGCTCGCGCTGACGCCGATACACCGCGCAGTAAGCGCCGCCGAGCAGCAGCACCAGGGTCGGCAGCACGTTGAACAGCGACGTGAAGAACACCGACAAGTCCCGCACATAGGCGGCCGCGAGCCCGGACAGCAGCAAGCAGGCGCCGGGAAGGAAGTGACTGACTTTTACAGCGGAAAAACGGAACAAGAGAACTCTCCGATCCAGCAGATCGATAATGTCATTGTGCCTCTACTGTATCGGCAATGCACATGAATAGATAAATTTTTGACGTCAATTTCTTTAACGGCAGCAATAGCCTGAAGCTTGAACCTCATCTGTTGGATCAAACCGGCCTCATCGCCGGCGACAGGATTTCAGCAGACAAAAAAAACGCCTGCCGGTTAGGGCAGGCGTTTTTGGGTACAGCAGAGCAATCAGTAAGACAGGCCGAAGTTCGCTTCGTCCATCGCCATCAGGTTGTTCGCACCGGACAGCATGGTGGCAACGTGAGTGCGGGTACGCGGCAGGATGCGCTGGAAGTAGAAGCGCGCGGTCTGCAGCTTGGCGGTGTAGAAGGCTTCTTCGCTGGTGCCGGCAGCCAGTTTCTCGGCCGCCAGGCGGGCGATGTCAGCCCAGAAGTAGGCCAGGCAGGCGTAGCCGGAGTACATCAGGTAGTCCACCGAAGCGGCGCCGACTTCCTCGCGGTCCTTCATGGCGGCCATACCGACCTTCATGGTCAGTTCGCCCCACTCTTTGTTCAGCGCGGCCAGTGGCTCGACGAATTCCTTGGTGGCTTCGTTGCCTTCCTGGTTCTGGCAGAACTTGTGGACGATCTTGGTGAAGCCCTTCAGCGCTTCGCCTTGGGTCATCAGGACTTTACGGCCCAGCAGGTCCAGGGCCTGGATGCCGGTGGTGCCTTCGTACAGCATGGAGATACGGCTGTCGCGAACGTTCTGCTCCATGCCCCACTCGGCGATGAAGCCGTGGCCGCCGTAGATCTGCACGCCGTGGTTGGCGGCTTCGAAGCCGACTTCGGTCATGAAGGCCTTGGCGATCGGCGTCATGAAAGCCAGCAGTGCGTCGGCTTTCTTCTTCTCTTCTTCGTCCTGGCTGTACTTGACGATGTCCACTTGCTTGGCAGTGAAGTAGACCATGGCGCGGTTGCCTTCGGCGAAGGCCTTCATGGTCAGCAGCATGCGGCGCACGTCCGGGTGGACGATGATCGGGTCAGCCGCTTTTTCCGGTGCTTTCGGACCGGTCAGCGAGCGCATTTGCAGGCGGTCGCGGGCGTATTTCAGGCCACCCTGGAAGGCCACTTCAGCGTGGGCCAGGCCTTGCAGCGCGGTCCCCAGGCGAGCGGTGTTCATGAAGGTGAACATGCAGTTCAGGCCCTTGTTGGCTGGGCCAATCAGGTAGCCGGTGGCGGCGTCGAAGTTCATCACGCAGGTGGCGTTGCCGTGGATGCCCATCTTGTGTTCGAGGGAACCGCAGGAAACAGCGTTGCGCTCGCCGATGGTGCCTTCGGCAGTCGGCAGGAACTTCGGCACGATGAACAGGGAAATGCCTTTGGTGCCGGCCGGTGCATCGGGCAGGCGGGCCAGGACGATATGGACGATGTTGTCGGCCATGTCGTGTTCACCAGCGGAAATGAAGATCTTGGTGCCGGTGACTTTGTAGGAACCGTCGGCCTGAGGTTCGGCCTTGGTGCGCAGCATGCCCAGGTCGGTGCCGCAATGCGGCTCGGTCAGGCACATGGTGCCGGTCCATTCGCCGGACACCAGCTTGGTCAGGTAAGCCTCTTGCTGCTCGGGGGTGCCGTGCTCGGAGATGGTGTTCATCGCACCGTGGGACAGGCCAGGGTACATGCCCCACGACCAGTTCGACTCGCCAACCATTTCGCTGACCGCCAGGCCCAGCGACTCGGGCAGGCCCTGGCCGCCGTGATCGACGTCATGCGCCAGGCTCGGCCAGCCGCCTTCGACGAACTGCTTGTAGGCTTCCTTGAAACCGGTAGGGGTTTTCACGCCCGACTCGCTCCAGGTACAGCCTTCCAGGTCACCAACGCGGTTCAGCGGGGCCAATACCTGTTCACAGAACTTGGCGCCTTCCTCGAGGATGGCATCCACCATGTCAGGCGTGGCGTCCTGGCAACCCGGCAGGCTCTGATAGTGCGCTTCATAGCCGAGCAGTTCATCACGGACGAAACGAATATCACGCAAGGGGGCTTTGTATTCAGGCATAGCGATGAACCTCTGCTGATGAATCCTGGATGGGGTGGGAGAGACCGCGACACACCGACCAGCTCTTGGCGGCTTTCGGTCAAACAGTTGTTTGAAACATACGTTTACGCCGAAAGCTTGTCAAGCACCCCGCCGGTGGCACTTTTGTCATCCTCCGTTTGCATGAAACCCTGGAAGAAAGTGTAGAAAACACGCAGCCGAACGCCCGGCACAATTGCCAAGGCGCTGATGAATAAAGGGTATCGGGGAAAGATGAAGCCTGAAGCGGCGGGCCTCAGGCGTAGGTATCGATCAGCGTGCCGAGCATTTCGTCCGACGCTTTGGCCACTTTGACACCGAGTTCGACCTGCTGCTTGCCCAGGGCCTGCTCAACGGTGTTGGTGGCCAGGTCCAATTGCTGGCTGCGATCGACCGAACGCAGGCGCTCGGCCTGGTAGTCGCTGGACTGGCTGGTGACGGACCGCTCGACGGTGCTGTTGGCGATCTGAGTGGCAGCCTGATCGACGCGGTGCTGACCGGCCTGAATGGCGCCCAGGCCGGCATAGAATGCGGAACTGCCCGAGATTTCCATTTCAATACTCCAAAAAGCTTGAAGGCGAGAGTGGCAATACAGTGGCTATTGAAGCAGAGGCCGGCGCAAAAGGCCCGTCAAAAACACTAATGGCACCCTGCCCTGCAATAGAGAACCGCTAGCGACCGACCAGACCTTGCACGGTCGCGTCAGTCCAGCAGGTCGATTTGCAGATGCTCCGCCACCGCTTCCGCGCTCGCCGGCTTGAGCCGTGGCACACGTCCCAGACAGGGTGCGGGCAGGCGCTCGGCAAGGCTGGCGAGGTTCTCTTCCAGCCGCGAGGTGCGCGAATCAATGATGTTGGCCACCCAGCCCGCCAGTTGCAGGCCATCGCGGCCAATTGCCTCGGCGCTGAGCAGTGCGTGGTTGATGCAGCCCAGCCGCACGCCGACCACCAGAATCACCGGCAGCTTCAGCGCCACCGCCAGGTCGGACAGATTGGCGTGGTGCGACAGCGGTACCCGCCAGCCGCCCGCGCCTTCGATCAGGGTGAAATCCGCCTGCCGGGCGAGAATCTCGCGCATCGGGCCGAGCAGGCCCTGCACGCTGAGCTCGATACCGGCTTCGCGGGCGGCAAGGTGCGGCGCGATGGCCGGCTCGAAAGCAAAGGGATTGATCTGTTCGTAGGGCAACTTGATCGAACTCTGCGCGATCAGTGCCAGGGCATCGGCATTGCGCAGGCCCTTGGGCGTCACTTCGCAGCCCGAGGCCACCGGCTTGGCGCCGAGGGTGCTGAGGCCGGCCAGTTGCGCCGCATGCAGCAGGCCGGCGGCGACGGTGGTCTTGCCGACATCGGTATCGGTTCCGGCGATGAAATAGGCCGCGGTCATGTCACTCCCCTTGTGTCAGCGGCTTGTGCAAAACCCCGTACACCACCTGATAGGTGGCCGGCAGGCCTTGCGGCTGGCGGAACTGCTCGTAAGCCCGCAACAGCCCCTGCATCCGTGCCCGTCCGGTCAGTCCGGTGGGTCGACCGGGGTTGAGATTGTGCGCGCCGAGTGCTTTCAATTCATGGGTCAGACTGCGCACATCAGGGTAGTGCAAGACATGCGGTTGTGCATGCAGCCCCAGAACCTCAAGGCCGCTCTCGCCGCACAGGCGCTGATAATCCTCGAGCCGGCGGAAACGATTGACATGCACCAGCCCATCCACCGCCTCCCAGCTTGCCCGCAGCTCATGCAGGGTGCCAACGCACAGGCTGGAGAAGGCCAGCACGCCACCCGGCTGCAACACGCGCCGCGCCTCGCTCAGCACGGCGCGAAAGTCCGCGCACCACTGCACCGCCAGGCTGGAGAACATCAGCTCCGCGCAGCTATCCCGCAGCGGCAGCCGCTCGGCATCCCCGGCCACATGAAAGTGCGCGCCACCCGCCTCGCGGGCATGGCGCAGCATGCCTTCGGCGATATCGACAGCGACACCCAGCCCCTGTGGATAACGTACCTGCAACTGACGGCTGAAATGACCGGTGCCGCTGCCCAGATCAATCCAGCACCGCGGCTGCAGATCCTTCGGCAGCAGCCCTTGCAAGTGGCCGCCCACGGCGCGCTGCAATTCGGCGACGCTGTCGTAGCTGGCGGCGGCACGGGAAAACGACGCGGCCACCTGGCGCTTGTCGGGCAAGGCGCCGGGCAACCCCGGCAGGGATAGATCAGTCATCGCCGCTCTCGTGCAGGAAGGTCTTGATGGCCGCGGCCAGGTCTTGCGGGTATTCGAGGATGAAGGCGTGGGAAGCCTCTTCCACCAGCCCCACTTCCACATCCGGCAACAAGTCACTGAGGGCCCGGGCGGCCTTGGCCGGCACCAGTTCATCAGCACCGGCAAACAGATGCAGTTGCGGTCCGCCGTAGGCTTGCAGGGCCGCGCGGGTGTCCAGTCGGCCGAGGATTTCCAGGCCATTCACCAGCAGCACGGGATCGGTGTCCGGCACGCCGACTTCCAATTGGCGCAGAACACTTTTCTGTTCCTGCGCGCCCTTGCTGCAGAGCGATTTGAAGCGCTTGAGGGTGACGGAGGTGTGACCCCGACAACCGTCGACAAACGCCTCGAAGGTGTCCGCCGCCATGCCGTCCGGCCAGTCGGGACGAGCGACGAAACTGAGGTTGCTGGCCAGGGTCAGCAGCCCGCAGCAACGGTCACCGCGCCGCGCCGCCAACTCGGCGGCAAGCATCCCGCCCAGCGACCAGCCGCCCAGCCAAGTGTCCTTGGGCAGACGCCGGTCCAGCTCGTCGAGCCAGACGTTCGGGTCATCGCTGACCCGTTCCGGCAACGTCGCCAGTTCGACCCGAAGGCCGGCATCCTGCGCCCGCAGACTGGCCGCCAGCGGCTCCAGCGCGGCACTGCCCAGGCCCCAGCCAGGCAGCAGAATCAGATGGTTACGCATCGACAGGCTCCAACAGCGGATAGCACTCGGCCAATGCATTCAACAATAGCTGCACATGGGCCGGGCTGTGCGCGGCGGTCAGGGTCACGCGCAGGCGGGCGCTGCCGGCGGGCACGGTGGGCGGGCGAATCGCGGTCACCAAAAGGCCGCGCTCGCGCAGCATCCGCGACAGCGCCATGGCGCGTCCGGCATCGCCGATCAGGATCGGCTGGATCGGCGTGAAGCTGTCCATCAGTTGCAGGCCAATCTGCTCGGCGCCGCCGCGGAACTGGGCGATCAGCGCCGCCAGATGTTCGCGCCGCCAGTATTCGTCGCGCAGCAGGCTGAGGCTTTTCAGCGTGGCGCAGGCCAGCGCCGGTGGCTGGCTGGTGGTGTAGATGTACGGGCGGGCGAACTGGATCAGGCACTCGATCAGCTCTTCGCTGCCGGCAACGAACGCACCCGCCGTACCAAACGCCTTGCCCAGCGTGCCAACCAGTACCGGCAGTTCTTCCAGGCTCAGGCCGAAGTGCTCGGCCACCCCGCCGCCACGACGGCCCAGGGTGCCGAAGCCGTGGGCGTCGTCCACCATCAACCAGGCGCCCTTGTCGCGGCTGCGGTTGACCAGTTCCGGCAGGTCGGCGATATCGCCGTCCATGCTGAACACGCCATCGGTAACCACCAGGGTATTGCCTTCGGCTTTATCGAGGCGGTTGTCGAGGCTGTCGCCGTCGTTGTGCAAATAGCGGTTGAAGCGCGCGCCACTGAGCAACCCGGCGTCGAGCAGCGAAGCGTGGTTGAGGCGGTCTTGCAGGACCGTATCGCCCTGCCCCACCAGCGCGGTGATCGCGCCGAGGTTGGCCATGTACCCGGTGGTGAACAGCAGCGCCCGCGGGCGCCCGGTGAACTCGGCCAGGGCCTCTTCCAGTTCATGGTGCGGCGTGCTGTGACCGACCACCAAGTGCGAGGCGCCACCGCCCACGCCCCAACGTTCAGCGCCGGCACGCCAGGCGGCGATCACTTCAGGATGGTTGGCCAGGCCAAGGTAATCGTTGCTGCAGAAGGCCAACAGCGGCTGGCCATCCACCACCACCTGCGGCCCCTGCGGGCTTTGCAGCAGCGGGCGCTGACGATACAGGTCAGCGGCGCGCCGCTGTTCGAGGCGCGCACGGAGATCGAAGCTCATGGCTGCCTCAGGCCGACGCGGCGTTGTAGAACAGCTCGCTGCTCTTCTGCTCGATCAGTGCCTGCTCGATGGCGGCCTGATGCACTTCGTCGGCGTGCTCTTCGCGGGCTTCGGGCTTGATGCCCAGACGTGCGAAAAGCTGCATGTCCTTGTCGGCCTGCGGGTTGGCGGTGGTCAGCAGTTTCTCGCCGTAGAAGATCGAGTTGGCCCCGGCCATGAACGCCAGCGCCTGCATCTGCTCGTTCATCGCTTCGCGCCCGGCGGACAGCCGGACATGGGACTGCGGCATGAGAATACGGGCGACCGCCAGCATGCGAATAAAGTCGAACGGATCGACCTCCTCGGCGTTTTCCAGCGGCGTGCCGGCGACTTTCACCAGCATGTTGATCGGCACCGATTCCGGGTGTTCCGGCAGGTTGGCCAACTGGATCAGTAGGCCGGCGCGGTCGTCCAGCGACTCGCCCATGCCAAGGATTCCGCCCGAGCAGATCTTCATCCCGGCGTCACGCACATAGGCCAGTGTCTGCAGGCGCTCGCTGTAGGTGCGGGTGGTGATGATGCTGCCGTAGAACTCCGGCGAGGTGTCGAGGTTGTGGTTGTAGTAATCCAGGCCAGCATCGGCCAGGGCGACGGTCTGCTCCTGGTCGAGCTTGCCCAGGGTCATGCAGGTTTCCAGACCCAGGGCCTTGACCCCTTTGACCATCTGCAGGACGTAGGGCATGTCCTTGGCCGACGGGTGCTTCCACGCCGCGCCCATGCAGAAACGGGTGGAGCCGATGGCCTTGGCTCGGGCGGCCTCTTCCAGCACCTTTTGCACTTCCATCAGCTTCTGTTTTTCCAGCCCGGTGTTGTAGTGACCGGACTGCGGACAATATTTGCAATCTTCCGGGCAGGCGCCGGTCTTGATCGACAGCAGCGTCGAGACCTGTACGCGATTGGGGTCGAAATGCGCCCGGTGCACCATCTGCGCCTGGAACAGCAGGTCATTGAACGGCTGTTGGAACAGGGCTTTGACTTCGGCCAGGGACCAGTCGTGACGAAGCGTTGCAGTTGCGCTGGCGCTCATGGGTGTTTCCTTGTTTAGGCTTGTACTGGCGCCGGAACAGGAATGCCCCGCCAGCGCATCACGGATAGCCCGCATAGTTAAGGAAGCCTCATGCGCTGTCAACCACACAAAGAACCACCGGTTTACATCTGTACAAATAACAACCAGACCTGCTTATTGTGTGATGAAGCGTCCGAGCAGCCGCACCCGATTTGCGTGCCCTGTGAAAGCGAGCTGCCCTGGCTCGATGAACACTGCCGGATCTGCGCCCTGCCGCTGCCGATGCGCGGTCTGCTCTGCGGCCAGTGCGCGCGCCGGCGTCCGGCGTTCCGGCAGGTCGAAGCGCCCTGGCATTACGGCTTTCCCGTGGATGCGCTGATCACCCGCTTCAAGCACCAGCGCCAATGGCCGCTGGGCCGGCTGCTGGCGCAGATGCTCGGCAACTGGCTCGGCCATCGCTTCGACGAAGGCCTGCCGCGCCCGGACCTGCTGTTGCCGGTACCCATGGCAACCCGGCGCCTGCGCCAACGCGGCTACAACCAGGCGCAGATGCTCGCCGAGTGGATCAGTGCGCAACTGAAGATTCCCTGCAATTCACAACTGCTGGACCGATTGCGAGACACCCCGGCGCAACAGGACCTGAACGCCCGCGCACGCAAGCGCAACCTCAACGGCGCCTTCGCCCTCGCGACCGCGGAGGGCATCCAGGGCCGCCATCTGGCGCTGGTCGATGACGTCCTGACCACCGGCGCAACAGCCCAGGCACTGGCGCGCCTGCTGCGCGATGCCGGGGCGAAACGGGTCGATGTCTACTGCCTGGCGCGCACCCCGCGACCCGGCGACGCTTGACTTGCAGCAGGCAGGCGGGCACTTTCCTGCCGATCATCGTCATCTTTCGTACCCATCCTATGCCCTTGCCCGCGCCCCTGACCCAGCACATCGTCCGCCGTCCGCAACGTATCGGCCTGTTGCAGCACATTGACGAGCAAGGCTCGATCACCCGTGCCGCAAAAGCCGCCGGCATGAGCTACAAGGCCGCGTGGGACGCCATCGACGAACTGAACAACCTCGCCTCCCGACCGCTGGTGGAACGCAGCACCGGTGGCCGCGGCGGCGGCGGCGCCCGCCTGTCGGATGAAGGACGCCGGGTGCTGCGCCTGTACCAACGCCTGCAGATCCTGCAGGCGCAGATCCTCGAAGAAGCCGAGGACAGCAGCGACCTCGACCTGCTCGGCCGCCTGATGCTGCGCACCAGCGCGCGCAACCAGTTGCATGGCCGGGTCAGCGCGATCCATCCGCAAGGGCGCAACGACACCATCGAACTGACCCTCGCCGGCGGTCTGCGCATCGAAGCGCAGATCACCCACGACAGCACCCATCGCCTGGAGCTGGAGATCGGCACCGCGGTGGTCGCGCTGATCAAGGCCGGCTGGCTGGAACTGGCCACCCTCGACGAACCGGTGCCCGAAGGCAGCAACAGCCTGAACGCGGAAATCGAAGAATTGCTCGACGATCCACAGGGCCCCAGCGAGCTGCGCCTGACGTTGAACAGCGGGCAGATTCTCTGTGCGTTCGCCGAGCCGGAGTGGCTGCGGACCCACGGTCTTGGCGTCGGAAACGTCGTACAGGTTCGCTTCCTTCCGACCTACGTTCTTCTCGGAACACCGGTCTAAAATTCGCCATATAAATGTCATAACGGCTGATTAAGGTGACTGCCTAAACCGCAGGAAGCCTGTCATGAGCCTATTAGAAGAAAATCAACTGACCGACCTTGAGCAACTGGTCGGTCTCAGCCGTCGCCGCTTCATCGGCGCCGGTGCCTTGTGTGGTGCGGCGCTGTTTCTCGGTGGCAACCTCCTCAGCCGCAGCGTGCTGGCCGATAGCGTCAGCGCCGCCAGCAGCACCCTGCTCGGCTTCGCCGGCATTCCCGCGTCGACCGCCGATGGCATCAGCCTGCCGCCGGGCTACAAGGCCTCGGTGCTGATCAGTTGGGGCCAGCCGCTGAGCGCCAAGGCGCCAGCCTTCGACCCGTCCGGCAAGGGCACGGCCAAGGCCCAGGAAATCCAGTTCGGCGACAACAACGACGGCATGAGCCTGTTCCCCTTCCCCGGCGATGAACACCGGGCGCTGATGGCGATCAACAACGAATACACCAACTACCGCTACCTGTTCGACCACGGTGGCCAGCCCGCCAACGCCGAAGACGTGCACAAGGCCCAGGCTGCCGAAGGCGTGTCGGTGATCGAAGTGCGGCGCAAGGACGGCCAGTGGCAGTTCGTCGAGGACTCGCCCTACAACCGCCGCATCCACGGCAACACGCCAATCCGCCTGAGCGGCCCGGCCGCCGGTGACGCCTGGCTGCGCACCGCCGCCGACAACAGCGCGACCAAGGTGCTCGGCACCTTCCAGAACTGCGCCAACGGCAAGACGCCGTGGGGCACCTACCTGACCTGCGAAGAAAACTTCACCGACTGCTTCGGCAGCAGCGACCCACAGCAGGCGTTCGATGCCGCGCAAAAACGCTACGGCGCCTCGGTGACCGGCAAGGAAGTCGGCTGGCATCAGCACGACCCGCGCTTCGACCTGGCGAAGAACCCCAACGAACTGAACCGCCACGGCTGGGTGGTGGAAATCGACCCGTTCGATCCGAAGTCCACGCCGGTCAAGCGCACCGCCCTCGGCCGCTTCAAGCACGAAAACGCCGCCCTCGGCGAAACCCGCGATGGCCGCGCGGTGGTGTACATGGGCGACGACGAGCGGGGCGAGTTCATCTACAAGTTCATCAGCCGCGACCGCATCGACCACAAAAACCCCACCGCCAACCGCAACCTGCTCGACCACGGCACCTTGTATGTGGCGCGCTTCGATGAAGGCGACGGCAATCCGGGGCACCCCAAAGGCAAGGGCCAGTGGCTGGAACTGAGCCATGGCAAGAACGGCCTCAACGCCGCCGCCGGCTTCGCCAGCCAGGCGCAAGTGTTGATCCACGCGCGCCTGGCCGCCAGCCTGCTCAAAGCCACGCGCATGGACCGCCCCGAGTGGATCGTGGTCAGCCCCAAGGACGGCCAGGTCTATTGCACCCTGACCAACAACGTCAAACGTGGCGAAGAAGGCCAACCGGTGGGCGGACCCAACCCACGCGAGAAGAACGTCTACGGCCAAATCCTGCGCTGGCGCGAAACCGCGGACGATCACGCCTCGATGACATTCGACTGGGACCTGTTCGTGGTCGCCGGCAACCCCGAGGTGCATCCGGGTGCGGCCAAGGGCGGCTCGACCAACGTCACCGCGCAGAACATGTTCAACAGCCCTGACGGCCTGGGTTTCGATGCGGATGGCCGGCTGTGGATCCTCACGGATGGCGACTACAGCAACGTCGGAGATTTCGCCGGCATGGGCAACAACCAGATGCTCTGCGCCGACCCGGCGACTGGCGAAATCCGTCGCTTCATGGTCGGGCCGGTGGCGTGTGAAGTGACCGGTATCGCCTTCGCGCCGGACCAGAAGACCCTGTTCGTCGGCATCCAGCACCCGGGTGAAACCGGCGGCTCGACCTTCCCCGCGCACTTGCCGAACGGCAAGCCTCGCTCGTCGGTGATGGCGATTGTGCGCGAGGATGGCGGGGTGATCGGCGCCTGATCCCGTCACAAAAAAATCCTCTGTAGGAGCGGGGGGGGGGGGGGGGGGGGGCGCCCGGGGGGGGGGGGGGGGGGGGGGGGGGG